>JASLEM010000296.1 GCA_030151165.1 Burkholderiaceae bacterium
GTGGATCAGGCCCTGCCGATAGACGTAGCCGAGCGCCATCGCGCACTTGAAGCCGATCTCGACGACCTGCTCGAGCGGCAGCAGCCGGTCGGTGCGGCAGAACTCGCGCAGCGTGACGCCGGGCACGTACTCCATCACGAGGTAGGGCACGTCGTCGTCGTCGTTGACGGCGTCGAACAGCTGCACGACGTTCGGATGGTGGAGTCGCCCGACCAGCGCCGCCTCGGCCGCGAAGAAGCGCGACCAGAAGTGCGCGTCGACCGGCGCGGCGTCCGAGGCCGCGCGGATGCGCTTGATGGCGACGTCGCGCTGCCCCTGGTCGTCCCAGGCCAGGAACACCTCGCTCGTCGCGCCGTCGCCCAGCCGGCCCTTGACGCGGTACTTGCCGATCGTCTCGGGCAGGTCGTCGACCACGTGGCCGTCCACCGCGGCGTCGAGGATCGTGGTGGCTTCCGGGTTGAAGGCGGGTTCGGACATCGAGGATGGGGTGGGCGTGGACGCTCGCGCTCATGACGCGGTGGGTCAGTTGCCGATATTGAGGCCTGCGCCGCGCGTCGATCAGCCGAAGAATACGGCGTTTCGCGGGTTGTTCGCACGCCCGCGGCGGCCGCGCGTCGCGTGCGCGGCGCCGCACATCCCCGTGGAACCGGCGGCGCGGGCTTCGAACCGTAGAATCCGCGGATGATCCAAGCCAAGTCCGAGCTGGCGCAGGCGCTCGCGGCCGCGGTCGCGCAAGTCGCGCCCGACGCCGTGTTCACCCCCGCGTTCGAATCCCCCAAGCAGGCCGCCCACGGCGACCTCGCCATCACCGCGGCGATGCCGCTCGCCAAGACGCTGCGCCAGCCGCCGCGCGCGGTCGCGGAGCAGCTCGTCGCCGCGCTGAACGCACAGCCGGCCGTGCAGCGCTGGGTCTCGTCGCTCGAGATCGCCGGCCCGGGCTTCATCAACCTGCGCCTCGCGCCGGCCGCGAAGCAGGCCGTCGTCGCCGAGGTGCTCGCCGGCGGCGCGCAATTCGGCCAGCAGCCGGCCAACGGCCACAAGGTCATCGTCGAGTTCGTCTCCGCCAACCCGACCGGGCCGCTCCACGTCGGCCACGCGAGCCAGGCCGCGCTCGGCGACACCGTCTGCAACCTGCTCGCGAGCCAGGGCTGGCAGGTGCAGCGCGAGTTCTACTACAACGACGCGGGCGTGCAGATCGGCACGCTCGCCAACAGCACGCTGCTGCGCATCCAGGGCCACAAGCCGGGCGACGACGTCTGGCCGACCGACCCCGCGAACCCCGAGAGCAAGAAGTTCTACAACGGCGACTACATCGCCGACATCGCCGCCGACTTCCTCGCGAAGAAGACCGTCAAGGCCGACGACCGCGAGTTCACGGCCTCGGGCGACCCCGCCGACCTGGACGGCATCCGCCAGTTCGCCGTCGCCTACCTGCGCCACGAGCAGGATCTCGACCTGCAGGCCTTCGGCGTGCGCTTCGACAACTACTTCCTCGAGACCAGCCTGTACGCGAGCCACAGCGTCGACGGCACCGTCCGCAAGCTGGTCGACTCGGGCAAGACCTACGAGCTGGACAACGCGCTGTGGCTGCGCTCCACCGAGTACGGCGACGACAAGGACCGCGTCATGCGCAAGTCCGACGGCACGTACACGTACTTCGTGCCCGACGTCGCCTACCACCTGAACAAGTGGGGGCGCGGCTTCCGGAAGGCCATCAACGTGATGGGCAGCGACCACCACGGCACCATCGCCCGCGTGCGCGCCGGCCTGCAGGCGGTCGACGAGGGCGTGCCGCAGGGTTGGCCCGACTACCTGCTGCACAAGATGATCACCGTGATGCGCGGCGGCCAGGAGGTCAAGATCTCCAAGCGTGCCGGCAGCTACGTCACGCTGCGCGACCTGATCGACTGGACGAGCCGCGACGCCGTGCGCTTCTTCCTCGTCAGCCGCAAGGCCGACAGCGAGTTCGTGTTCGACATCGACCTCGCGCTGAAGCAGAACGACGAGAACCCGGTGTTCTACGTCCAGTACGCGCACGCCCGCATCTGCTCGGTGCTGCGCCAGTTCACCGACAAGGGCGGCGACCTCGCGGCCGTGCCGAAGGCCGACCTCGCGCTGCTGGTCGCCCCCGCCGAGGCCGCGCTGATGCTGCGCCTGGCCGAATTCCCCGAGACGCTGACCACCGCCGCGCGCGACCTGGCGCCGCACGACATCGCGTTCTACGCGCGCGCCGTCGCCGCGAGCTTCCACTCGTACTACGCCGCCGAGCGCTTCCTGGTCGACGACGCCGCGCTGTCGCTCGCGCGCGTCGCGCTGCTGTCGGCCACGCGCCAGGTGCTGCAGAACGCGCTGGCCGTGCTCGGCGTGAGCGCCCCGACCCAGATGAACCGAGACGAGATCACCGAGAGCCCGACCACGTGAAATCCGCCGCCAAGACACCGCACAGCAAGCAACGGGGCGGCTTCGCCCTCGGATTGATCGTCGGGCTGCTGCTGGGCCTGGCCGTGGCGCTCGGCGTGGCGTTGTACGTCACGAAGACGCCGGTGCCGCTGATGAACAAGGGTCAGATGCGCACGCCGGAGCAGGACGCCGCCGAGGCCGAGCGCAACAAGAGCTGGGATCCGAACGCCGGGCTGATCGGCAAGGCGACGACGCGCCCGGCGCCCGCGCCCGCCCCCGCGGCGACGCCGGCCTCCGACACCGCCGTCGTGCCGCGCCAGCCCGCGCCGGTGCTGCCGCCGCCGACCGAGAACAGCAAGCCGACGGCGGTCGCGCCGGCCCCGGTCGTGCTGCCGCCGCCGCCCGCGCCACGCAGCAACCGCGACGCCGCGGCGATCCTCAACGGCCAGGCACCTGACACGTCGGCCGCGGCCTCCGGCACCGATGCCTTCGTGTATTTCGTGCAAGTTGGCGCCTACTCCAAAGCGGAGGACGCCGAGCAGCAACGCGCGAAGCTGGCCCTCGCCGGCTTCCGCGCGACGGTCAGCGAACGCGAGCAGAACGGACGGACTGTCCACCGAGTTCGACTTGGGCCGTTTGACAGGAAGGAAGACGCCGACGCGCAGGAAGACCGCGCCAAGGCGATCGACCCGGAAGCGTCGTTGGTGCGCGTCGAACGTTCGAAACAATGAACTTGTTGTCGAGCGCCGCGTCTACACGCTTCCCGACCCGAACCCCGTTGAAAGGATCCGCATGAAGCGGCGCGAGTTTTCCCTGCAACTGGCCGGCATCGCCGGCGCGGCGGCCCTGGCGAGCCTCGGCCTGCCGGGCCTCGCCCTGGCGCAGGGCGGCCCGATCGAGGGCAAGGACTACAACAAGCTGAAGTCGCCGCTGCCCGTCCCCAAGGACGGCAAGGTCGAGGTCATCGAGTTCTTCTGGTACGCCTGCCCGCACTGCTGGGCCTTCGAGCCGACGCTCGAGCCGTGGGTCGCCAACCTGCCGGCGGACGTGCGCTACCGGCGCGTGCCCGTGGCGTTCGACGCGCTCAAGGAAATCCACCAGCAGATCTACTTCACCTGGGAAGCGCTGGGCCTGGTCGACCAGATGCACACGAAGACGTTCCGCCGCTTCCACGTCGAGAACAAGCCGATCAACCGCGAATCCGACATGCTGGAATTCGCGCAGGAAAGCGGGCTGGACGTCGCCAAGGTCAAGGCCGCCTGGGAGAGCTTCAGCGTGCACTCGAAGATGAACGCGGCCAAGACGCTGTGCGACGACTACGGCATCGACGGGACGCCGGAGATCGGCATCCAGGGCCGCTACACGACCGGCCCGTCGATGGGCGGCCCCGTCAAGTGCCTTGCCACCACCGATTACCTCGTCAACCTGATCCGCAAGGGCGGCTGAGCCGTCCGGAACCCACCCCATGCGCAATCTCACTCGTCGCGACCTGACCCTCAAGATCTCCGGCCTCGCCGGCGCCGCCGCCCTGGCCAGCCTGGGCCTGCCCGGCGCGGCGCTCGCGCAAGGCGCGCCGACGGAGGGCAAGGACTACAACAAGCTCCGCACGCCGGTGCCGACCGGCCAGCCCGGCAAGATCGAGGTGGTCGAGTTCTTCTGGTACAACTGCCCGCACTGCTTCGAGTTCGAGCCGACGCTCGAGCCGTGGGTCGCCAAGCTGCCGCAGGACGTGCACTTCCGCCGCATCCCGGTCACGTTCGACGCCCTGAAGAACATCCACGCGCAGGTCTTCTACACCTGGGAAGCGCTGGGCCTGGTCGACCAGATGCACGCCAAGACCTTCAACCGGTTCTGGGTGCAGCACAAGCCGATCAACCGCGAAGCCGACATGCTGGACTTCGCCAAGGAAAGCGGCCTGGACGTCGACAAGGTGAAGGCGGCCTGGGAAAGCTTCGGCGTGCAGACCAAGCTGCGCCAGGCGAACCAGCTGGAGACGGACTACAACATCGACCACATGCCGCAGATGGCCGTGCAGGGCCGGTTCACGACGATCACCGCGCCGTTCCCGACCACGGACTACCTGATCAACCTGGTCCGCAAGGGCGGTTGACACAGCGCGGGCGCGCACGCAACGCCGTCGTGCGGCGGCGTTGGTTGTGACCGACAGCACGATCAACCCGGCGCCCGAAGGGGGTTGAAGGCGCACGGCGGCGATGCACGCGGGCTAGAATGGTCTGCAATTTCCGTGCCGATCGCGATGCGCCCGAACCCACTCCCCCTCCTGCCCGAATCTCCCTGTGCCAGCGCGCCGCGGCGTGCCGGCGTCGGCGAGTCGTTCCCACGCCTCGCGCCGGCCGCCCGCAGCGCCCTGGCGGCGGCCGTCGCCCTGGCCGCGGCCGCCTTCGTCGCGTTGCCGGCACAGGCCGAACGCGCCGACCGCACCAAGCCGATGACCGTCGACAGCTCCGGTTCGACCGACGTCGTCGACCTGAGCAAGCACAGCGCGGTCTTCACCGGCAACGTCGTCATCACGCAGGGCACTCTCGTGATCCACGCCGACAAGGTCGAGGTGAGCGAGGATCCCGACGGCCAGCGCCTGGGCACGGCCTACGGCACGTCCACGCAGCCGGCCACGTTCCGCCAGAAGCGCGACGGCGACGACCTGTACAGCGAAGGCGAGGCCCAGCGCATCGAGTACGACAGCGCCGCCAACCGCGTGCGCTTCATCGGCGCCGCGAAGCTGCGCATGCTGCACGGCACCGCCGTGACCGACTCGGCCAACGCCGCGCTGATCACCTACGACACCGCCGCCGACACCATCGCGCTGACCGGCGACGGCACGCGCAGCAACGGCGGCGCGCAGACCACGACGGCCGGCGGCCGCACGACGGTCGTCTTCACGCCCAAGCCCGCGAGCTCGAGGCCGCAGCCCGAGCCGCTCTCGTTGCCGTCGGCGGCCCCGGCCTCGGGGGCCGCGCGATGAGCGAGGCGCCGGTCAAGGCCGGCACCGCGGTGTCGCCGTCGGCGACGCCCGTGCCGATGCCCGCCGCCAGCGGCAAGGCCGCGGCCAGCGCGCCTGCCACGCAGAGCCGGCTCGAAGCGACGGGCCTGCAGAAGTCGTACGGCGCGCGCCAGGTCGTCAAGGAAGTCCATCTCGCGGTCAACGCCGGCGAGGTCGTCGGCCTGCTGGGCCCGAACGGCGCCGGCAAGACGACGACGTTCTACATGGTCGTCGGCCTCGTGCGCGCCGACGCGGGCGACATCCGCATCGAC
>JASLEM010000329.1 GCA_030151165.1 Burkholderiaceae bacterium
CGCGCGCCCTCGATGTCCCAGGCGACGTTCTCGACGAACCAGGCCGCGCGCAGGAAGGTGACGGCCGCCGGCAGGTCGGCCAGCGCCCGCTCGAGCCGCTGCAGCTGCGTCAGCAGGTTCTCCTGCGCGGCGTCGGCGCCGATCGTCGACAGCACGACCACCCGCGGCACGCGCGCCGCGCGCAGCGCCCGCGAGATCGCGGCGATGTTGCGGCCGCTCTCGGCGAATCCGGGCGACGGGTCGAACACCGGCGGCAGCAGCACGAAGGCCGCGTCGACGCCCGTGAAGGCGGCCGTGAGCGCCTCGGCGTCGTCCATCGCGGCGATGGCGGCCTCGCAGCCGCGCTCGATCCATGGCCACGCCTTGGCCGGATCGCGCAACACGGCGCGCACCGGCCGCTTCGCCGCCAGAAGTTCCGCGGCGAGCTGGCCGCCCACCTGTCCCGTGATTCCCGTGATTGCAAACATGTCGCTGGCTCCTTGATGCGATGGAACGCATTCTTCTGCGCCCGCCGATCGATTGCGATAGCATGAAACTCATTTGACTGATGCCTCGGAGTCATCAATGGCGGAGACCGGCACGCAACTGCTCGAGGGCCTGGCCGTGATGGCCGCGGTCGTCGACGCGCGCAGCTTCAACCGCGCCGGCGAGGCGCTGGACATGTCGCAGTCCGGCGTCAGCCGCGCCGTCGCCCGGCTCGAGGCGCGGCTGGGCATCCGCCTGTTCGAGCGCACCACGCGCTCGGTGCGGCTCACCGTCGAGGGCCGCCGCTTCCAGGAACAGGTGTTGCCGCTGATCGCCGCGCTGCAGGAGGCCACGGCCGACGCGCAGGGCGGCGCGGCGGCGATCCGCGGGCGGCTGCGCGTCAACGTCGATCCGTTCTTCTCGCGCCTGATCCTCGGCCCCGCGCTCGGCGGCTTCCTCGAACGCCATCCCGAGCTCGAGGTGGAGCTGCGCACGCGCGACGACCTCGGCGACCTCGTCGGCGACGGCTTCGACCTCGCGCTGCGCTTCGGCCATCCACAGCCCTCGTCGCTGGTCGCGCGCAAGCTGCTCGATGCGCGTGTGCTGACCGTCGCGTCGCCGAAGTACGTCAAGCGCTTCGGCCGGCCCGCGCATCCGCAGGAGCTGGAATCGGGCCGGCACCGCTGCATCCAGTTCCGCGATCCCGCCACCGGCCGCGCGTTTCCGTGGGAGTTCCACCAGAAGCGGCGCAAGATCGTGATCTCGACGCCCGGAGCGCTCACCGTCAACGACGCCGGCACGCTGCAAAGCGTCTGCGAGGCGGGCTACGGCATCGCGCAGATGTTCGCGCTGCCCCAGGATCCGCTGCTGGCGGACAAGCGCCTCGTCGACCTGTTCCCGGACTGGTCGGACGAGCGATTTCCGCTGTATGCGTACCACCCGTCGCGCCACCACGTGCCGGCGAAGACGCGGGCGATGCTGGACTTCGTCGCGAGCTTGGTCTCAGGCTAGCGCCACGACGAGATCGAGCTCCACGCAGCCGTCGCGCGGCAGCTGCGCGGCGCCGACGCTGGTGCGCGCGTGGCGTCCGAGCTCCGGCCCGAACAGCTCGTGGATCAGCGCCGAGGCGCCGTCGGCGACCGCGCTGTGCTGCGTGAAGTCCTCGGTGCTGTTGACGTGGACGCTCAGCTTGAGGATCTGCCGCACGCGGCCGAGGCCGCCGAGTTCGTCGCGCAGCGCCGCGAGGCCGCGCAGCAACGCGATGCGCGCGCCGTGCTGCGCGCCGGCGATGTCGATGTCGCGGCCCAGCTTGCCCCTGGCGACGACGTGGTCGCCCTCGCGGGGCAGCTGGCCGCTGACCCAGGCGAGGCCGTCGTGCACGACGACCGCGGCATAACGGGCGCCGGGGCCGGCCGATGCCGGCAGCGCGAGGCCGAGTTCTTCGAGGCGTTGTTCCAGGGTCATGTCGAGGCGATCGAGGGAGCGGCCTGCCAGCATGCCCGCGGCCGCGCGCCGTGCACAGGCACAGTTGGCGCGGGACGCGCTGATACTGTTTGCGCGCCCGATAGGGCACGGGGTACGCGGCAGGCCGCGCCCGCCCGGCTCGTCTGTTGCGCATCAGGGCAAGGGTTCACCGCATCGAACGCCACCGCGCATTGCGCCATCATCGCGCCCGGGAAGCGGCGCCCGCGCTCGCCGCCATGACAACAGGAGACATCCCATGCCGCCCACCCTCCGCCTGCTCACGATGTCCGTCCTGGCCCTCGCGGCCGCGGCCGCGAGCGCCGACGACGTCCATCGCGCGCACAACCCCGCGCCGCCCAAGGTCATCCTCGATACCGACTTCAACACCATCAGCGACGACGGCCAGGCGCTCGCGATGCTGGCCCAGCTCGATGCCGCGGGCACGCTGGACCTGCTGGGCATGACGGTCGCGACCGGCAACGCCTGGCTCGAGCAGGAGACCTCGGACGCGCTGAAGGCGGTCGAGCGCCTCGGCATCGATCGCTCGGTCGGCGTCTACATGGGCGCGAAGTACCCGCTGCTGCACGACTACGACGCATACCTCGACGAGGTCGCGAAGTTCGGCGCCGCGAGCGACTACGTCGGCGCCTTCGGGAGCCCGCCGCCGACCTCGCCGAGCGACCTCGTGCCGCCGCCCGACGGCTTCGCGACGCACACGCGGCCGCAGGCGCAGCCCGCGGTCGACTTCCTGATCGAGCAGATCCATCGCTACCCGCACCAGGTGTCCATCCTCGAGATCGCGCCGCCCACCAACCTCGCGATGGCCATCCGCAAGGATCCGAGCATCGTGCCGCTGATCAAGCAGATCGTGACGATGGCGGGGCAGATCTACGTCGCCGGCAACGCCTACAACGACGTCGGCGAGTTCAACTGGTGGACCGATCCGGAGTCGGTCAAGATCGTGTTGCGCGCGGCGATCCCCAAGGTGATCCTGCCGCTAGACCTGACCAACAACGTGCCGCTGACCAAGGCGGTGTACGAGCAGATCGCCAACCACCGGCCGGTGACGCCGATCACCAAGCTGTACACCGACGCCTACGCGCCGTTCTTCGGCTCGGCGCCCGCGCCCTACCCGCTCTACATCTGGGACACCACGGCGCTGGCCTACCTGGTCGACCCCACGTTCGCCACCACCACGCGCGACCTGTGGGTGGACATGAACACCACCTTCGACGCCAACTACGGCAAGTCCATCGTCTACGACAACAACCCGACGCCGTCGTATCCGCTGCTGCAGCAATCGAAGGTCGTGCTCGCGTTCGACACGGCACGCTTCTACGCGTTCTACGCCGACCTGCTGACGCGCCCGGTGCCGGTGCGCAGCGGCCACGGCCACTGAGTCGGGCGCGCGCTCAGACGCCGTCCTCGGCCAGCAGTTCGCGCACCTGCGTGAGCTGCCGGCGCGAGACCTGCAGCCACTCCTGCGTCGCGCCGACCTGCACGGCCCAGCCCTCGCCATCGCCGTCGCCGTCGCTGGGCGCGCGGCGTTCCAGCTTGGTGACCGCGGTGCGCGCGACGAGCGCGTTGCGGTGGATGCGCAGCATCACGTCGCCGAGGCGGTGCTCGAGGTCGGACAGCGAGTCGTCCAGCACGTAGGCGTGCGCCGGCGTGCGCAGCGTCACGTACTTCAGCTCGGCCTTCAGGTACAGGATGTCGGCGACCGGCACGCGCTGCACGCGGCCGCGGTCGCTCACCACCAGCACGGGCTGCTCCGCGGGCGCGGCGGCGGCGGTCGGCGGCGCGGCGGGCAGCGGGCGGTCGAGGCGCTGGTGCGCGTCGCGCAGCGCCTGGGCCACGCGCCCGCCGCGCCTGTCGCGCCGCCCGCCGCGGCCGCGGGCGAGCAGCCCGTGCTGGTGGTGAGCGACCGCGGCCGCGTCCAGCGCGTGCCCGTCGCCGACATCCTCTACCTCAAGGCCGAACTGAAGTACGTGACGCTGCGCACCGCGGACCACGCCTACGTGCTCGACGACTCGCTGTCCGACCTCGAGCACCGCCTCGGCGACGCGATGCTGCGCATCCACCGCAACGCGCTCGTCGCGCGCACCGCGATCCGCAAGCTCGAACGCCGCGCGCCCACCGCGCCGGACGGCCAGCCAGCCGCGCCGCACGAGCCCGACGGCGACGCCTGGGCCGTGCAGGTCGGCGCGACGGGGGAATGGCTGGCGGTGTCGCGCAGGCAGCTCACGCAAGTTCGCGAATTGCTCGCCAGCGATGGCGTTTGATGTGGCGACAGGCACAAGCGACGTCGTTTCGACTGCAACAGCATTGGCGTCATCGACCGCGGCTGTGCCTGTCCTGACGGCGCGGCCTCGCGTAACGTGGGCGCATCGCTTTCATCGGCCCGCGCCATGACCCTCGAAGACCGCCTCGCCGAACTCTCCCTCGAATTGCCCGCTGCCGCGGCGCCCGGCGCGCGCTACGCCGCGGTCGTCGTCCACGCCGGCGTCGCGTATGTCAGCGGCCAGTTGCCGCGCGACGGCGACCGCGTGCTGTTCGCCGGCAAGCTGGGGCGCGACGTCGGCGTCGACGACGCGAAGCAGGGCGCGCGCGTCGCGCTGCTGCGCGGCCTCGCGGCGTTGCGCGACGAGCTCGGCGGGCTGGGGCGCGTGCGGCAGGTGCTCAAGATCACCGTGTTCGTCAACAGCAGCGAGGACTTCACGCAGCACAGCGCCGTCGCCGACGGCGCGTCCGAGCTGATCTACGGCCTGTTCGGCCCGTTGCTCGGGCATCACGCCCGCACCAGCGTGGGCGTGGCGCAGCTGCCGCGCAACGGGCGCGTCGAGCTGGACATGACGGTGGCGATCGACGACTGATCGCGGCGCGGCCGCCGCCGCCGCTCGGCGTTTCGAACATCTCGTGGCCGACCCTCGCGGTCGCCGACGATCTCGCCCCCTTCGCGCCGCGCGCGCCTCCGGGTATCGTGTCGGACGATCCCACCCTCGCCAGGAACCCCGATGAAGCTGATCGGCATGCTCGATTCCCCGTTCGTCCGCCGCACCGCGATCGCGCTGCAATTGCTCGACGTCCCGTTCGAGCACGCGCCGCTGTCCGTCTTCAGCACCTTCCAGGAGGTCAGCGAGATCAACCCGGCCGTCAAGGTGCCGACGCTGGTGTGCGACGACGGCACCGTGCTGATGGAGTCCGGCCTGATCATCGATCACCTCGAGACGATCACCGGCCGCAGCCTGTGGCCCGCGCACAAGGCCGAGCGGCTGCGCGCGCTGCGCATCACCGGCCTCGCGCTCGCCGCCTGCGACAAGGTGCTGCAGGAGGTCTACGAACGCAACCTGCGCCCGGACGACAAGCAGCACGAGCCCTGGATGGAACGCATCGCCGTGCAGCGCCTGGGTGCCTTCAAGGCCATCGACGCCGAGCTCGGCGCCCACCCGCTGTCCTCCGAACCGCGCCACCTGACCCAGGCCGGCATCACCGCCGCCGTCGCGTGGCGCTTCATGCAGATCAAGCTGGCGCAGCCGATCGATGCCCGCACCTGCCCGGCGCTCGCCGCGTACTCCGACAAGCTCGAAGCCTTGCCCGTGTTCGCGCGGACGGGGGCGGACGAGACGGTGAACGCGTCGACCTGCTAGGCGTCGCCTCCGACGATCGCCCCATGGCGCACGGCGCTCCCGGGCACCCGAGTCGCCGGTGCCGAGCCGGCGTCGGTCGGTTCAGGGCGGCGTGGCACCGATGCCTCGCGACGGAGGGCGGGTGGATCTCCGAGGAGAACCGGTTGTATCCGGAGACCACCTGGTTGGGTCCGCGATGGAACTGTCGATACGCCAGGTACAACGGGTTCCACTCGCGATACAACTTTCTCCTGAAAAAGTGGAATCAATTGCACTTGCACTGGAACTCATTGGTTCCGCGATATAGCTAGTTCCATTCCGAGTGGAACTCATTGCACTCGCGATGCAATGAACGCCCCAAAAAGGGGCGTCAGTTCCACTCGGAGTGGAATTGATTGGGTCCAGGATATAACTGGTTCCACTCCGATAAGAACTCATTGCATCCGAAGTGGAACTGATTGCAGCTGGAGTGGAATTCATTGCCCTCCGATACCCATTCATGGGTCCGCAATGGATTGAGTTCATCGCTGACGGCGAACGGATGAGTCTCCCCGTCGATCCGGTCGACCCCGGACACCACCGGATTGCAGGGAGACGGAAGGCAATCGAACGGCGCGGCTGCAATGGCCGGTTCGTCATCCCCAAGTTGCAGGACGCCGTCCCCATCGGCATCGGCTAGATTGCAGCCTTTCGACGTCGACGTCGGCCAGGGAGGCGGCAGGCACGGTGATCCCCGGGCGCCTCGGCGTCGACCGCAGCCGGTGAGCATCATGGAACCGCTGAAATCGCTTGTCGCGCAGCTCAATCGAACGAGGTTGGTGTACGCCTTCGGCGTGGGGACGATCGCCGTTCTTTCGGTGGCACTGGCCGGCGCCGTCTGGGTCATCTGGGCCCGGTTGCTGCCGCCGGTCGATGCGGCGAGCGTCGTCGTGGTCGCGGTGGCGAGCCCGTCGCCGGCGTCGGCGCCCGAGGCGGGCGGTCGAACGCAATGGCTGTCGGCGTTCTCGCCGGGCAAGGCCTGCGATGCCGCGTCGGGCCCCTTGCCGGCCGACATCGCGGCCGAGGTCAGGAAGATCCGCGACGCGGTGGACGCCGACGCCGGAGCGCCGAAGCTGGTGGTGGTGGGCGGCCACGATTGGCGGCCGCTTCTCGACCGGCGGCAGTTTCCCGACAACCGCAGCCTGGCCGCGGCGCGCGCGGCGTGTGTCGTGCGCCTGCTCAAGGAAGCCAACGCCGGCAGGCCGATCGACGTGCAGCAGATCGTCCGCTACAACGAGTACGGCCGCGGCGCCAGCCGCGTGGACGTCGACGCCGATCGGCAAACGCAGGTGATCGTCATTCCTGGCGGGTCGTCCGGCGTCCCGCCGACGTCCGCCGCGAGCGTGGGCGGGCGGCCATGAAAGGGCTCCGATTCCATTCGTCGTGCCAGGCGCTTCTCCGGCCGGCGCGTGGCGTCCACCTGTTCCGGATCGTGTCCGACTCCGCGCCGTCCGATCCGCCCGCCGTGGCCATCCTGCACCGGGAACTCAAGCGCGAGCCGGGCGTCATACCCGGCCCGCGGTGCATTCTCTGCCTCGACGCCTCCGCGCAGTCGGAGGAGGCGCAATTCCTCAATTGGTCGTGGGAGCTGCTGTCGGCCGCGCCGCTCGGGCGCGCGAGCCGGCATGGCCTGCGCGCCGTCTTCGAAGCCGCGCAGCGGAGCATGAACGAGGCGATGGTGAGCCAGGCCGCGCTCCAGTTGCTGCAAGCGGAGGAACTGGCGCGGGTCTCGATCGTCGCGTTCGTGTTCACGGCGATCCTGGATCCGCGCGTGCAGCGCTTCCTCGACGAATTGCCGACCCATCTGCGGATCGCGATCGTCGCGCCGCACGACGTCTCGCTCGGCGAACTGCGGCGTGCCGTGCCGTCGGCCGACAGCCTCGCCAGGCTTCGACGCCAGGGCGACGGATGGACCTTGGAGGCCGAACGACCGGGCGGCCCATGGTTCGAGCCGATCGAGGAGGTGCTGTCGAATCAGTTCCATCTCGACAAGCACAACATCGAACGCTGGGAAGAATTGATTCTCTCGATGCATCTGAGAACGTTGCAGTCGTTCGCCCCGGATCTGAAAGCGATCGCCACCGCTATCAGTCACGACCGAAAACGCCCGGCCAGTCCCATCGACGGTAGTCGCGCGCTGATGTTGCTTCTCATCGGCGCCATCGACGTGGAGCGCATGCGCAAGATCCTCCAGCCCGGCAACTCGGAGCATCTCTACGAACTGCAGCACATCGACCGCGTCGCGCCGGAAAAGCAGGGCGGCGGCGCGACGTCTGCGCTCCGTCATCTCTTGAAGAGCTGTCTGGGTGGCGAGCCGCCCCTGGTGCTGGCATTCCGGGCGATGAACGATGTGTTCGATTTCCTGAACCTGGGCGCCGGGCGTGCCTTGTGCCTGATCTTCCTGGGGCCCGATGAGCCTGCGCGCGACAACTTCGGGGTGCGCACGGTCAAGATCAAGCACCTAGAGATGTTTCTCAAGCTGAACCTCGACGCATCGGGGCACGACATCTTCGACGAGCCTGCGGTCATCCGGAATCGTCTGGCCGCAGTGAAAGGGGTGACGCCGAAGACATGGCGTCTGTTGGGCGACTTGGCGACGCGCCACCCCGGCGATATGGCCCGCGAATGCTACGAGGAAGCCGTCCGCGCAGGAGGCCTCGAGGACGGCATGCCCGTCAATCACCGCATCGAGAGGCTCAAGGCGCGGATCGGGCTGTCGGCCGATCCGCCGCTCGATCTGGATCAGGAGCGCGCAAAGGATCCCTATCTCGCCCATGCCCTGCTGCAGGATTCCAACTGGGAATTGCTGCGGATTCGGTCGCTGATTCGCCGGAGGGAACTCAAGGGATTGCGGGACTGGATTTCGTCCCAGGAGCGTCCGCTGTCCCAGTCGACGCTCCACGTGACCACCTGCGCGCTGTATCGGTGGTACTGGACCAACTATGCCGGCGACTCCAGAGAGAAGCAGCTTCTGGAAACAGGCGACGAGAACCTTCTGGCCTTGCGCATGGACGAGGCCGTCGTCACGGCGGCCTGGGCCGAATTGGTGTA
Organism: Burkholderiaceae bacterium; assembly: GCA_030151165.1. The sequence goes on from JASLEM010000329.1 coordinate 8,646, forward strand.
CGAGCTGGGGATCGCCGCCATCGGCCCTTTCGATCCCAACCTTCCCCGCAAGCCGAAGATCGTCGTCTCGTACAAGACGGGCGACGACAGCCAGCGGGTCCAAGCTTTGTGCGACCGCTTGAACAAGCACGGCTGCGATGCGTTCAACGACCAGGTGCTGGCGGCGCAGGCCGGCGTCTTCTGGTCGGAGGAGATCCTGCACCGTTTCCTGCTGGCCGATGTGTCGATCGCCGTGGTCACCGAGGACTATGCGACATCCGCATGGTGCCGCATCGAGCAGGAACTTCTGCGGGCGCGCGCCTCCGCCAGCGGCTCGCCGACCTCGTTCCAGGCCCTCTGGTTGAAGCTCGGCGGCGAGAAAGGCGATCTCTATCTCGGACGGACCGTGGGGATCGCGATCGCCCATCCGCCGGACTGGTCGAACGAGAAGGATCTGGACAGGATCGTCGAGCAGATCTTCGCGGCGTTGACGCGCCAGCGGCGGCCGGCGATCGCGCAGGCCGGTCACGGCCTCGCACCGGCGGCGCTCGCAGCGGTCGGCACACGGGACGCGGGTGCGGCAGTGCGCCCCGGCGCGGCCAGGCAGTCTTTCGCCGAAGGGAACACGATGCAACCCACCCCAGGAACATTCTTCGTCGCATGGGACGACCGCAACGGCGAGGACATCGTCTGGGGCGAGGCGTTCTCCGCGCGTCTCGAGGTCGCCTTCAAGGAGTTGGCCGGGCCGCGACTGTCGTTGCAGGACTGCGAGGTGCAGCGCATCTCGGGCTTCGAGCAATTGCCGGCGAGCGAGGCGCTCGGCGGAACCTCCGTGCTGTTCGTCGTGATGCCGGGGCATTCGCCCGGATTCACCGACGAAGCGAAGGCCCGGCTCGACGCGCTGCTGCGCCACAACAGCGGCGCGCGGGACAGCCTGTGGGAAGGACGGGTGATCCCGATCTCGCCGCATGCGGACCGGCTGCCGCCGGCCGCGCCGCTCGAGCAGTTGAAGGGGATGCTCCTCGCCTCTCTCGAACCGACCGAAGTGGCGAAGGCCGCGCGGGCGGCGCTGATCAATGCGTCGCTCATGCTCTCCAGCCAGACGCAGGGCGCGCTGTTCATCTCGTACTCGCACCGGGACGGCCTGGCGATGGCGGATCTCCTCGACCGGGAATTGCGCGCGCGCGGGCTGCGCGTCTTCCTCGATCGTGCCCTCGACCGCGAAGAGCAGGTCGCCATCGCGCCGGGCAGCCAGCCGCAGCAGGTCATCGAGCGGGCCATCCGCTCGCACGGGTTCGTGCTGCTGCTGGACACGGCCGCGGCGGAGAAGTCCGCCTGGGTGCGCGAGGAGATGAAGATCGCGATCGGGCACCTGCTGCCCCTCCTGCCGATCGTCGTTCCCTCCGGCGACGAGTCGGCGCCGGGGCTGCCCCTCGGCGGGCGATTCCGCGCGGTGCGCGACCTCGGGCGCGAGGTGCGCGTGCGCGACGAGGCGGAACTGCTCGAGAAGATCGACGAGATCGAGAAGCAGGTGGTCGACATGCTGCTGGATCACGCGCGCAGCCGCCGCAGGCTCGTCCATGCCAGCCAGGTCCGCTTCGAGAGCCTGAAGTTCCAGTGGTCGCCGCTGGAGGCGGCGCGCCTGCACTACCAGGTCGAGCGCGCGCAGCCGCTGCCCAAGAACGCGGGCTTCATCAAGCGCTTCGTGGTCGGCTGCTCGCCGTACCCGCGCCTGATCGCCCTGGTCGCGGATCCGCTGCGCCGATACTTCGAGGCGGGCGAGGAGCCGGGCGGCGCGAGGCGGCTGTCGTACGCGGCGCCCATCCTCGTGCACGGCGGCGTCGAGACCGTCGACGACCTGGAGCTCCTGAGCGAGCGGCTGGACAATCTCACCGTCCTGCGGCCGCACGAGATCACCGAAGACAACCTGCCGCGCTGAGCCATGACCACGACCACGATCGAACCGGGCCGCGAATCCCGTGCCGCGAAGAGGCCGGAAGGCCGGGATGAGCTCAAGGGCCTGTGCGTCGCCTTGTCGGGGGCGATTCCCGAGCCGGAGCAGCTCGCCGAGCACGGCTGGAGCGAACTCGACATCCGCACCGTGGTGTCGTACCTCGTCGACGCCGTGCTGCGACAGGGCGGCACCCTCGTCCACGGCAGCCACCCGACCTACCAGGTGCTGATCCAGGCCGCGGCGCGCTTGCTGGCCGTCCAGGCCGACGGGGAGCCGGCCGCGAAGCGCGTCCACATGCTCGTCGTCGGGCCGCACGTGACGCGCGAGGAGGTGCAGGCGCTGCACCGGGAGCACGGCTCGTACGCGCTCGTGGAGGTCATCGGGCCCTGCCGCGAGAGCGACTGGAGCGAGCACCACGCGCGCAGCCTGCAGCACGCCTGGCTGCAGATCATGCGCGAGCGGATGGCCGACCTCGCCGACGCGCTCGTGTGCGTCGGCGGCAAGGGCGTGCGCCCCGACGTGCCCCGGCCCGGTGTCGCCGCCGAGGCGGAACTGGTCTCGCTCGCCCGCAAGCCGGTGTTCTTCGCCGCGGCCTTCGGCGGATACACCCGGCAGGTATCGTCCGACGCCGCGGAACCGGCGCGGAAGAAGGTGCCGAACGGCCTGAGCGAGACGGAGAACGCCGAGCTGGGCCAGGAAGAGAACCCGTTCACCGCCGTCGCCCTCATCCTCCGGGGGCTGCGCAACATCCAGGGAGCCAAGATGGAAAACAAGCGCAAGCACCTCGACATGATCCAGGCCATCGTGTCGCGCCTGGCGGGCAATTCGTTCATGTTGAAGGGATGGAGCGTCACGCTGGTCTCGGCGCTGTTCGCCTTCGCCGCCAAGGATTCGCGGCCGGCCTTCGTTCTGCTGGCCCTGTTCCCGGCCCTTGTCTTCTGGTGCCTCGACGGCTATTTCCTGCAGCAGGAGCGCACCTTCCGGGCGTTGTTCGACGTCGTGCGACGCAAGAGCGAAACGGAGATCGACTACTCGATGAACCCGCAGCAGATCGGCGGCGAGGCGCCGAGTTGGGAAGGCGCCCTGTTCTCGAAGACGATCCTGCTGTTCCACGGCGCTGTGCTGGCCGTGATCGTCGTCGTCGCAGGGGCCCTGTGCAGCGACAGCGTGAGGCAGTTCCTGTCGCATTGAGTCGCGACCGTCCGTCGCATCGCCCGTCGATTCACGCCGCTCATTCGCGCTCCGTCGCGCCTCCGCTGCGCGGCGGGCGGCCGCTTCGCAGAATCGGGCCATTCCAGCCCACTTCGAGGTCGCCATGCCCGCCACGCCCCCGCCATCCGCCATCCAGGCCAGCCGCGCGATCGGCGCCATGTTCATGTCCTTCTTCGGGACGATGTGGCTCGCAGGCGCCGACGCCATCGCCCGCCACGGCGGCGACTGGCTGCTCGTCCCCATCGCTGTCGCCGGCGCGGCCGTGTTCGTCACCGCCTGGCGCCGCTGGCACACCCACCGCGCCGCCAAGGCCGAATTCGACGCCACCCCGCGCGCGCGCCACATCGCCCGCGTGTTCAACATCGTCAACGCCGGCCAATGGATCGTCATCGTCGTGCTCGCCAACGTGCTGCGCAACGTCGGCCTCGACGACTGGGTGCTGGCCATGGTGATGGCCGTCGTCGGGTTGCACTTCCTGCCGCTGGCGAAGGTGATGAGGTATCCGGCGCACTACGTGAGCGGCATCGCGCTGCTGCTGATCGCGGCGGCGTATCCGTTCCTCGCCGTCGGCGGGCCGCAGAGTGCGGTCGGGCCGGTGGGGGCGGGGGTGGTGCTCTGGGGGAGTGCGGTGTATGCGCTGATTTCCGCGGCGGGGGTGGGGAAGCGTGTGCAGGTCGCGTGAGTGCTCGTTGCCGACGTCGGGGTCGAGTCGCAAGAGGCTTGGTTCCTGCGCCCGGATATCGATCGCTTCCTGTCGACGTGCATTTCTTGTCGCCGACGCGCTTCTTGCAAGCCGCGGGGCGACGATCGCGCCGAACTGCGTGCCATAGTCGTCGGCTGCATCCTGGTGCGAGCCCGCCTCGGACGTCCGACTGAGAAGGTCGTCCGGGTGCTTGCATGAGGTCTTTTTCTTCGCGGAGCAGCCATGGATCGCGCAGGCGAGATGAATCCATTCGACGACGACATCAAGGCGCTTCACCGCACGGCCGAGGAAGGTGGCGGCGGCGCACAGGCCGAGATCGAGGAAGCGATCGGGCGATTGAGACGTGCAGGCGATCCCTCGCGCGTCGCCTGGGCGCTGCCCGCGCTGGCGCGGGCGCTCGCGTTCAACGAACGCTTCGATGAAGCCGACGCCGCCGCGAAGGAAGCGCTCGTCTATTTCCGGATCCATGGCTGCGTGCCGGGCCAGGCGCTCGCGCTGAACGCGCAAGCGGTGGGATTCACGCTGAAGGGAATGCCGGCGCGCACGCTCGAACTGGCCGGGCGAGCGATGGTTCTCGCACGAACGACGGGCGATCTCGAGCTGTGCCTGCGCGTCGCCAATACCCTGGGGGGTGGGCTGATCGACATCGGGCGGTTCGAGGACGCTGTCGATGCGCTGGAGGAGGGCCTGTCCGCGGCGCGTGCCCTGCCCGAACAGACCATCACGAATCGTGTGCGCGCGAACCTGGCCTGCGCGCTCGCGCGCTGGGCGATGCAGGCGCATGACGCCGGCGAGCCGGAAGCGCGTTGGCGCCCGCACGCCGTGCGGGTCACGGAGATCGCGCCGCTCGTCATGGCGCAATGGCGGCGGCAGGGCCTGATGGGCTTGCTGGAGCCGGTCACGGACGAACTCGCGAGTGCCTTCGTCCTGCTGGGCGACGTCGAACAGGCGCATGCCCTTCTCGACGAAGGCGAGCGGATGCGCGTTCCCGGCGCGCGCCTTTATTCGATCGCCTACGTCTATTGCGTCCGGGCTCGCGCCTGGCTGCGCGCGAACGATCCGGCTCGCGCCCTCGAGGCGATCGCGCAGGGCCGCGCCATCGCCGACGTTCGCGTCAAGAGCGTGCACATGGCCGAACTCGCTCGACTCGAGTCCGTCGCGCATGAGATCCGGGGGGACCTGAAGGCGGCCTTGGACGCCTACAAGCGCTTTCACTCGTTGCGCGAACGGGCCGTCGTCGGGCAGGTGCAGCGGCTGCAGCTGGAGGCCCGCCACGACCCGTTGACCGGCCTTGCGAACCGGCGCCGCTTCGACGAATTCGTCGTCGGCATGTTGCCTCGCGCCAGCGTCGATCGCCCGATGTCGCTGTTGCTGATCGATCTCGACCACTTCAAGACGATCAACGATCGCTACAGCCACCTCGTCGGGGACGCCGCCCTGCGCTGGGTGGCGTTGCAGATGGAAGGGGTGTGCCGACAGAACGATCTCCCGGTGCGACTCGGGGGCGACGAGTTTGCGATCGTGCTCGAAGCGCCCCTGGAGATCGCGCGACAAGTCGCCGAGCGGTTGCGCACCGCGGTCGCGGCGCATGCCACCGAATTGCCTCGCGAAGTGAAGGTCGGGCTCAGTGTCGGGATCGCGGAGGCCACCGCGCCGTGCGAGCCGCAGCACTTGCTGGCGCGTGCCGATGGCGCGCTGTACGCCGCCAAGACCGCGGGGCGGGATCGCGCTTCCATCGCCGCTTGAGGCCGCTTGAGGCCGCTTGAGGCCGCTTGAGGCCGCTTGAGGCCGGTCGAGGCCGTTGATCGAGAATGGGCTGCCGTGACGGCCCCTGGCCCGCCGCCGCCGCGCGCCCTCGAAGCAGCGCCCCATTCCGAAAGAACCGACTCTCCATGTTCCGCAGCACCTACGACTATCTGGCAATCACCGACCTCGACAACCCTGGCGACGCCGTCGAGGTCTTGACGCGCATGGTGGTCGACGCGGACTCCGGAAGCCGCCTGTTCGCGCTCGGCATGGTCACGAGCCCCGACGATCCGGGCGAGCCGGTGCTGTGCCTGGAGCAGGGCGGCCGTCGCATCCCGTTCACGGTGCGCCTGCGCGGCCGGCCCGCCTGGACGCCGCTCTCGGCCGTCATGCCCGGACTGCGGCAACCTCTCCGGCCGGAAGCGGGCGTGCTGACCCTCGACGTCGAGATCGACGACGTGGGTTTGCACCCGCATCAGGTCGAGCGCGGCCTGCGCAGCGGCTACTTCGCGATGTCGGACGTGTGGGGTGGCGAGCGCTTCGCGCCGATGCGTTTTGACGGCGCGTCCGAGCGCCGCGCCGTCGCCCACACGATCCAGCAGGCGCTGCCGCTGCTGTTCTTCGACGACTGCGAGGGCGTCCACGCGGTGCCGACGCTCGTCCGCCGCATCGGCGCCGCGCGCGCCGACTGGCGTGACGTGCTCGACGACTCGGGCCGGCTCGAAGCGGCGAGCTGGCGGCCCGCGCCTTCCTCGAGCGTGCCGGAGACGCCGGCCGCGGTGCTCGATCGCCTGGAGCAACGCAGTGCGCAGGCGCCACTGCAGCTCGCACCGCTGATGGCAGACCTGATCGACATGGAACGCGACGACTTCTTCCTCGGCCGCGCCTGGGCGAGCACGGTCGTCGAGAGCCCCCGCCTGTGGGCGCTGCTGCGCACCTCGTACGACACGCACGGCGCGGGGCGCCAGGGCTCGTTCGAAGGCTTCCTGCTGCGCGTCATCGGAACGCTCAAGGCGCGGCAGACGGGCCGCGCCATCCAGATGCGCTTCTCGCGACCGCCGGCGTCCGCCTGAATTCATGGACGGCCATGTCTCAGCGAGCTTGCCCTCTTCGGCGCGACAGGACTGTGCCGTCGCCGGGTCGAACCGGCCTTCGAATCGGCATGAGTGAACATCGAGTGGCTTCCGGTCGATCGGCTCCGTACGGTACGGAGCCTCGGGTAGGCTGATCCCGCGCTGTCGATTGCAGGCAGCCCGCGGCGGCAGCTGCAGGCCCGCGCCAGGCAGGGTGCGCCCGTTTGGCGGCGCCAATCCACGCAGGAGGAACTCAGGTTCCGCGATGCAAGCCCACATCGAAGGCGTGGGGCAATACCCGACCTCGGCGACGGCCTCCTTCGCCGAGAATCTTCGCAAGCACCGATCCCCGGACCCGCACGACCGGGCGCCACGCGGGCAACGCGCGTCCAGCGTCGCCAGCCCCTACAGCTCGAGAGAACCCGATGACAACCCAACCCAAACCCCCCGCCTGGTTCTGGATCCTCGCGATCCTTCTCGTCCTCTGGGAATGCATGGGCTGCTTCGCCTGTGTCACCCAGATCCACCTGGGCGCCGCCGCGATGGGGCCGGTCGATGACTGGTCGCTCAAATACTATGCGGCGCTGCCGGCCTGGTACAACGCGGTGTACGCCGTCGGGACGCTCGGCGGGTTGCTCGGAGGGCTGGCGCTGCTCGCGCGCAGCAGGCTGGCGGCACCGCTGTTCTGGATCTCGTTCGTCGCGGTGCTCGTGATGTTCGGATACGCCTTCGTCGCGACCGACCTCATCGCGCACAAGGGGCTGGGCCAGGTGCTGCCGTTTCCGGTGTTCATCGCGGCGGTTGGCGCGTTCTCGATCTGGTTCGCGGGATTCGCGGCCAAGAAGGGTTGGCTCGGCCGTTGAGCGGGCGGCCGCGGTCGTCTCGGCCATCGGGCGGCACCGACCCCGAGCCGCCGTGAACTACCTCGGCGCCAAGGCCTTGTACAACGGGTAGGCCGAGTAATCCAGCGTGCCGACAGCTCGAACGTCTGCGAAGGTCGCGCAGGTGCTCGGGTCGATGCCCCGGATGTCGACCCAGAAGGCGTCGCCCGACGGCGTATAGACGACGGCCCCCGATTCGTCGTAGCGCTGTTCGTAATAGAAGTTGTCGTCGAAATTCGAGAGATTGAAGTTCATGCAGACCCGCGCGAGGGTGTCTGACTGATGGCCGTCCGCGTAATAGTGCTGGATGATCTTCGATGCCTGCTCAGTGGCAGCGCGATAGACGATGGTCCGGATCTGCCTGCCCGATGAGTAGTCCGCCTTGGAACGCGTGATGTTTCCGTCGATGTCGATGCCGGTTCGTCCCAGGTTGACGAAGACGCTTTCAAGAAAACTGTTCGCTGGGTCGTTTGCGTAGATGGCGACAGAGTCCGTGAACCAGCCGCTCGCATCCAGGTAGAAGGACTCGGTGTATTTGAGACGGGTCTTGCCCTCGTCGTAGAAGCACAGCGTCTGGCTGCTTCCCGGCGAACCGCGAACCAACACGCCGGTCGACGTACAGAAACCCGCACTGACGGCGACCTGCATGTAGTTGTGTGCGTTCTCGAGCGCATCGCTGGCGGTGATCTTCGCGCTGCCCGTCGCATTGCTGGAAACAGTCACCAGCCCATGGGCATCGACGGTCACCATCGAGTTGTCGGAGCTCCAGGAAAGCGGCGCTTGAGGCGTCACCGTGTTTCCGTCGAGGTCGACTTCCGTCGCGGTGAGTTGCAATGTCTGCCCCGGCGCCAGGGTCGCGGTGGAGGGCGATATCGTGAGCAACGGCGTCTCGAACGCCAGGACGGACGACGCGACGCCCGACGCGAAGACGCCGTCACCCGAGTACGCGGCCTTCAGGGTAGCCTGTGTTTCGGGCGCGCCTTGCATCGTCACGTTGCACGATGCCGACCCGTCCGCCGATACGGCCACATGCTGGCAAAGGCTGGCGCCGGAGTCCTGCACGGTGAAGTCGAAGGTGCCGGTCGGCTTGAGAGGGGACGCCGCGGCGCCGACGAGTCGCGCGACGAGCGTCGTTCTTTCCCCGCTGACGATCTTCGCCGGACTGGCCGACAAGGTCATCGAGGTGCAGTGCGAGGCGGGCGTGAACGTGGTGAGCGGCACCTCCGAGGCGAACAGGTCGGCATGAAGGCTCGCGCCGAAGAACAGGTCGAGCGACGCATTGGCCGATGCGACGCCGCTGATCTTCCCGGACAGGCAACCCGGATCGAAGGTCGACAGCGACGGGTCGAACTGCGCGGATATCAGGGACGCGAACAGGCCCGCGGACGCGTCGACCTTGATCGGACGCGCATGGTCATAGAACGCGGACAGCTCGACCCCCGTCCTGAATGCGAGCGACACGCTCGTCGACACCCCGGCGTCGAGCGAGAGGACGTCTGACGCGTTCGCGTACGAGAAGCCGTCGCCGAGCGTCGTCAGCGTGATCGCGCCGTTGGCGATGTCGGCCCTCAGGCCGTAGTCCGCCGTCGTCGAGGTGCCGATGCTCGCGTTGACGTTGGCGCCGTCCACCGTCAGGACGAGGCTGATCGGGATCACGAGCGCGGTCGACAGCGGCGGCAGGCCCGGCACCACCAGCGGGATGACGTATTTCCCGAGCTCGACCGTCTTCGTGAAGCGGCCGAGGTTGCCCGCGATGGACAGCGACGGCTTCGCGGTGATCGGCGCGCGGAAGGTGATGCGGCCGGACGGCCCGCGGCTGTCGACGTGGTAGTCCAGCGTCGGCGCGATGCTGATGTCGAGCGTGCCGGTGAGGGCGCCCGACAGCGGCACCGAGAAGGACTTCGACAGGTTGACGGTGACGGCGGTCGGGCGGCGGGCGGCGCCACCGGCGGCCCGGCTACGCGATGCCGCGAGCGCCGCGCCCGGAGCGTCGACGACCGTCACGTCGCCGCCCGCCGGGACGAACTGGTCGGGCGTCGGCACGTAGCCGTCGACGTCGATCGTCAGCGACGACAAGGCGTCCGACAGCGCGGGCGTGTCGCCGGTGAGCACGGTGGCGCCGGACGTCGAGCGCGCCACGCTGGCGACCTTGATCGCGACCTGGTCCGTCACGACGACGTCGCCGACCTGGGGCGTGGATGGGGCGGTGGTCGTGATCGAGCCGGGGGCCTGCGCGGTGATCGACTGCAGATCCGTGCCGGACAGCACCACGGTGCCCGGCGCCACTGTCGCGGCGACGGTGATCGCGGGGGCGGGCGTGACAGGCGGGGGCGGCGGTGGCGAGGCTGCCGGCGGCGCGGGCGTGTCGCCGCCACCGCCTCCGCCGCCGCAACTGGCGACGAGGCACAGGGCGGTGATCGTCGCGAGCCGGCGCGACAGCGAAAGAAGTCCGTTCACGTTGTCCCCCTTACCCAGTCATTCATTCGTATTTCTTGTGGCCGCGACCGCGTCGTTCGGGGGCGCGAGCGGCGGCGCGATGCGTCGCCACCCCATGAATACGCCGGCCGCAGCTCGACGGCAGGCTGCA
>JASLEM010000069.1 GCA_030151165.1 Burkholderiaceae bacterium
CCTCGACGTCGATCACATCCGGCTCGCCCTGGCCGGCCGGCGCGGCGCTTGCGGACGCGTGGCCGCCCAGCGCCTGCTGGATCGCCACGGTCGCCTCCATCAGGCTGCCCGAACGCATCAATCGCGCGGCCTCGGCCATCATCCGTTCGAAGTCGGGGTTCATGTGTCGTCCGTTCCTGGCGCCTCAGCGCATGCGGGGTGCGAGCGCGGCCTTGACCGCGGGCGAGGCGTGCAACGAGCCGAGCACGGTCAGCGAGTCGATGGCGGCCGCGGCGAGCGCGGGCGTGACGTCGGGCGCGATCGTCAGCAGCCCCAGCACGCGCAGCTGCAGCGTCTCGCCGCGCTGGCGCACCGCCTCGAGGTCGGCCGCGGCGAAATGCTGGATGCCCAGCACGAGCATGCGCCGGCTGACGGCCTGGCGCACCATGTCCGCGTGCGCCGCGAGCTGGTTGCGGATCGCGGTGCGGATCAGGTCGGTGCGATTGGCGTAGAAGCCCTCCTGCACGAGGAGGTCGATCTGGCCGAGGTCGACGAAGCCGACGTTGATCGTGATCTTCTCGTCGACGGGCTTGGCGGCGGCGGCGGGTCTCAGGGCTGGCATGGCGCCATCCTAACACCATCCAAGTGGATGGCCAAATAGCAATCCGGACGCGAAAAAGCCGGGCAGGCCCGGCTCGGGTTCGACGGGTCGCGCCGCGCTACCGGCGGCTGCGACGACGCGCCGCGACGGCCAGCAGGCCCAGGCCCGCCATCAGCAGGCCGACGTTCGACGGCTCGGGGACGGACGTCGTCGTGCTCACGTTGGTGAAGACGAAGGTGTCGTCGAAGTAGTTCAGGTCGCCGCCGCCGAGCTGGTCCTCGAAAGCCACGTAGGTGCCCGCCGGGACGCCGGGCGTGCCGCTGGTGTAGCCGGTCGAGTACGTGTGGTTGATGTGGTCCGAGTTCAGCGAGGTGTCGGTGTAGAACTTGTTGCCGGTGCTCAGGACGTCGTCGTAGAACACCAGCGTGTCGCCGGCGTCGACATGCCCGAAGTTGACCGAGTCGCCGACGTGCGAGGAATGGTCGTCGAGGCCGAGGATGCCGCGGTCGACGCCGTTGACGATGACGCCGACCTGCTCGTCGAAGCTGGCGCCGCTGCCCATGAAATAGGCGACGAGGTCACCGCTGCCGGCGGCGTTGAACGTGTAGTTGACGGGGTTCACCGTGCCGCCGCCCGGGTACGGGATCGTGCCGGCCATGGCGCCGCCGGTGGCGAGCGCGAGCGCGGTGAGCGCCAGCGTGGACTTGAGGGACATGCTTCTCTCCTGGTGGTTGAGGACAGCTCCGGCGCTTCAGCGTGGCTAGCATGAAAAGCGCGCCGGATGAGCAAGTCTGACCCTGCTCCGTGACAAGCTTCACGATGATTGACGCTTTCCGCCCTCCCGAGGAGCAGTTCGAACCCTTAACCCATTTCGGGGAGATCAGGGCGTCCGGTGCATCTCCTGGTGCACGATGCCGGCTTCCTCGAACGTCGGCCCGTGGCGCTCGAAGCCCGCACGCAGGTAGAAGCCGATGGCGCTCGCCTGCGCGTGCAGCATCACGCGCTCGTCGCCGCGCGCGCCGGCGGCGGCCGCCAGCGCTTCCAGCACCGCGTGGCCGACCCGGGCGCCACGCAGGTCGCGCCGCACGGCCATGCGCCCGATGCGCGGCGGCGCGCCGGCGAGCAGGCGCCCGGTGCCGACGGCCAGCCCCAGCCGGTTGCGCGCGAGCGCATGCACCGCGGTGCGGTCCTCGGCATCGTGCTCGAGTTCGGCCGGGATCTTCTGTTCGTCGACGAAGACGGCGTGGCGGATCGCCCGCGCCTCGCGCCCGAGCTGTGCCCAGCCGCCGACCTCGACGCTCACCACCGCCTCGCCCGCGGCGTGCGCGCGGAACGCGTCGACCAGCGCCGCCGGCGCGGGCGCGGGCCGGCGCGTGGCGGCGTCCGTCCACACGTAGACGATCTCGCCGTGCACCAGCAGCTCCTCGCCGCGGAACACCGCCGCCACGAAGCGCAGCGAGCTGGTGCCCGCGCCCTCGAAGCGGATGCCGACGGCGAGCGTGTCGTCGTAGCGCGCGGGCGCGAGGTATTCGAGCGTCGACTTGCGCACGAAGAGATCGCCACGAAGCGCCGCGAGCGTCTCCTCGTACGGCAGCGCGAGCGCGCGCCAGTAGTTGCCCATGGCCGTGTCGACGTACATCAGGTAATGGCCGTTGAACACGACCTTCTGCATGTCGACTTCGGCCCAGCGCACGCGCAAGGGGTCGGCGAACCGGAAATCGGAGCGTTTCATTCGAAGGCTTTCCTGAGGGCGTCGGCGATCGCCTGCTGGGCGTCGCCGGCTTCGGGCAGCAGGCGCCCGAGCTTGATGAAGTCGTGCGTCACGCCGCGCACCAGCTCCAGCGCGACGTCGACGCCGTTCGCGCGCAGCCGGTCGGCGTAGGCCAGGCCCTCGTCGACGAGCGGATCGCATTCGGCGAGCACGACGCACGCGGGCGCGACGCCCTCGACCTCGTCGACGAGCATCGGGGCGAAGCGCCAGTCGGTGCGGTCGGCCTCGTCGATGTACTGGTCGAAGAACCAGTGGATCGCGGGCTTCTCGAGCAGGTAGCCGTGGGCGAAACGCTCGTGCGACGGCGTGTCGGCGTGCGCGATCGTGCCCGGCGTGACGAGCACCTGCAGCGCGAGCGCGAGGCCGGCGTCGCGCGCCATCAACGCGCAGACGGCCGCGAGCGTGCCGCCCGCGCTGTCGCCGCCGACAGCCAGGCGCGTGGTGTCGAGCCCGAGGCGCCCGCCCGACACGGCGAGCGCGCGCAACGCGCCCCAGCAGTCGTCGACGGCGACCGGGAAGCGGTGCTCGGGCGCAAGGCGGTAGTCGAGCGCCACGACCGCGGCGCCGCTGCGCAGCGCGAGCTGGCGGCACAGGCTGTCGTGCGTCTCGAGGTTGCCGATCGTGAAGCCGCCGCCGTGCAGGTACAGCAGGACGGGCAGCGCGTCGTGCGACGGTGCGTAGAGCCGCGCCGGCAGCGGCGTGCCGTCGCTCGCGGGCAAGGTGACGGGCTCGACGCGCGCGAGCGACGCGCGCGGCGGCTCGAGGACTTCGGCGCCGGCGGTGTAGGCGGCGCGCGCCTCGACGGGCGTCATCGTCTCGAAGCCGGGGCGGTGGGCGCGCGCGATGCGTTCCAGGAGCATCGCCATGCGGGGCGTCAGGAGGTCTTGGGGCACGAGGTCGGTCGACAGGGTCGGGTCGGTCAAAATGGCAAGCATACGGCGTTGCAGCGCGTCGACCCGCCCGCCCCGGAACCTCCATGCCCCACGCCGTCTCCCGCCTGCGCAGCGCCCGCCTCGCGCGCAGCGCCAAGCCCTTCCTCGCCCGCGGCGGCTCCACGCGCGAACGCTGCGCGGGTTGCCGCCTGGTGCCCAGCCACTGCCTGTGCGCGCTGCGCCCGCAGGTGCCGACCCGCGCGGGCGTGTGCCTGCTGATGGCCGACATCGAGGCGCTCAAGCCGACGAACACCGGCTGGCTCGTCGCCGACGTCGTGCCCGACACCTTCGCCTTCCCCTGGGCGCGCACCGAGACCGACCCCGGCCTGCCGGCGCTGCTCGCCGACCCGCAGTGGCAACCGTTCGTGGTGTTCCCGGGCGAGTACGCGGCCCCGGAACGGGTCGTCCACGACGTGCCGCCGCCGGCCGTCACCGACGGCGCGATCGCCCCGCGGCCGCTGTTCATCCTGCTGGACGCGACCTGGAGCGAGGCGCGCAAGATGTTCCGCAAGACGCCCTGCCTCGACCGCCTGCCGGTGCTGAGCCTGCGGCCCGAGCAGGTGTCGCGCTACACGCTGCGCCGCTCGCGCCGCGACGATCATTTCTGCACCAGCGAGGTCGCCGCGCTGTGCATGGAACTCGCGGGCGAGCCCGCGGCCGCGCAGGCGCTCGCCGCGTGGCTCGACGTCTTCACGCACCACTACCTGACGGCGAAGAACCAGTTGCCGGCCACGTGGGACGGCGAGGCGCACGAATGCCTACGCGCGCTCCGCGCGGCGCCGGCGTGACGGCCGCGGGGTCGCCGTCGATCAGTACGCGCCCATGAAGTCGCGCTTGCCGATCGCCAGGCCGTTGTGGCGCAGGATCGCGTACGCGGTCGTGACGTGGAAGAAGAACTGCGGCAGGCCGTAGCTGACGAGATAGGCCTGCCCCGACAGCTTCTTCTCCTTCGGCGTGCCGGGGCGCAGCACGATCTCCCTCGTCTCGCTGCCGTCGAACGCGGACGCGTCGACGCCGTCCAGGAACGCGAGCGTGCGCGCGAGCAGCGCGTCGAGGTCGGCGAAGCTCGTTTCCTCGAAGCCGAACACCGGGACGTCGACGCCGGCGAGCCGCGCCGAGACGCCGCGCGCGAAGTCGGCCGCGACCTGCACCTGGCGCAGCAGCGGGAACATGTCCGGGTAGAGGCGCGCCTGCAGCAGCGCGTCGGGCTCGATCGACGTCGCGGCGACCTTGGCGTCGGCTTGCGCCAGGATGGCCCTGAGCGCGGTCAGCAGTTGCTTGAAGACGGGGACGGAAGTGGTGTACTGGGGACTGGTCATGAGGGTTCCGGATGGACGTGGACGGTGGCCTGGAAAGTGGAAAGCGGCGACGTGGAAGCCGCGCCGCGCCGCCGCATTGTCGTCCCCGCGCGAACGCGCATCGGCGCGGCACCGGGCCCGACACCCGTGCGACAGCGCCGTCTTTGCGCGCGACCTAAACTCGAACGCACCGCTTTCCGACGAGACCCCGCACCATGGCCCGCTTCCAGTACGTCACCCAGATCGAGATCGACCCCGGCGCGGTGCGCCTGCTGCCGCAGGAGTGCGCGAGCGCCGGCATGAAGAAGCCGCTGGTCGTGACCGACGCCGGCGTGCGCGCGGCGGGCGTGCTCGATCTCGCGCTGGCCGCGCTGCAGTCGGTGCCGCACGCGGTGTACGACCAGACGCCCGGCAACCCGAACGAGGCCGCGGTGCGCGCCGCGACCGCGGTCTACCTCGAGAACGGCTGCGACGGCCTCGTCGCGGTCGGCGGCGGCTCCAGCATCGACCTGGCCAAGGGCGTCGCGATCGCCGCGACGCACCCCGGCCCGCTCGCGAGCTACGCGACGATCGAGGGCGGCGCCGACCGCATCACGAGCGCCGCGTCGCCGCTGATCGCCGTGCCGACCACCGCCGGCACCGGCAGCGAGGTGGCGCGCGGCGCGATCCTGATCGTCGACGACGGCCGCAAGCTCGGCTTCCACAACTGGAACCTGTTGCCGCGCGTGGCGCTGCTCGACCCCGACCTGACGATGGCGCTGCCGCCCGCGCTGACCGCCGCGACCGGCATGGACGCGATCGCGCACTGCCTCGAGACCTTCATGTCCGGCAAGGTCAATCCGCCGGCGGACGGCATCGCGCTGGACGGCCTGCGCCGCGGCTGGGGCCACATCGAGCGCGCGTTCAGGGACGGCCGCACCGACCGCGAGGCGCGCTGGAACATGATGAGCGCCAGCATGCAGGGCGCGCTCGCCTTCCAGAAAGGCCTGGGCTGCGTGCACAGCCTCAGCCACAGCCTCGGCGGCGTGAATCCGCGGCTGCACCACGGCACCTTGAACGCGGTGTTCCTGCCCGCGGTGATCCGCTTCAACGCGGGCGCCGAGTCGATGATCCGCGACGATCGCCTGAACCGCATGGCGCACGCGATGGGCCTGCCGGACGGCGTCTCGTACGCGGACGGCTACGCCGTCGCGCAGGCCGTCTTCGAGAGGACCGCCCGCCTCGGCCTGCCCACCGGCCTCGCGGCGATGGGCGTCACGAGCGCGCTGTTCGAGGAGATCATCGACCACGCGATGGTCGACCACTGCCACGCGACGAATCCGCGCCTCGCGACGCGCGACGACTACCGCCGCATGCTCGAGGAATCGATGTGACGACGCTCACCGGCGACGCCTTCGCGGAATGGGAGACGCGCGTCGCGGCGGTCTGGAAGATCGCCGGCACGCTGACGCCGCAGGAGCTCGTCCGCACGATCGACACCCTCGCGAACGAGCGGCCCGCGGACGACGCGTTCGCGCAGTTCGAGCGCGCCTGCGCACGCGACACCGCCGGCCTCGAGGCCGATGCCGAGCCGCTGTACCGCGCGGCGCTCGCGGGCGACCGGCTCGACCCGTACCGCCGCGCGCGCGCCAGCATCCAGCTGGGCAGCACGCTGCGCCATCTCGGCCGGTTCGACGAGAGCGAACGGCTGCTGCTCGCGCAGCTCGAACGCTGCCGCGCCGAAGGCCCGGGCGCGGCGCTGCACGACGAGGTGCGCGCGGTGCTCTGCTTCACGTGGCTGGGCCAGGGCAAGGCGGTCGCCGCGGCGGCGCTCGCGCTCGAGACGCTCGCGCCGCACCTCACGCGCTACGGGAGCTCGATGGCCGCGAACGCGCGCGCCATCGCCGCGCACGGCGTGCCGGGCTCGCCGCCGCCGCGCTGACCACGATGCGCGCGGCGCGCGGCGCGACGCACGACGCGCCGACCGCCGCTCAATGCGAGGCGATCCAGCCGTCCGGATTCCGCGCCGGCGGCAACGCGAACGACGCGCGCAGCCGCGCCACTTCCTCGCGCGGGCTGAGCCCGAACAGGCGCTTGAACTCGCGGCTGAACTGCGACGCGCTCTCGTAGCCCGCCAGCGCGCCGGCGTTGGCGGCGGTGGTCGCCGTGCGCAGCATCGCGAGCCGCGCCTGGTGCAGCCGCACGGTCTTCAGGTACTGGAGCGGCGACGTGTCCGTCACCGACTTGAAGTGCAGATGGAACGCGGCGACGCTCATGCCCGCCTCGCGCGCCAGCGCGTCCACGTCCAGCGGCTCGGCGAAATCGGCGTGGATGCGCCGGACGGCGCGAGCGATCTTGCCGAACTGGCCCCGGCGCGCCAGCGCGGCCCGGATCGCGCCCCCCTGCTCGCCGCACAGCACGCGGAAGTGGATCTCGCGCACGAGCGCCGGCCCGAGGACGGCGCTGTCCACCGGCGATGCGAGTGCCTCCAGCAGGCGCAGCACGGTCGCCGACAGCGCGGGATCCATCACGGACGACACCATGCTCGCGGGCGCCTGCGGCGCCGGGCCGACGAGCGCGTCGAGCTGCACGACGAGCTCGGCCGCCACGGCCAGGTCGAGCGACAGGTAGATCGCCAGCAGCGGCTCGGTCGCGGTGGCCTCGGCCTCCATCGTGAACGGCACCGGCACCGCCACGGCCAGCACGTGGCGCTCGTCGTAGAGGTATTCGCGCTCGCCCCAGAAGCCTCGCTTGCGGCCCTGGCACACGATGACGATGCCGGGCTCGTAGAGCGCCGGCGTCGACGCGAGCGGCCGGTTCGAGCGCAGCAGGCGCACCGACGGCAACGCGGTCCGCGTGTAGCCCTCGTCGCGCGCGGACTCGAGCATGGCCGCGACGATGCGCGCGTGCACGGTCGGGTCGGGAGACGGCGGCGGGAGGGTCATGTCGGCGTCGATTCTGGACGAAGCGACGGGCCCGTGCCGCGGCACGAGAGAAACGGGCAAGCCTTCGAGACGAACGCGCTGGGCGCCGGCGGGCGGCGTTCCTACGATGGCCCCATGAACTCCCATCCCAAGACCTTCTTCATCACCGGCGTCAGCAGCGGCTTCGGAAGCGCCCTCGCCGACGCCTGCCTCGCGGCCGGCCATCGCGTGGCGGGCACCGTGCGCAACGACGAGGCGCGGCGCGCGTTCGAGCGCCGCGCGCCCGGACTCGCCCACGGCCGCGTCTTCGACGTCACCGATGTCGACGCCGCCGCGCCGCTGGCCGCGGACATCGAGGCCACGGTGGGGGCGGTCGACGTGGTCGTCAACAACGCCGGCTATGGCCACGAAGGGCTCGTCGAGGAATCGCCGCTGGCCGAGATGCGGCGCCAGTTCGACGTCAACGTGTTCGGCGCCGTGGCCGTGGCGAAGGCCTTCATGCCGCGCCTGCGCGAGCGCCGGCGCGGGCACGTCGTCAACATCACCTCGATGGGCGGCTTCATCACCATGCCGGGCATCGCGTACTACTGCGCGAGCAAGTTCGCGCTCGAGGGCTTCTCGGACGCGCTGGGACGCGAGCTCGCGCCGTTCGGCGTGCACGTGACCGCGGTCGCCCCCGGCTCGTTCCGCACGGACTGGGCCGGCCGATCCATGGTGCGGACGCCGCGCGCCGTCGCCGACTACGACGCCCTTTTCGAACCCGTGCGAGCCGCGCGCGAAGCGAAGCACGGCCGGCAGCTCGGCGATCCGGCCAAGGCGGCGCGCGCGATCCTCGCGCTCGTCGAGATGGCGCAGCCGCCGGCGCATCTGCTGCTCGGGAGCGACGCGCTGGACCTGGTGCGCGGCAGGCTCGCGGAACTGGAGGCCACGATCCTCGCCCACGAAGGCCTGACGCGATCGACCGACGGCTGACCCGCACGCGAAAAAAAAGCCCGTCCGATGCTCAAGGCGGACGGGCCATCGGCTGCCGGCACCGCCCGCGCCACCGACTCAGGCGCGGACAGGCGGCATCGCGCGCCTTACGCGTGCTTCTTGTCGAAGAACTGTTCGTCCTCGGTCGAGCCCTTCAGCGCGCCGGTCGAGGCCTCGCGCTCGATGGTCGTGGTGACGGCGTCGAAGTAACCCGTGCCCACTTCGCGCTGGTGCTTGACGGCGGTGAAGCCCTTCTCCGCCGCGGCGAATTCGGCTTCCTGCAGTTCGACGAACGCGCTCATGTTGTTGCGCGCGTAGCCGTACGCCAGGTTGAACATCGAGTAGTTCAGCGCGTGGAAGCCGGCCAGCGTGATGAACTGGAACTTGTAGCCCATCGCGCCGAGTTCGCGCTGGAACTTGGCGATCGTCGCGTCGTCGAGGTTCTTCTTCCAGTTGAACGACGGCGAGCAGTTGTACGCGAGCAGCTTGCCCGGGAACTTGGCATGGATCGCGTCGGCGAAGGCCTTGGCGAACGCGAGGTCGGGCTTGCCGGTCTCGCACCAGATCATGTCGGCGAC
>JASLEM010000402.1 GCA_030151165.1 Burkholderiaceae bacterium
CTGCGCGCGATCTGCGACGAGCACGGCTGGCTGCTGATGCTCGACGAGGTGCAGTGCGGCATCGCGCGCACCGGCAAGTGGTTCGGCTACCAGTGGGCCGGCATCCAGCCCGACGTGATGAGCCTGGCCAAGGGCCTGGGCTCGGGCGTGCCGGTGGGCGCGCTGGTGGTGGGCCCGCGCGCCAAGGACGTGTTCGGCCCGGGCAACCACGGCACCACCTTCGGCGGCAACCCGCTGGCCATGCGGGCCGCGGTCACCACGCTGGAACTCATCGAGTCCGAGGGCCTGCTCAAGAACGCCGAAGTGGTCGGCGAGCACCTGCGCGCGGCGCTCAGGCGCGAGCTCGCGGGCGTGGACGGCGTCGTCGACATCCGCGGCGAAGGCCTGATGATCGGCGTCGAGCTGGCCAGGCCCTGCGGCGTGGTGCTCACGCGCGCGGCCGAGGCCGGCCTGCTGCTGAGCGTCACCGCCGACACGGTCATCCGCCTGGTGCCGCCGCTCATCTTCACCACGGCCGACGCCGACGAGGTGGTGGCCAAGCTGGCGCCCATCGTCAAGGCGTTCCTCGCGGAGCAGGCATGAAGCCGGGCGACACGCTCATGAAGCACTACCTGCAGTTCAAGGACTTCCGCGCCGAGGAATACGCGTACCTGTTCGAGCGCACCAAGGAGATCAAGAAGCGCTTCAAGAACTACGAGAAGTACCAGCCGCTGGTGGACCGCACGCTGGCGATGATCTTCGAGAAGGCCTCCACGCGCACGCGCGTGAGCTTCGAGGCCGGCATGTACCAGATGGGCGGCTCGGTGGTGAACCTGACCACGGGCGACAGCCAGCTGGGCCGGGCCGAGCCCATCGAGGACTCGGCGCGCGTCATCAGCCGCATGGTCGACGTGGTGATGATCCGCACCTTCGAGCAGACCAAGATCGAGAAGTTCGCGGCGCACTCGCGCGTGCCGGTCATCAACGGCCTGACCAACGAGTTCCACCCGTGCCAGATCCTGGCCGACCTGTTCACGTTCATCGAGCAGCGCGGCGCGATCGCCGGCAAGACGGTGGCGTGGGTCGGCGACGGCAACAACATGGCCAACACGTGGCTGCAGGCGGCCGACATCCTCGGCTTCACGCTGCACATCAGCACGCCCAGCGGCTACGAGGTGAACGCCGAGATCGCCGGCGTGCGCAACACCCAGTGCGTCAAGCTGTTCGACAACCCGCTCGACGCCTGCCGCCACGCCGACCTCGTCACCACCGACGTCTGGACGAGCATGGGCTACGAGGCCGAGAACGAGCGCCGCCTCGTCGACTTCGAGAAGTGGTGCGTCGACGCCGAGATGATGTCCGTCGCCAAGCCCGACGCCCTCTTCATGCACTGCCTGCCCGCGCACCGCGGCGAGGAAGTGACCGCCGAGGTGATCGACGGCCCGCAGTCGGTCGTGTGGGACGAGGCCGAGAACCGGATGCACGTGCAGAAGGCGTTGATGGAGTACCTGCTGCTCGGACGGATCGGCTGAACGCTCAGCGCGGCGTGGGCTCCTTGCCCTTGAGCTTCGGATCCGCGCGGCACACGCTCAACGCCAGCGGCTTCGCGTCGGCGATGCTGTAGACGAACATCGAGGCGCGGTCGGCGCGCACGCTCAGGCAGGCGCAGCCGTGCGTGTGCGACGCGCCGCGCGGCGCCTCCTGCGCGGGCGAGAACCGGGGCCCGTCGCCGGCGGCCTCGTACATCCCCTGCATCGCGACCGTCCACTCGCCGTCGCGGTCGGTGAGCGACGCGTTGCCCGGCGTCGGGTTGTCCCACCAGCCGCAGCGCCTGGCGGGCGGGCCCATCTTCGCGAGATCGAACTTCGGCACGAGACCGCCCTCGACCGCGTTGTCGGAGATGAACGGCGCCGGTTCCGACGCCGCGCCGTCCGCAGGCGGGGGCGCGGCGCGCGCGTCACGCGCGGGCGCGAGGGTGGACGCCAGCATCGCGAGCGCGACGAGCCACGCCGACGCCCGGATCATCACGCGCCCTGCCGCCCGTCGAGCGGCGCGACCCGCACGACCCGCATCGCGCCCGACGCGTCGACCTCGATCGCCAGCTCGTCGTAGCCCGCGACCTGCGGATGCGGCGTGGCCATCGGGTGCGTGTGCGTCGCGTTGATCACGACGACGTGCGCACCCGCGGCCTCGGCCGCGGCGATGCCGGCGGGGGCGTCCTCGAAGACGAGGCAGTCCTCGATCGAGACGCCCAGCCGCTTCGCGCCGAGCAGGAACGGATCGGGCGCGGGCTTGCCGCGCGTGACGTCCTCCGCCGCGATCAGCATCGCTGGCGGCGCGAGGCCGGCGGCCTCGATGCGGCGCAGCGCCAGCGCCCGCGGCGCCGATGTCACGACGGCCCAGCGCCCCGCCGGCAGCTGCCCGAGCATGCGGCCGGCGCCGGCGATCTCGTGGACGCCCTCGACGTCGATCATCTCCTCGGCCGAGATGCGGTCGGACTCGACCTGCGGATCGACGCCGGGCAGGTTCAGCATCCGCACCGTGTCGACGCTGCGCTGGCCGTGGATCGTCGGCAGGAAGGCGGCGACGTCGAGCCCGTGGCGCTCGGCCCAGCGCGCCCACACGCGCTCCGCGGCGAGGATCGAGCTGAGCAGCGTGCCGTCCATGTCGAACAGCAGGGCGGAGAACGTGCGGCCGGGAAAGAGTTCTTGCTTCATCGGGAAGTGAGTCGGGCCCATGTTGGAAACGGTTCCCGAGCGTACCCGACACGTCGTCCCGAGCCCGCCGCGCGGCTTCTTCGACGTTCAGCGCGCGAGGTTGTCCTTCAGCATGTTGCAGAACAGCGCGCCCTGCTCGATCGCGTCGTCCAGCGCGACGTGCGAGTGTGGCAACGGGTCGAACCAGTGCTTCGGCATGTTGCGCTTCGTGCTGTCGCGGTAGCCCTTCCTCAGCACGGCCATCGCGAAGGTCTTCATGTCGAGCGCGCTGTGGCTGAACGGGCTGCTGCCGTTGAAGCGCATCAGGTACCAGTAGACGAACAGGAAGTCGAAGCCGGCCGGATAGGCGACGAACACGGGCTTGCCGTCCAGCGTGGCGATCCAGTCGGCGTAGCGCCGCATCGCGGCGGCGGGCGCCTCGAGCTCGCTGCGGCACGCGGCCCAGGCCTCGGGCTGCGTCGCCCACCACGCGGCCGTCTCGGGGTGCGCGGCCGCGTCGGGCAGCGTCTCGAGGTTGGCGGAGAAGGTCGAGACGAGCCGCTTGTCCGCCGTGTACGCGGCCGAGCCGAGGCTCAGCATCGAGTGCGGGCCGGGGATCGGGCCGTCGGTCTCGACGTCCGTGCTGATGTAGATCTCGCTCATCGCCGACTCCTGTCCTGCCGTGGCACCGTGCCCATTCTGGCAGCACGGGCCGGGCGCCGGCGCGTTCAGGCGCCTGCGTCGACCAGCGCGCGCAGGCGCTCGTCGCGCACGGCCAGCAGCTCGAACAGGCCGAGGGCGCGCAGCGCGGGCAGGCTGTCGACGATGTCGCGCTCGGCCTGCAGGCGCGCCGGCGCCGCGGTGTCGGCGGCCAGCCAGGTGCGCGCGCTGGCGAGGAACGCGGCGACGGTGCCCTTGCGGATCACGACGCCGCCGAAGCGCCCGTGGTTCTGGTCGTCGGGGAGGATGTCTTCGGCGCGCATGGCGTTCCTTTCGATGGGGTCGAGGAATGCGCCCACTCTATCGATCGATAATCGGCTCGCCTGCGTCATTCCAGCCAACCGATACCGCGCTCCAGCCATGCCGTCGCTCCACGCCGCCTTGCAGCGCCTCGAGAAGCCCGGCGGCCCGATGCTGGTCGCGGCGGCGGGTGTCGAGCACGCGACGCGCGTGACGCCGTCGCACCGCCATGCCCCGGGCCAGCTGTTCGGCGCGACGCGCGGCCTGCTGACGATCGGCACCGACGCCGGCCTGTGGGTGCTGCCCGCCGGCCACGCCGCGTGGATCCCGCCGCATCACCGGCATTCGCTGCGCTCGCACGGGCCGTTCGCCGGCGCGAGCGTCTACGTCGCGGAGCACGCCTGCGCGGGCCTGCCCGACGTGCCGTGCGCGCTGCGCGGCAACGGCCTGCTGCACGAGGCAGTCGCGCGCGCGGCGACGTGGACGACGCGGGCGTGGGACGCCTCGCAGCGCCGCGTGGCCGAGCTCATCCTCGACGAGATCCGCGCCGCGCCGCGCACCGGCTCGAGCCTGCCGCTGCCGGTCGACCCGCGCCTGATGCGCATCGCCCGCGCGCTGCTCGACGATCTGTCCGACACGCGTGACCTCGCGGCCTGGGCCGCCCACGGCGCGATCGCCGCGCGCACGCTCACGCGCCGCTTCATGGCCGAGACGGGCCTGAGCTTCGGCGACTGGCGCCAGCGCGCGCGCCTGCTGCGGGCGCTCGAGCTGCTCGCCGCCGGCGCCTCGGTGACGAGCGTCGCGCTCGATCTCGGCTACGGCAACGTCAGCGCCTTCATCGCGATGTTCCGCCGCACGTTCGGCGTGACGCCCGCGCGCTTCTTCGGCGACGCGCACGCCGGCACCGGTTTCGACGCGTGACGCGCGCCATCGAGGCGCACCGCTACACTTTGCCCATGCCGGCCCTCGACAACCCGTTTCTCGAATGGATGGGCGTGCGCCTGACCGCCTGGTCGCAGGATCGCGCCGAGATGACGCTCGACGTCGCGCCCCGCCTCGGCA
This sequence comes from Burkholderiaceae bacterium, assembly GCA_030151165.1. The sequence continues at coordinate 4,698 of JASLEM010000402.1, forward strand.
ACCGCAGCGGCCGCGTGCAGGGCGGCGTGATGTGCACGCTGCTCGACGCCGTCGCCGGCTACGCCGGCCTCTACGCGGCGCCGGGCGAGCCCGCGAAGCAGAGCGTGAGCCTGTCGCTGACCACGAACTTCGTCGCGGCCGGCGAGGGCCGGGTGCTGGTCGCGAAGGGCTCCATCGACCGCAAGGGCCGCGGCATCTACTTCGCGCGCAGCGAGGTCTGGCTCGACGACACGCTGCTGCTCGCCACCGCCATCGGCACCTTCAAGTACCTGCGCGCGGCGGCACCCGCAGCACGCTGAATCAGAAGTGCCGGCGCCGGTAGTAGGCGTCGCCGTCGTCGGCCGACGGGAACACGCGCACGGCCCAGGCCACGACGCGCAGCACGATCGCCACCAGCCCCGCGCAGAGCACGAACCACGCGGCCGCCAACACGACGGCGTCGAGCGATTGCCCGCCCGGCACGGCGCGCCCGATCAGCACGCCGGCGGCCAGCAGCAGCAGCGGCACCAGCGCGGATGGCAAGAGGTTGACAGGCAGCTTGGATGAGTGAGTGTGATGCATGGCGATGCGGCTCCCGACAGCGCGTGATCCTTCCGATGAGCTCGGCCGACGGGCGCCGTGCGAGGACGCCTGGATCGTTTGCAGAAAGGCCTGCAACGAATCGGCAACGAGCGTGCCCGACAGGCCGGTACAGGGCCCGTCGGACGCCGTTTCGCGGGGTATCCGGCAGTCGACATGCCGGAGCGCTGTCGTGGCGCTGAATCGCCGCTGAAGGCTCAGCGTGCGGGGGCGAGCACCTTCGCGACGGACGGCGCGCCGTGGGTGGCGACCGGCGTCGCGCCCTGATCGCCGCCCGGCTGCAGGGCCAGCACGTCCGCGTCGGTCAGCGTGCGCAGGAACGCGATGAGGTCGTCGATCTCGTGCTCGTCCAGCCGCGGCTTGTTGCCGGGCAGCGGGTCGAACGGCACCTCGTGGTCGACGTACTGCACGAGCTCGTCCGGCGTGTCGTCGTACAGGTGGACGCTGCCGTCCGGGTTCTTCGAATACCAGCGGCCGGGGTCGATGTCGCGGGTGTTGTAGAACTCGATCACGTCGCGCAGCGAATGCAGCGAGCCGTTGTGGAAGAAGCTCGTGCGGATCGCCGTATTGCGCAGCGTCGGCGTGCGAAAGCGGCCGCAGAAGCTCGGGTCGGCGGTGAGGCCGACGCGGCCGGACGTGCACAGGCCGAGGTCGACCTGCGCGCCGCTCGCGGCCGAGGCCAGCGGGTACGCGGCCGCCGACGACGCCGCCATCGCCGGCAGCCCCGCGCGGCGCGGCGCGGCGACCGCGACAAGCCCGCCGTCGGTGAACAGCGGCGCGGCGCCGGTCGTCAGGCGCGAGCTCGGATGGCAGGTCTCGCAGTTGGCCTTGGCGGGGTTCTCGTAGAGCCGCAGCCCGCGCAGTTCCGCCGGCGTGAGGTTGGCCTTGCCCGCGAGCGCGCGGTCGTACTTGCTGTCGAACGGCGCGAACTCCTTGCCCTGCTCGTAGACCTCGAGCGCCAGCGCCGCCCATGCGACGACCTGCGACGGATCCTCGAAGACGTCGTGCCCCGGCGCGCTGAACGCCTGGCGCAAGCGCGGCGCGTAGCGCGCGGCCGCGAGCTTGCGCGCGAGGCTCGCGTCGTCGACGTTGGCCATCTCGTTGGCGGCGAACAGCGGCAGCCGCGCCTGCTCGCGCGCGGTATCGACGCGGCCGTCCCACGTCAGGCCGCCGGTCGGGCCGGCGTCGACGCCGTGGCCGTCCTCGTCGTCGATGAAGTGCTCGGTGAAGCGGATGCTGTATTGCGCATAGCGCAGCGACGGGATCGCGCGCGTGCCGTCGTGGTCGGGGTCGTCGTCGGCGAACGGGCTCGGCGTGCGGGCGTTGGGCCCGAACGCGGCGGCCGGGTCGTGGCAGCTCGAGCACGCCAGCTTGCCGCTCGCCGACAGGCTGGGGTCGGCGAAGATCGCGCGGCCCAGCTCGCCGAGTTCGGCGACGGTCGGCCGGTTGCCCCAGGCGCGCGGCTGCGGCGCGCGCCTCGCGTTCGCGCTCACGTCGGCGCCACCGGCCTGCGCCGCGACACCCGCCAGCGCCGCCACGATCGCCGCCGCGGCGAGCGCGCACGCGCGAAGCGGGAGCTGGCGACGGCGGCTCGGGCGCATGGCGAGGTCAGCGCGAGGCCTGCCGCTGCGCGCGGAAATCGAGCGCGTTGGTCAGGTCGCCCATCGGCGGCTCGCCGTGCGCCGCGAGCGCGTCGTCGCGCATCGCGATGCCGGGCAGCGGGTCGAGCGAGAACCGGTGCGTGATGAAGCGCGCCACCGAGCCGGTGTCGTACGGCGTGTGGTCGACGAACCCGCGCCGCGCGAACGGCGAGATGACGACCGCCGGGATGCGCGTGCCCGGGCCGACGAGATCGCCCTTCGGCGGCGCGACGCTGTCCCACTGGCCGCCGTTCTCGTCGTAGGTCACGACGATCAGCATGTGCTTCCACTGCGGCCCGGCCTGCAGCCGCGCGATCAGGTCGGCGATGTGCGCGTCGCCCTCGCTCAGGCTGGCATAGCCCGGGTGCTCGTTGTTGCGGCCGATCGGCTTGTAGAACGCGACCGGCGGCAGCGTGCCGGCGATGGCGTCGGCGACGAGGTCGCCGTAGTCCTTCAGGTGCGCGGCGCGTGCGTCGGCGTGCGACTGCGGGTCGAAGCCGGCGTAGTAGTTGAAGGGCTGGTGGTGCGACTGGAAATTGCCGGCGGCGTCCTTGTAGACCTTGCCGCGGTCGGCCGAGGCGTCGTTCCAGCCGCCGGCGTACCAGGCCCAGGCGAGGTCGCGCGAGGACAACGTGTCGCCGACGGTCGGGCCCGTCTGCGCGGGCAGCGTGGTCGCCGCCTTCGGGTCGGCGTAGCTCTTCGTCGCGTCGTCCGCCGCGGGCGCGTTGCCGCTCGGCTGGAAGGCCGGCTGCATCGTGTTGACCGCGTGGAAGGTGCCGTCGCCGAGGTAGTCCTTCGGCGTGAGGTTGCCGCTCAGGACGAAGACCGGCGGGCCGGCGAGCGACGACGGCGGCGAGTTCGCCGCCAGCGCGAGGTCGGGCGTGAACGTGCCGTTGGCGGCCGTCTGCAGCAGGGTGATCGACGGCTTCGCGGGCGAGGTGTCGGCGTCGGGGAACACCGGCGCGCAGGCGCAGATCAGGTACTGGTGGTTCAGGAACGAGCCGCCGAACGCGCCCTGGAAGAAGTGGTCGGCGAGCGTGTACTGCTTCGCGAGCTTCCACAGCGCGGTGCGGCTGCCGTCGAACCAGCCCATCACGAGCCCGCCCGAATCGGCCCAGGCGGCGAAGCGGTCGTTCGCGCCGCCGTCGATCTGCATCTGGTTCTCGTAGAAGCGGTGGTAGAGGTCGCGCGTGACGATCGCGTTGGTGATCGCCGGCTCGCCCCACGCCGGCGTGGCCGCGTCGACCTGGAACGGCGCGTTCGGCAGCACGTTGGTGGTCTGCGCCTGCGTCACGACGACGCTCTGGCCCGCCGCCGTCAAGCCGCCCCAGGCCGGCGGCAGCTTGTCGAGCACGCTGCCGTCGCGATCCTTCTGCGCGACGAGCTGGCCGGCCTTCTTCGCGGAGGCGATGCTGGCCGCGCCGGGGAAGTCGGCGAACACGTTGTTGAAGCTGCGGTTCTCGGCGTAGATCACGACGACATTGCGGATGCCTTCGAGGTCGAGCCGGTTGCCGAGCTCGGCCACGCGGTCGCCGCGGCTGCCCGCGGCCTCGGTGGCGTCGGCGATGCGGCCGACCAGGCGCGCCTGCTCGGCCTCGAGCGCGGCGCGATCGGCCGGGTCGAGGTCGCCGGCCGGGTCGGCCGTCAGCGACGCCGGCTTCACGCGCAGGCGGGCGGCGAGCACGGCGGGCATGTCCTTGCCGCCGCCGGCGATCATCGCCTCGAGCTCGGTCGAGACCGGCCCGACCGTGCCGCCGGCCACGCCCTTGGCCGAGCGGAACACGAGCGCGCGCCGGACCGGCGTCTTCGCGCCCGTCGCCGGGTCGACCAGTTGCGCCGCGGTGCCGACCTCGGCCACCACCATCCCGTGTCCGGGCAGCGTGAAGCGGCCGTCGGCGCCGGTGTAGGCGATGCGCTCCCGCGCCTCGCAGCGGGCGTTCCCGTTGCGGTCGATGCAGACGCGCGCGTGCTCGTAGACCCCGCCGGGGCCCACGACGATGCCCGAGGTGGTGGCGGCAGCGGCAGTGGCAACGGCGGCCGGCAGCGCGGCGGCGAGCGCGGCCGCCACGGGGACGAGGTGCGGGATTCGAGGCATGGTGATGGGCTTCGCGAGTGAGGGGCGCCGGCGGCGGGACGATCTCGACCGGCGCAGGACCCCGTTCGCGCCGGCGCAGTGTGCCGACCCGATATGTCAGTTCCATGATCCGGCCGCGGCGCCCGGAAGGCGCGCGACCGGTGAAATACGCCGATTCGGGGGCATAGTCTGCCGCAAACCGGGTTTCCACCGCCCCGGAGCCGCCCCGGGCCTTGCGTAATCCCGTACGCGGGCTGTCAGGGACTGCTGGCAACATGCCTGCCGACACCATGAATCCAAGATGACCAAGATCGCGGTCGTGACCGACCTGCACGCAAACCGGGAGGCCGTCGAAGCCGTCTTCGCCCACGCACGCGCCCAAGGCGCGACGGAATGGGCGTTCCTCGGCGACTTCGTCGGCTACGGCGCCGACCCGGCCTGGGTCGTCGACCAGGTGCGCGAGATGGTCGACGCCGGCGCCGCGGCCGTCTGCGGCAACCACGACGAGGCCGCCGTCATCGGCGGCACGCCGCAGATGCGCCCCGAGGCGCGCGCCGTCATCGACTGGACGCGCTCGCAGCTCGACCCCGGCCAGCTCGACTTCCTCGCCGCCCTGCCCTTCCAGGTCCAGCGCGAGGACCGCCTCTACGTCCACGCCAACGCCTTCGCGCCCAGCCAGTGGGAATACGTGCAGGGCCGTGCCGACGCCGTGCGCTCGATCCACGCCACGACCTGCCACTACACCTTCTGCGGCCACGTCCACGAGCCGCGGCTGTACCACCTGGGCGCCACCGGCAAGGCCGGCGACTTCACGCCCACGCCCGAGATGCCGATCCCGCTGCCCGGCTACCGCCAGTGGCTCGTCATCCCCGGCTCCGCCGGCCAGCCGCGCGACGGCAACCCGGCCGCGTGCTACGCGATGTTCGAGCCCGACGCGCAACGCGTCACCTACCACCGTGTACCCTACGACCACGAGAGCGCCGCCGCGAAGATCCGCGCGGCGGGCCTGCCCGAGCGGCTGGCAGCGCGACTCGGCGAAGGGGTCTGACACCGTGAGCCAACCGCCCAAGAAGCCGCCGCAACGATCCGGAACGGTGCGATCCGGCACGGTCCGCTCCAGCGGCGCGTTCAACTCCGGCGCCGGCGGCGGCTCCCGGCGCGGGCCGGACTGGTACGACATCGGCAGCATCGCGCCCCCGCTCGAGAAGGGCGCGGTCGTCGACGGCTTCCTGCTCGAGAAGCGCCTGCACCAGGGCGGCATGGCCAGCATGTGGCGCGTCAGCCGCGTCGACGCCGAGGGCAACCCTGCGCCCGTCGCCGACGAGCCGCCGCTCATCATG
>JASLEM010000511.1 GCA_030151165.1 Burkholderiaceae bacterium
GTGCTGGCCGCGGCGCTGGCGTGCAGCGCCGCGCCGGCCCGCGCCGCCGACACCGCCGCCGCCATCGCGAACCGCACGCGCCGGCCCATGCCGCGGCCGGCCTGGCCGGGGCGCGGCGGCGAAAGCGGCATCGGGACGAGAACGGCCATCGGCGGGCAAGCGGCGCTGCGAAGGAGAGCGGAAGGACGGGCGGCCGGACGACGACGACGCCGTCCGACGGGCGAGCGTCCATATTATCGATTCGCCACGCCACGGCCGGGCTTTTCAGCCGAGCCGCTCCGTCGCGCCGTTCAGGCGCGGCTTCCCTGCATCAGGTCCTTGACGATCTTGTGCGCGACGAGGCTGTACGAGGCGCTGGTTTCCAGCAGCGACGCGTCCTGACGCCCGAGCGTGCCGTGGAATTCGTCCGGCTTCAGGCGCGCGAGTTCGGCGGCGGCGGAGCCGGTCGACCCGATCGCGTAGCGACGGGCGCCCGGTTGCCGGTCCTCGAAGGCCTTGGCCTCGAGCGCGATGCCCTTCATGCCGCCGACGAACACCGCGCCCTCCAGGCCGCGCACGCTCGTCATCATCTCGCGCATGAACGCGAGGCTGTTCGGGTTGCGTGTCGTCCCCGGCGGCTCGTTCTGCTTCTGCGTCATCACCAGCAGGCCCGACTTCCACGCCGCGAGATCGAGCGTGGATTGCGGGATGACGCCGTCGTACTTCTCCGACTGGAAGATGACGACGCTGGCGGGCGGCGCCTCCATGTCGCTCGCGGCCTGCAGCACCATCGGGCTGATGGACGGGTGCGCGCCGAAGACCAGCCGGAAGCCCCGGCCGATCGCGGTGCGGGTCAGCGCCGAGACGGCGTCGCGGACGCGCGCCGGCTGGCGCGTCGCCCAGAACCGCGCGTTCAGGTTTTCGACGGTCTCGCCGGGCCCGAGGTCGACGTTCGACTCGACGAATTCATAGGGCACGCTGGCCGACAGAAACAGGTAGCGCCCGCCGGGCAGCTGCTGCAGGTCGTCGCGCGCGGTCACGCGGATCACGGGGCGGGGGTCGGCCGCCGTGGCGGCGTTCGTGATCGTCGTCATTGGTCCACCGCCTGGTCGCCGACGAAGGACCAGAGGCGCGTGTGGCGCTTCCTGCCCCGCTCCGCATGGGTTCGATCCGCGAGCCAGGACATCGCCGCGGCGCGGACGTCCGACGGATCACACTCGCTGTAGAAGCAGCCGACCACCTCTTGCGAGCCGGCGCTGGCCCAGGCGTCGTGCACGGAGCGGGCGTCGGGCCGGTGCGGCAGCACGCGCACGAAATGCGTCGTCCCCGCCTTGTCGCTGAACGTGAAATCGCCCGGGCGGCCCGCCGGCAGGAGCGGCGGCTGGGCCTGCAGCATCTCCTCGGCGAACGGCACCAGGTCCGCCACGCGCCGCCAGATGGCCAGCGAGCGCTGCTGCGCGCACATCGCCATGACGTCGTGCAACGCCTCCGTCGTCAACTCGCGGCGCCAGAGGTCGCGCTCCGCCGGCGGCGCGGGCGCGAAGGAGGCGTCGACCAGCATCATGCGCTGGTCCTGGTCGATCGCGCCGCCCAGCAACGGCGGCTTCGACACGGGCGGTGCGCCGGCGAAGGGCTGTCCGCTCGCATAGACCGACGCGGGCCAGTCGACGACGACGACGGCCACCGAGCGCGACTGCGCGAACGCGATCTCCTCCATGCACCAGGCCGACCGGTCGAAGTTGGGGCTGAGCAGCACGAGCAGCAGGTCGGCATCGTTGAGCCACCACTTCAGCTCGCGCTGGAAGTCGATGCCCTTGCCGATCGAGACGTCGTCCAGGAACGTGACGTAGCCGCGCCGCGTCAGCGCCTCGTAGACCTGGTTGGCGACGGGCTCGCTGTCCGTGCGCTTGTAGCTGAGGAAGACGCGGCGCTCGCGCCGGTGCAGCACGGCGTGGCCCAGCACCTCGTCCACCATGCCCGCGCACCAGTGATCCTGGCCCCACAGGCCGGTCTGGAAGGCGTTGTAGGCCTTGAGCGACTTCGGCAGCAGCTTCGCGTCGTCCGCGACGCCGATCACCGGCAGCACGGAATGCGTCGCCGCGGCCAGCGCCGGATGCAGCGCCTCGTCCGCCTCCCGCCACGCCGATCCGTGCTCGGGGAACACGACCGCGATCGCGGGCGGCTCGGGGCCGATCGCGAGATCGAGGTCGATGTCCAGCTTCGCGCACTGGTCCTGCAGCGCCTTCTCGAAGCGGGCGCGGTCGCCCGCGGGATCGGGATCCCCGTGGACATGGAGCCGCATGCGAACGCGCGTCATCGTCATCCTCCCCGCCAGCGGGGCGCGGCCCGCCATGGGGACGCCGCCGTGTCGAGCGCCCATGGTAGGAGCGGTCGACGTCGCACGGCAAGAGTCCCCCCTACAGGCGAATGTCAACGCCGACCCGGAACTCGCGCGGCTCGCCCGGATGCACGGTGACGCCGTCCGGCACCAGCGGCACGCCGGCGGCCGGCGAGGTCTTGTAGTCCTGCTCGTAGGCGATGTCGTAGAACCGGCGGTCGAACAGGTTCAGCACGTCGAGCCGCACCGTGACGCGCGGCGTCAGCTCGCGCTTGAGCTGGAGGTTCGACACCACCGCCGCCGGCGTGGTCAGCGTGCCGTCCTGCGACAGCGGGTACGAGCCGATGTAGCGCGTGACGAGCCCGGCCGACCACGGCCCGAGCTGGTGCACCGTGATGCCGAACAGGCCGACCTGGCTCACGGCGTTGGCGATCTCGTGGCCCGCCTCGCCGTTCGCGTTCGCGTCGGCGTAGCGGGCATGCGTCCAGGCCATGTCCGCATCGATCAGCAACCAGCGGTTCACGACGAGGTGGTTGTTCCACTCGAACCCATGGCGCTTGCTGGCGCCGTTCGCCTCGGTGCTGCCGACGGCCGAGTCCGCGCTGTAGACCAGCTCCGAATCGCTGTCGAGGCGCCACAGCGCCATCGATGTCTGCAGGCCGGGGACGATCTCCGTGCGCAGGCCGATCTCCGCGCCGCGGCTGCCGACCAGCGCCGGCACGGGGGAGGACGCTGCCGCGACGTGCGGCGGCTGCGAGAGGCTGGTCGAGTCGATCGTGTCGATGACGCCGCGCGCGTCGTTGCTGTGGAAGCCGCGCCCATAGTTCGCGAAGAACTCCGTCCGGCGCCACGGCCCGAGGATCAGCGAGAACTTGGGCGACAGCTTCTCGCCCGACCCGTGCCCGCTGTTCTGCGGCACCTGCAGCGCCGTCATGTGCAGGTCGACGCGGTCCTCGCGCAGGCCCGCGAGCGTGCGCAGCCAGGGCAGCCACGCGGTCGTGTTCTGCACGTACGCGCCGGCCTCGGTCTCGCCGATGCGATCATTGCTGACGGTCTGGAAGACGGCGCGCTTCTCGGAGTTGTAGAGGCCGACGTCGACGTGGTCGTGCCGCACCTGCAGGCCGGCCTCGGTGACCGAGTCATGCCCGAACAGCGTGTGATCCCAGCCGTGCACCAGCTGGCCGCCGACGAGGTTGCGGCTCTCCTGCTGCTGGAACTGGTCGCCGGTGGCGGGGCGCAGCTCGAAGTAGGTGAAGTTCGACCAGAGCTTCAGCTCGTAGTGCTCGACGTACGCGGAGGCGTTGGTGTAGCCGCTCGCGTCGTGCCGGTGCCACTCGCCGGAAAGGATCGCGCGCCGGCTGTTGCCGCCGTCGGTCGGGTCGAGCGCGTCGAAGCGGCCGATCGTGCCGTTCTCGATCAGCGCGAGCGGCACCTGGTCGGTCGACGTCCAGTGCGAGCTGTAGGCCGTCGCGTCCGCGGACCAGCCCTGCGCATGCGTGCCGTCGCTCACGCGCACGAGGCCGTTGTATTTTCGAACGCCTTCCGGCGTCGTCCACGGGCCGTCGTCGGCCTCGACCTCCAGTGCGCCGAGCACGCGCGGGCCGTCGGCCGAGGGTGCCGACGACATCAGCGCGGACAACGGCGTCGAGCCCGCGAGCAGGACGCGGCGGTAGCCTTCGCCGCCGCCGGTGAGGTCGAGGAGGCCGTGGTCGAGGGTGTCGCGGTACCGGATGCGCGCGGAGCCCGCGGCGGCGAAGTCGCCGTCCTCCGCGAAGTACGGGCCCTTGCGATAGTCGATCCGGTCGACGAGTTCGGGGATCAGGAAGTTCAGGTCGGTGTAGCCCTGGCCGTGCGCGTTGCTGGGCATGTTGGCCGGCACGCCGTCGATGGAGGTCGCGAAGTCGGTGCCGTGGTCGAGGTTGTAGCCGCGCAGGAAGTACTGGTTCGCCTTGCCGTCGCCGGAGTGCTGCGTCACGACCATGCCCGGCACGGTCTCCAGCACCTCGCCGGGGCGCAGCAGCGGCAGGTCGGTCAGCCGCTCGCCGCGGACCGTGCCCTGCGACGCGGCATCGGACGAGCCGACGCCGTTCTCGTAGTGCGCGGTGATCTCGACCTTCTGCGCGCCAGGTTGCGACGCGGCCGCGGGCGCCGCCGACTGGGCGGAGGCCGCGCCGGCGAGGATCGAGAGCGCCGCGGCGATGCAGGTTGTCTGGGGGCGGAGGTCCATCGATGCGCTGGTGGGCCGGCGTGGCCGTCGTTGCGGGTGGCCGGCGCTCGCAAGTCGCATTGTCGCGTGTCCGGTCTCCCCTATACGGCCGGACGCCGCCGATGGATGCACCGTCGCGCCCGGCCTGCGCCGGACGCGCGGCCCTAGCCGCCGCTCAGTGCGCGGCGCGCAACGCCTTCGCGGCGGCCACCATGTTGGCGAGCGCGGGGATCACCTCGTCCCAGGCGCGCGTCTTCAGGCCGCAGTCGGGGTTCACCCACAGGCGCTCCGCGGGGATGCGCTCGGCGGCCTTCCGCATCAGCTGCTCGATGTGTGCCTGCGTCGGGATGTTCGGCGAGTGGATGTCGTAGACGCCCGGGCCGATCTCGTTCGGGTACTTGAAGTCGTCGAACGCGTCGAGCAGCTCCATGTCAGAGCGCGAGGTCTCGATGGTGATGACGTCGGCGTCCATGTCGGCGATCGACGCGATGATGTCGTTGAACTCCGAGTAGCACATGTGCGTGTGGATCTGGGTGTCGTCCTGCGCGCCGTTGGCCGTGATGCGGAACGATTCGACCGCCCAGTCCAGGTACGCCTGCCATTGCGACCGGCGCAGCGGCAGGCCTTCGCGCAGCGCGGCCTCGTCGATCTGGATCACGCGCACGCCGGCGCGCTCGAGGTCCAATACCTCTTGCCGTATCGCGAGCGCGAGCTGGAAGCACGACACCGAGCGCGGCTGGTCGTCGCGCACGAACGACCAGTTGAGGATCGTCACCGGGCCGGTCAGCATGCCCTTCATCGGCTTGCTGGTGAGCGACTGCGCATAGCGGATCCACTCCACCGTCATCGCCTTCGGACGCGAGATGTCGCCGAACAGGATCGGCGGCTTCACGCAGCGCGAGCCGTAGGACTGCACCCAGCCGAACTGGCTGAACGCGTAGCCTTCGAGCTGCTCGCCGAAGTACTCGACCATGTCGTTGCGCTCGGCTTCGCCGTGCACCAGCACGTCCAGGCCGAGGGCCTCCTGCTCGCGCACGCTGCGCGCGATCTCGGCCCGCATCGCGGCGCGGTAGCCGGCGTCGTCGAGGCGACCGGCCTTGAACTCGCTGCGCGCGTGGCGGATCTCGGCGGTCTGCGGGAACGAGCCGATGGTCGTCGTCGGATACGCCGGCAGCCGCAGCCGCGCGGCCTGTTTCTCGGCGCGCAGCGGATAGTCGCTCTGGCGCTGGCCCAGCCTCGGCGTGATGCCCGCGACCGCCGCCTTGACCGCCGGGTCGTTGACGCGCGGCGAGGCGCGGCGCGCGGCCACCGCGGCGGCGTTGGCGGCGAGCTCGACCTTCACGGCATCTCGACCGCGATCGAGCGCAAGCGCCAGCACGCGGATCTCGTCGAGCTTCTGCAGCGCGAACGCGAGCCAGGAGCGGACGTCGGCATCGAGCTTGACCTCGCTCGCGAGGTCGACCGGCACGTGCAGCAGCGAGCACGACGGCGCTAGCCACAGGCGATCGCCGAGGCGCTGCGCCAGCGGCTCGAGCCAGTCCAGCGTGGCCGCGAGGTCGGTCTTCCAGATGTTGCGTCCGTTGACGACGCCCAGCGACAGCACCTTGTGCGTCGGCAGCAGGTTGAGCAGCGGCAGGACGTCGTCGCGGCCGTTGATCGCGTCGACGTGCAGGCCCGCGACCGGCAGGTTGGCCGCGAGGTACAGGTTCTCCTGCAACTGGCCGAAGTACGTGGCGAGCAGCAGCTTCACGCCGCAGCCCTTGAGTTGGTGATAGGCCGCGTTGAACGCGTGCTGCCAGTCGGCGTCGAGCTCGGTCACGAGCAGCGGCTCGTCGACCTGAACCCACTCGACGCCCTGCTTCGCCAGCGCCGCGAGAAGTTGCGCGTAGACCGGCAGCAGGCGCGGCAGCAGCGCGAGCTTGTCGGAGTCGTCCTTGGCCTTGCCGAGCGCCAGGTAGGTGACCGGGCCGACGAGCACCGGCTTGGCCTTCACGCCCTGCGCGCGCGCCTCGGCGAGCTGGTCGAGCAGGCGCGAGGTGTCGAGGCTGAACTCGGTCGACGCGCTGAACTCGGGGACGATGTAGTGGTAGTTGGTGTCGAACCACTTCGTCATCTCGCCGGCGGCGACGTCGCCATGACTCGCACCGCAGCACGCCGAGTGATCCTCCGCGCCCTTCGCCGACCGGCCGCGCGCGACGCGGAACGTGTTGTCCAGCACGTCGCCATGGAAGCCGCGGACGCGCTCGGGCAGGTTGCCGAGCGTGAAGCTGAGGTCGAGCATCTGGTCGTAGAACGCGAAGTCGCCCACCGGCGCGAGGTCGAGGCCGGCCTGCTGCTCCCAGTGGCGCCGGCGCAGTTGCGCGCCGAGCGCCTGGAGCTCGTCGCGCGAGGACTGGCCCTTCCAGTAGGACTCCAGCGCGAATTTCAGTTCGCGCTTCGCGCCGATGCGGGGGAAGCCCAGGTTGTGTGTCGTGACCATGGAGATGTTCGATTCGTTGAAAGCAGGAGCGAGCGATCGTAGGCACGCGGACTCATGAAGTAAAATGGTCTTAATTCAGATATCGATCAATCTGGCTCATGGATCAACATGCTTGAACGCATCCACCTGTCCATCGTCCGGCAGGTCGACAAGCTCGGCTCGCTGACCGCCGCCGCGAGCGCGCTGTTCCTCACGCAATCGGCGCTGAGCCACTCGATCCGCAAGCTCGAGGAGCAGCTCGGCACGGACATCTGGCTGCGCGAAGGCCGCAGCCTGCGCCTGACGCAGGCCGGCGAGTACCTGCTGCAGGTGGCCAACCGCGTGTTGCCGCAGCTCGAGCTCGCCGAGACGCGCATCGGCCAGTACGCCGAGGGCGAACGCGGCAGCCTGCGCATCGGGATGGAGTGCCACCCGTGCTACCAGTGGCTGCTGAAGATCGTGTCGCCCTATCTCGCGGAGTGGCCCGACGTCGACGTCGACGTGAAGCAGAAGTTCCAGTTCGGCGGCATCGGCGCGCTCTTCGGCTACGAGATCGACCTGCTCGTGACGCCCGACCCGCTCTACAAGCCCGGGCTGCGCTTCGAGCCGGTGTTCGACTACGAGCAGGTGCTGGTCGTCCCGCGCGGCCATGCGCTGGCGCAGGTGCCGTACGTGAAGCCGCAGCACCTGACGAAGGAGGTGCTGATCACCTACCCGGTCGCGATCGACCGCCTCGACATCTACACGCAGTTCCTGATGCCCGCGGGCATCACGCCGCGGCGCCAGAAGGCCATCGAGACGACCGACATCATGCTGCAGATGGTCGAGAGCGACCGCGGCGTGGCGGCGCTGCCGCGCTGGCTCGCGGAGGAATACGCCGAGAAGATGGCCGTCGTGCCGGTGCGCCTCGGCCGCCACGGCATCGCCAAGCAGATCTTCCTCGGCGCGCGCGAAGGGGACGTCGAGATCGACTACCTCAAGGCCTTCGTCGAACTGGCAGGCCGGCCGGTGCCCGCTGCCTAGTCGCTCTCGAAGCGGTAGGACACCAGCGACTCCGCGTCGCTGTCCGCGACCAGCTTCTTGCCCGCGGGCGGGAACGCGCGCTGCACGCAGTCGGTGCGCGGGCAGACGCGGCACCCCGGCCCGATCGGCACCACGCCGCGCGGCGCGGCGATGTCGAGGCCGTCGGCGTAGACCAGCTCGCGCGCATGCGACAGCTCGCAGCCGAGCCCGATCGCGAAGAGCTTGCGCCGAGCCTCGAAGCCGCCGCCGCCGCGCCGGGTCGTGCGCGCGATGCCGAAGAAGCGCGCGCCGTCCGGCATCTCGGCGACCTGCGTCAGGATCCGCCCCGGCTGCGAGAACGCCTCGTGCACCTGCCACAGCGGGCACGCGCCGCCGTGGCGCGCGAAGTGGAACACGGTGGCGCTCTGGCGCTTCGAGATGTTGCCGGCCTGGTCGATGCGCACGAAGTAGAACGGCACGCCGCGCAGGCCGGGCCGCTGCAGCGTCGACAGCCGATGGCACACCGTCTCGAAGCCGACGTGGAAGTGGCGCTGCAGCCGCTCGATGTCGTAGCGGCAATCGCGCGCCGCCGCGAGCATCTGCTCGTACGGCAGCAGCGCGGCGCCCGCGAAGTAATGCGCGAGCCCCTGGCGCGCGAGGCCTTGCGCGGCCGCGTCGGAATAGGCGCCTTCGCGCACCTCGTCGTCGAGCGCCGCGCGCTGCGCGACGAGCGCGTATTGCGTCGCGATCTGGAACGCCTGCTGCGCGTCGCTGAGATGCGCCGGCACGCACAGCCGCTTGCGCGACGGCTCGTAGCGGCGCAGCGCGGCGTCGTCGCCCGCGCGCCCGCACGCGTCGTCGCTGACGACGACCTCGATGCCGCACTGCGCGCGCATCAGCTCGCGCAGCGGCGCGGCGCGCGCGCCGGGGACGAGGCGCGTGTCGCGCGCGAGCTGCTCCGCGAGATGGTCGAGGCGGTCGATGTAGTTGTTGCGGCGGTTGAACTGGTCGCGCACTTCCTCGTGCGGCAACGGCGACATCCGCCGCGGCGGGCCGTCGCCGCCGAGCTCGCCGTAGAAGCGGTCGATCGTCTGCGCGTGATCCTCCTGCAGGCGCTGGTGGCGCTGGTACAGCAGCAGGAACGCCTCCACCAGCTCGGGTGCCTGCTCGATCATGCGCGCGAGCTGCGGCGCGGGCACGGCCGTGCTGCGCAGCGTGCGGTCCTGCAGCGCGCCATCGAGCTCGCCGAGCAGGCGCTTGTCGGTGTCGTCCGCGAACTGCGTCATGTCGCCGCCGAACGCCTCGGCCAGGCGCAACAGCACCGCGGCCGTCACCGGGCGCTGGTTGCCCTCGATCTGGCTGATGTAGCTCAGCGAGAGCGACAGGCGCTCCGCCAGCGCGGTCTGGCTCAGGCCGTGCTGCTCGCGCAGGCGCCGCACGCGCGGCCCGACGAACAGCTTGCGCCCCCCTTGGATCTCAGCAGGCAATCTTCACAACCTTCGCAATTTCACAATTCACTTGTGAAGTGATTTACAGCAATTCCTTTTCACATCAACGAGTTATCGCGCCGTGTGAAGAGAGTGGATAGATTCTGTGTGAAGTGCTCCGGGCTGTCCACCACCTCGTTCCGGAGCCTCGAAACGACTCCGGAGACCCCCGCGATGACCGACACCCTGAACGCTCCCAACATCCCGCTGCTGATCGGCGGCAAGCTCGTGCCCTCGCGCAGCGAAGTGTGGCGCGACGTCGTCAACCCCGCGACGCAGGCGGTGCTCGCGCGCGTGCCGTTCGCGACGGCCGACGAAGTGAACGCCGCGGTCGCGTCCGCGCAATCGGCTTTCGCGACCTGGCGCAGGACGCCGATCGGCGCGCGGGCCCGGATCTTCCTGAAGTACCAGCAGCTGATCCGCGAGAACATGAGGGAACTCGCGGCCATCCTGACCGCGGAACAGGGCAAGACGCTGGCCGACGCCGAGGGCGACGTGTTCCGCGGGCTCGAGGTCGTCGAGCACGCGGCCGCCATCGGCAACCTGCAGCTCGGCGAGCTCGCGAACAACGTCGCGAACGGCGTCGACACCTACACGCTGATGCAACCCCTGGGGGTATGCGCCGGCATCACACCGTTCAACTTCCCCGCGATGATCCCGCTGTGGATGTTCCCGATGGCGATCGCCTGCGGCAACACCTTCGTGCTGAAGCCGTCGGAGCAGGATCCGATGGTCACGATGCGCCTGTGCGAGCTCGCGCTCGAGGCCGGCGTGCCGCCGGGCGTGCTGAATGTCGTGCATGGCGGCGAGGACGTCGTCAACATGATCTGCGATCACGCGGACATCCGGGCCATCTCCTTCGTCGGCTCGACCAAGGTCGGCACGCACGTGTACCAGCGCGCGTCGCTCGCCGGCAAGCGCGTGCAATGCATGATGGGCGCGAAGAACCACGCGATCGTGCTGCCCGATGCGCACCGGCAGCAGACGCTCGACGCCCTCGCCGGCGCCACCTTCGGCGCGGCCGGCCAGCGCTGCATGGCCATCTCGGTCGCGGTGCTCGTGGGCCCGGCGCGCGAGTGGATCCCCGAGCTGGTGGCCCGCGCGAAGAAGATGTCGGTCGGCGACGGCACCGCCCGCGGCACCGACGTCGGCCCGCTGATCTCCTGCGCGGCGAAGGAGCGCGTGGAGGCGCTGATCGAACGCGGCATCGCCGAAGGCGCGACGCTCGAGCTCGACGGCCGCCTGCCCTCGCTCGAAGGGGGTCTGAAAGAAGGCAACTTCGTCGGCCCGACCATCTTCTCCGGCGTGAAGCCCGGCATGGCGATCTACGACCAGGAGATCTTCGGCCCCGTGCTGTGCCTGGCCGAGGCCGAGACGCTCGCCGACGCCATCGCGCTGGTCAACGCCAACCCGAACGGCAACGGCACCGCGATCTTCACGCAGTCGGGCGCGGCGGCGCGCAGGTTCCAGGAGGAGATCGACGTCGGCCAGATCGGCATCAACGTCCCCATCCCCGTACCGGTACCGCTGTTCTCGTTCAGCGGCTCGCGCGCGTCCAAGCTCGGCGACCTCGGCCCGTACGGCAAGCAGGTGATCCTGTTCTACACGCAGACCAAGACGATCACGGCGCGCTGGTTCGACGACGACGTCTCGACCGGCGTGAACACCACGATCAGCCTGCGCTAGTCATGACGACCCGGCTCGCTTCGCTCCACGCCCCCGAGGGGCTCATGCCGGCTCGCTCCGGAGCGGCCGAACGCTCGCCGGCTGGGGTCGCATGAACTTCGAGCTCGACGACGACCAGCGCGCGTTCCAGCAGGCCGCGCGCGCGTTCGCCGAATCGGAAATGGCGCCGCACGCCGCGGCCTGGGACGCGCAGGCCGTCTTCCCGCGCGGCACGCTGGGCCACGCCGGCGAGCTCGGGTTCTGCGGCCTCTACGCGAGCGAGGCCGCGGGCGGGCTCGGCTTGCCGCGGCTCGACGCGACCATCGTGCTCGAGGAACTGGCCACGGCCTGCCCGTCGACGACGGCCTACCTCTCGATCCACAACATGGCGACGTGGATGATCACGACGTTCGGCCACCCGGACATCGTCGCCGCGTGGGGCCCGCCGCTCACGCGCGGCGCGAAGCTCGCGTCGTACTGCCTCACCGAGCCCGAGGCCGGCTCCGACGCCGCGTCGTTGCGCACGACGGCGCGGCGCGACGGCGAGCACGTCGTCATCGACGGCAGCAAGGCCTTCATCTCCGGCGCGGGCTCGACGGACGCGCTCGTCGTGATGGCGCGCACCGGCGGCGACGGCGCGGCCGGCATCTCGGCCTTCCTCGTGCCGGCCGACGCGCCGGGCGTGCGCTACGGCCGCAAGGAGGACAAGATGGGCTGGAACAGCCAGCCCACGCGCGCGATCGCGTTCGACGGCGTGCGCGTGCCCGCCCGGAACCTGCTCGGCGCGGAAGGCGACGGCTTCAGGATCGCGATGAAGGGGCTCGACGGCGGCCGCATCAACATCGCCGCCTGCTCGATCGGCGCCGCGCAGGGCGCGCTGAACGCGGCGCAGCGCCACATGACCGAGCGCCGCCAGTTCGGCCGCGCGCTCGCCGAGTTCCAGGCGCTGCAGTTCAAGCTGGCCGACATGGCCACCGAGCTCGTCGCCGCGCGCCAGATGGTGCGCCTCGCGGCCTCGAAGCTCGACGCCGGCGCGCCCGACGCCAACGTCTATTGCGCGATGGCCAAGCGCTTCGCGACCGACGTCGGCTTCCAGGTCTGCAACGACGCGCTGCAGATCCACGGCGGCTACGGCTACATCCGCGAATACCCCCTCGAGCGCTGGCTGCGCGACGTGCGCGTGCACCAGATCCTCGAAGGCACCAACGAAATCATGCGC
>JASLEM010000527.1 GCA_030151165.1 Burkholderiaceae bacterium
GCGACCATCTGGTTGATCGGGTTGTCCTCGGCCAGCAGGATGCGGCGGCCGCGGTGCAGGCGGCGCAGCGCGGCGCCGGCGGCGGCCTTGTCGGGCGCGGCGTCGACCGCGACCGGGCGGCTGATCACGCGCACGAGCGCGTCGTGCAACGCCGAGGCCGTGATCGGCTTGACGAGCACCGCGTCGAAGTGCGCGCCGCGCGCCTGCTGCCACATCAGCGCGTCGTCGAACGCCGAGACGAGGATGGTCTTGGGCTTGCTCGTGCCGGGCAGCTCGCGCAGCTGGCGCAGGGTCTCGATGCCGTCCGGCGCGGTCATGCGCCAGTCGATCAGCATGACGTCGTACGGCCGGCCGGACGCGATCTCGATGGCGGCGCGCGAGACGGCCGCGCGCCCGCTCTCGCACGCGTCGACCTCGAAGCCGAGCGTGCGCAGGCGGTCGCCGAGCGCGTCGAGCGCCTCGGGCAGGTCGTCGACCAGCAGCGCGCGCAGGCCGCGCGGCAGCAGCACGTTGGTGGTGTCGCGCGCATGCAGCACGCGCTCGAGCCGCGCGGTGAACCAGAAGCGGCTGCCCTCGCCGACCGCGCTCTGCATGCCGACGTCGCCACCCATCATCAGCGCGAGATGGCGCGTCAGCGCGAGGCCGAGGCCGGTGCCGCCGTGGCGGCGCGTGGTGGAGCTGTCGGCCTGCTCGAAGGCGGTGAACAGGCTCGTCTGCTGCTCGGGCGACAAACCCGCCCCCGTATCCTGCACCTCGAAGCGGATCATCATGTACTCGTCCGTCTCGAACTCGAGCGAGCACGCGAGCCGCACCCAGCCGCGGTCGGTGAACTTGACGGCGTTCGACAGCAGGTTGATCAGCGCCTGCGACAGCCGCGTCGGGTCGCCGCGCAGGGCGTCGGGCACGCCGTCGGTGTCGAGCACGAGCTCCAGGCCCTTGTCGCTCGCGCGGCCGGCGACCATCTCGAACGCGCGCTGCAGCAGCAGGTCGAGCGAGAACTCGGTCTGCTCCAGCACCATCTTGCCGGCCTCGATCTTGGAGAGGTCGAGGATGTCGTTGATGACCTGCAGCAGGTGCTTGGCCGCGTCGTCGACCTTGCCGAGCCGATCCTTCTGCACCGGCTCGCGCGCGTCGCGCGCCATCAGGTGCGTGAGGCCGATGATCGCGTTCATCGGCGTGCGGATCTCGTGGCTCATGTTGGCCAGGAACGCGCTCTTGGCACGGCTCGCGGCGCCGGCGCGCTCGGCGAGGTCGCTCTGCGCCTTCAGCGCGCTCGCCTGCGCGGCGACGACGCGGCGCTGCGTGATCAGCAGCAGCACGACGCTGGCCCCCAGCGCCAGCCAGACGCCGATCGCGATCGCCACCTCGCGGTACCACGCGGTGAAGATGTCCTCGCGCGCGAACCCGACGACGACGAACAGCGGGTACGACTCCATCTGCCGGAACATCACCGTGCGGATCTTGCCGTCGATCTGGCTGCGCGTGGAGATCTGCGTCGCGACCTTGCCGCCCTGGATCGCGGCGACCATCTCGGGCGACGAGATGCGCAGCGCCTTCTCGTCCTCGGAGAGCGGCACCGCCGGGCGGCGCATCAGCACGTCGAGCCGCGGGTTGAACAGCGCGATGACGCCGTGCTCGCCGATGTTGAGCGGCGCGACGATGCGCGCGAAGTCGTCCATCTCCAGCGTCAGGTAGACGACACCGGCCGGCGCGCCGTCGGCGCCGCGCACCTGGCGCGCGAGCGGCAGCACCCAGCGGCCGCTGATGCGCGACTTGAGCGGCAGCCCGATCGTCAGCCCCGGCGCGTGCAGCGCGTCCTGGAAGAAGCGGCGCTCGCCGACGCTGATCGGATGCGCGGGGTCGATGTTGGGGCCGTAGCGCACGATGCCCGAGACGTCGGCGGCGCGGATGGCCGGACTCTCGGCGAGCTGCTGGCGCAGGCTGTCGAGCAGCTTCGAGTACTGCGTCGGCATCTGCGAGGGCTCGGTGCGCGCCTGCACGAGCGCGAAGTCGCGCGCCGCGGACTGCAGCACGAGGTCGGCCGACTGGAAGCGCGCGAAGAAGTAGCGGTCGAGGTTGAGCGTCAGGTTCTCGAGGTCGCCGGCGGCGTCGGCCTCGTAGCGGTCATGGCTCGCGCGGACCGTGTACGCGAGGAACAGCCCGATCGCCAGAAGCACGGCGATCGCCCCCCAGACGAGTCTGGATGTCGACCATGACGGGCCGGCGGCGGCCTCGGCCTCCGCGCCCGTCTCGTTGTGGCTCGCGTGCATCGTCCTCCCAGACGCGCTGTCGTTTCTTCGCCCATCCCGATTTGCCCAACATTCAGACACGGTTCACGCCCGCTCGTCAAGGCGGCGGGGCGAACCGGGCAATTCAGCGGCGACTTCGTGAACAAATGCGCAGCAATCGGGACACCCGAACGCATTGGGCACCGCGTTTGCCTTGCCCGATGCAGCAGTCGGCGCGCCCCACGCCCGACGTCCGATTCCGTCGCGGGATGCTCGCCCGTGCATTCACAAGGAGAACCTCATGAATCTCAACACCATCCTGAAGGCCGGCCTCGCCTCGCTGTCGCTCGCCGTCGCGGCGGGCTGCTCGTCCACCGCCAGCGTCACCCACCCCGGCACCGACGACGCGCCGGCGCACTCGAACGGCGGCAAGCACGCCAGCATCGACGCCGGCTACCACGAGGTGCTGGACCGCCTGTACGCCTCGACGCCGGGCAGCCGCGAGCTGGTCGCCAAGGCGCGCGGCGTGCTCGTGTTCCCGAGCGTCGTGCAGGCCGGCCTCGTGGTCGGCGGCGCGTACGGCGAAGGCGAGCTGCGCGTCGGCGGTGCCGTCGACAGCTACTACAACACCACCACCGGCTCGATCGGCTGGCAGATCGGCGCCCAGTCGCGCGCGCTGGTGTTCCTGTTCATGACGCAGGACGCGCTCGACAAGTTCCGCAACGGCCAGGGCTGGGCCGGCGGCGTCGACGCTTCGGTCGCGGTGCTGAAGGCCGGCGCCAACGGCTCGATCGACGGCAATGCCGCCCAGGCGCCGACGGTCGCGTTCGTGATGACCAACGCCGGCCTGATGGCCGACCTGTCGCTGCAAGGCACGAAGGTCACGCGCATCAACTGATCGCGCGACGCTCGCGTCGACTGCAAAAAAGGGCCGCGCGACGCGGCCCTTTTTCATGGCGAGTTTCGCGAGGCCGGCCTCATTTCGACGTAAGTTGCAGCTGGGCGTGCGGCAACCATGCCTCCGGTTCGGCCGAGCCGGCGCCGTGCGCCTTCGGCGACGCGACGAACATCCGCTCGTTCGGCAACCCGCGCGCCGCGAGCGCGTCGCGCACCACCAGCGCCCGCGCGATCGCGAGCTGGCGCGCGGCGTCGGGCGGCAGCGGCAGCCCGGCCGCGAGGCGCTGCTCCATCTCCGCCTGCGGCACGTCCTTGGCCATGCCCAGCACGTTGCGCGGCTTGTCGGGCAGCTTCGTGTCCGCGTAGAGGCGCTTGACGAGCCGCGCGCGGTCGTCCGCCGCCAGCACCGGCGCGGGCGCGTTCGGCGCCGCCGCGGACGTGTCGCCGTCCTGCAGCAACTCCGTGCGTCGCAGGCCCGCGAGCCGCGCCTCGAGGTTGGCCGCCTGCAGGTCGGCGTGCTC
>JASLEM010000554.1 GCA_030151165.1 Burkholderiaceae bacterium
CAGTACACGTGGTGGAGCAACCGCGGCCAGGCCTGGGCGAAGAACGTGGGCTGGCGCCTCGACTACCACCTCGCCACCCCCGGCGTCGCCGCGCTGGCGCGCAAGGAGCACATCTACCTCGACCAGCGGTTCTCGGATCACGCGCCGCTGGCGATCGACTACGAGTTCACGTTGTAGCGGCCCCCCTCGTCGTCAGGGCGATGGCGCCTCCGGGGCGTCGAGCGCGCCGGCTCGGATGTCATCGGCGCGGCGACGGATCAGCGCCCGCTCCGCGTCGTCGAGGCGGTCGATGCCGCGCACCTGCATCCGCGTGCGCTCGTTGGCCGCCAGCAGTCGTTCGTGGCGCAGCAGGAAGTCCCAGTAGAGCGTGGTGAACGGGCAGGCGCGTTCGCCCACGCGCTCGCCGGGGCGGAAGCGGCAGCGTGCGCACAGGCTGCCGGCGCTCATGCGCTCGATGTAGCGTCCGCTGGCGACGTAGGGCTTGCTCGCCATGTCGCCGCCGTCGGCGAACTGGCTCATGCCGAGGGTGTTGGGCAGCTCGACCCATTCGACGGCGTCGACGTAGACCGCGAGGTACCAGGCGTGCACCTCGCGCGGCTCGACGCCGAGGAGCAGCGCGTAGAGACCGGTCACCATCAGGCGCTGGATGTGGTGCGCGTAGCCGTGTTCCAGCGTCTGGCCGATCGCGTCGGCGAGGCAGGCCATCGGCGTGCGGCCGTGCCAGTAGAACGCCGGCAGCGGCGCGTGGGCGTCGAGCGCGTTCTCGTCGAGGGCGCCGGGCATGCGCGTCCAGTAGAGGCCGCGCACGTATTCGCGCCAGCCCAGGATCTGCCGGACGAAGCCTTCCGCGCTCGCCAGCGGCACCCGGCCCGCGCGCCACGCGGCCTCGGCCGCGGCGACGACCTCGTGCGGATCGAGCAGCTTCAGGTTGAGCGCGGCGGACAGCTGCGAATGCCACAGCCAGGGCTCGCGCGGCCACAGCGCGTCCTGCCAGCGGCCGAACTCGGGCAGGCGCTCCGCGACGAAGCGTTCGAGGCTCTCCAGCGCCTGCGCGCGCGTCACCGGCCACGCGAACGACGCGAGCCCGCCCGGGTGCGTCGCGAAGCGCTCCTCGACGAGCGCCAGCACCTCGGCGGTCACGGCGTCGGGCGCGAAGCGCGGCGGCTCGGGGATCAGCGTCGGGCCCGCGCGCCCGAACGCGTGGCGGTTCTCGGCGTCGAAGTTCCAGCGGCCGCCGGCGGGCGCGTCGCCGTCCATCAGCACGCGGTGGCGTTGGCGCATCTCGCGGTAGAAGTCCTCCATCAGCAGGTGCGGACGCGAGCGCGCGTGGGCGGCGAACTCGCGCACCGTGCCGAAGAAGTGCCGGTCGACGCGGACGTCCAGCGCCAGCGCCCGCGCCGCCGCGACCTCGCGCAGCGCGCGCAGCACGCGCGCGTCGCCGGGCGCCGTCATCATCAGCGCCTGTGGCGCCAGGCGATCGATCGCGGCGGCGAGCTCGCCGGGCAGCGTGCCGCGGTTGCCAGGGTCGTCGAGCCGCGTGTAGTGCAACGGGCGGCCGAGCGCTCGCAAGGCTTCGGCGAAGTGGCGCATCGCCGCGAGGAACAGCGCCGTGCGCGGCTTGCTCGACCAGACGTGCGTCGATTCCTCCGCAACCTCGGCCATCCACACCGCGTCGCGCGCCGGATCGAAGCCGTCGAAGGCCGCGGCGCCGGGGTCGAGCTGGTCGCCCAACACGATGACGAGGTGGCGCGTCATCCCGACGCGCCCGGCTTGCGCCGCCGGCAGGCCTCCGAGCAGTAGCGCACTTCCGCCCAGTTCTTCGCCCAGGCGCGGCGCCAGCTCATGGGGCGCCCGCAGGCCATGCACGGCTTGCTGGGCAGCCGCTCCTTCAGCCCCTTGACGGGCGGTGTGCGAGCCATGTCACTCCGTTCGGGTCGGGAAGGCCGGCGGCCGGAGCGGACATGATGGCATCATGGCGTGGTGTGTCGAACCGCATCTCCTTTCGCGGCTCCGCCATGAGTTCAAGGGGCTGTCGAGCAGATGCAAGAGCAGGGATCCCCTCGCCGCTGGGCGGACAGCGGTGACGAGCGACGACGCGCGATCTTCGACAGCGCCGTCGAGTTCGGCATCGTCGCGACCGACGTCGCCGGCCGCATCACCGACTGGAACACCGGCGCGGCGCAGATCTTCGGCTGGACGGCCGACGAGATCCGCGACGAGCCCGCCGACCGCATCTTCACGCCGGAGGACCTCGCCGCCGGCCAGGTCGCGCGCGAGATGCAGCAGGCGCTCGCCAGCGGGCGCGCGACCGACGAGCGCTGGCACCTGCGGCGCGACGGCTCGCGCTTCTGGGCCTCGGGCGAGATGATGCCGCTGCGCGGCGACGACGGCGCGCACCTCGGCTTCGTCAAGATCCTGCGCGACCGCACGGCCGAACACGTCGCGGCGGTGGACCGCGCGCACCAGGCCGTCCTCGATCGCCAGGAAGACGAGCGCAAGCTGCAGCAACAGGCCGCCGCGCTGCGCGATTCCGAGGACTTCGCGCGGCTGGCGCTGCAGGCCGTCGGTGGCGTGGGCGTCTGGACGTACGAGGTCGCGAGCGACCGCTTCTTCTGCGACGCCTCGGTGTCCGAGCTGTACGGCATCGACCCGGTCGAGGGGGCCGCGGGCATCCTGCGGTCGTCCTTCCTCGCGAACGTTCACCCGGACGACACCGCGGCGCTGCGCGCGACGATGTCGGGCGGCCTCGTCCGGCCCGGCGACCTCGAGCTGGAGTACCGCATCCGCCATCCGGACGGCTCGATCAAGTGGGTGCTGTCGCGCGGCCACACCTACTTCGACGCGGCGGGCCATCCCGTGCGGCGGACGGGGGTCGGCGTCGACATGACGCGCCAGCGCGTACTGGAGGAGCAGTTGCGGCAGTCGCAGAAGCTGGAGGCCATCGGCCAGCTCACCGGCGGCATCGCGCACGACTTCAACAACATGCTGTCGACGATCAGCACGAGCATCGAGCTGTTGCGCCGCAAGATGGCCACCGGCACGCCGGAGGAGCTCGAACGCTTCCTCGGCATGGCGAGCCGCGCCGTCCGCAGCGCGGCCACGCTCACGCAACGCCTGCTGACCTTCTCGCGCAAGCAGACGCTGGACATCCACTCCGTCGACGTGAACCGCCAGGTCAACGAGATGGCCGACCTGCTGCGCCGCACGCTCGGCGAGCGCGTCGCGCTGCGCTTCGACCTCGCGCCCGGCGTGTGGCACGCGAACACGGACGCGCACCAGCTCGAGCAGTCGCTCGTCAACCTCGCCATCAATGCGCGCGACGCGATGGCCCGGGGCGGCGAGCTGACGGTCACCACCGCGAACCTCACGGTCGGCGCCCAACACACGCGCGACGGCTCCGAGCTGAAGGTCGGCGAGTACGTGGCGATCCGCGTCACCGATACCGGTACCGGCATGCCGGCAGACGTCATCCAGCGGGCGTTCGATCCGTTCTACACGACCAAGCCGCTGGGCGAAGGCACCGGCCTGGGCCTGTCGATGATCTACGGCTTCGCGAAGCAGTCGGGCGGCCGCGCGGCGATCCGCTCGCAGGTCGGCCAGGGCACGACGGTCGAGATCCTGCTGCCGCGGGCGCACGAGGCCGCGCGCGAGCTGGCGGTCGCCGGCGCCCTCGCCGAGCTGCCGCGCGGCGCCGGCGAGCGCGTGCTGGTGGTGGAGGACGACGCGGACGTCCTCGCCGTGCTGATGGAAGTGCTGCAGCAGCACGGGTACTCGGTCGTCTCCGTGCCCGAGGCGGCCAGCGCGCTGGCGCGGCTCGCGGCGGACGCCGGCTACGCGCTGCTGGTCACCGACATCGGCCTGCCCGGCATGAACGGCCGCGAGCTCGCCGATCGCGCCCGCGCGTTGCTGCCCGACATCCCCGTGCTGTTCATCACCGGCTACTCGGGCGACGCCGTCGTGCGCGGCGAGTACCTGGCCAAGGGCATGGATCTCATCGCCAAGCCGTTCGAGGTGGACGCGCTGGTGACGAAGGTCCACGCCATGACACGGCGCTGAGCCGCGCCGCCCTCCCCTTCGAGTGCCCGCGTCGCCACGCAGGTCATTCGCACGCATTGAACCCCGCGCCCCGCCCCGCGGATCAACGGTGCGATCGGTGCCCTGCCGCCGATCGCCGGGGCGCCGCCATGTCCGGCGGCCGCCTCGTCCCGCCCCGCCAACCCGGGGCCACGTCGATCAACCTCGAATCGGGAGTGCACTCATGGGAAATCGTTTCAAGCCGCCGCGCGCGGCGATCGGTCTCGCGGCGATCGCGGTCGCCTGGGCCTGCTCTGCAGTGCCCGCGGCCGCCGCGGAATCCGCCACCGCCACGATCACGTCGACGGCGCTGTCGGCGACCTCGTGGCACTACAGCCTGACGCTGAACGACACCGGCACCACCGACGTCGGCACGTTCTGGTTCGCGTGGGTGCCGGGCCAGGACTTCATGCCGACCTCGCCGACCGACATCGACAGCCCGGCCTCGTGGGCGGCGCACATCACCGGCGGCGGGGCCGGCAACGGCTTCGCGATCCAGTGGGTCGCGGGCGCCGGGGCCGCGGCCACGCCGGGGCAGTCGCTCGAGTTCGACTTCGACAGCGCCACCACGCCGCAACAGATGGCGGGCGACGCCCAGTTCCACCCCGGCACGCCCGTGCTGACGAGCTTCATCTACTCCGGCGCGCCGTTCTCCGACGCCGGCGTCGAGTTCACCGTGCAGCCGGCCGCGGCGGCGGTGCCGGAGCCATCGTCGATCGCGCTGCTGGCCGCGGGCGCGCTGTTCGTGGGCGCGGGGCTGCGCCGTCGGCGGTCGTCGACGAAGGCCTGAGCGCCTGACGAACGGACCGGCATCGGCGGGCTCCGGGACCGCCCCGGGCGCCCTCGCCGGCCCGGTCGACCGGCGCGGTCAGTGCTTCAGGATCCAGAAGTCCTTGCTGCGGAACGCGTCCTGGTCGTTCGCGTCGTCATACCCCCCGATGTACGGCTTGACGAGGCGCGGCACCGAGTACTGCAGCAGCGGGATCATCGGGTAGTCGTCCATCTCGAGGCGCGCGGCCTGCGTCAGCAGCGTCTTGCGCTTGCCGACGTCGGCGGTGGCCTTGGCCTGCGTGATCAGGTCCTCGGCCGCGCGGTTGCAGTTCTTGTTGTCGTTGGAATCCGAGTCGCACTGAACGAGCTGGAGGAAGCCGGTGATGTCGGCGTAGCCGGGGAACCAGCCGTCGCGGGCGATCTGGTAGTCGGCGGTCTGGCGGCGGCGGATCAGCACCTTGTATTCCATGGTGTCCATCTGCGTCTCGAACCCGAGCTTGGTCTTCCACTCGGAGGCCGCGAAGATCGCCATCTTCTTGTGGTATTCGCTCGTGTTGTACGCGAGCTTGAGCACCGTGCCGGGCTTCACGCCGGCCTCGGCGAGCAGCTTGCGCGCCTCGGCGACGCGCTTGTCCATCGGCCAGCCGACCCAGTCGTAGCTCAGCGGATCGACGCCCTCGCTGCTCTTGAGCATCAAGCCGTACACCGGCACCTGGCCGTCGGCCGTGACCTTGGTGGAGAGGATGTCGCGGTCGATCACCATCGACAACGCCTTGCGCACGCGCACGTCCTTCAGCAACGGATCGCGGTTGTTCAGCGCGTAGTAGCGCATCGCGATCGAGTGGCTGAGGTGGATGTCCTTCGGGTACTGCGTCTTCAGCGACTCGTAGGTGCCGGGCGGCAGCTGCAGCATCATGTCGTTCTCGCCCGACTGGTACAGCTTCAGGTCGGCGTTGCCGTCCTCCACCGTGAGGTAGGTGACGCGGGTCAGCGTGACGTTCGCCGCGTCCCAGTACTTCGGGTTCTTCTCGAGGACGACCTTGCTGTTGACCTGCCAGTCCTTCAGCATGTAGGCGCCGTTGCCGACCATGTTGCCCGGCTTCGTCCAGTCGCGGCCGTACTTCTCGACGACGGCGCGTGGCTGCGGGCTGAACTGCGCGAACGCCAGGATGGCGGGCAGGAACGGGATCGGGCCGGGCGTCTTCACTTCGAGCGTGAGCGGGTCGATCGCCCGGGCGCCGAGATCCGTCACCGGTTTCTTGCCCTGCGTGATGGCCACGCCGTTGAGGATGTAAGCACCGTCGGTCGAGCCGAGCGCCGCGGCGCTCTTCGGGTCGACGAGGCGACGCCACGCGTAGACGAAGTCGTCCGCGGTGACCGGCGTGCCGTTCGACCACTGCGCGCCCTTGCGCAGCTTGAACACCCAGGTGCTCGGCTCGGTCTGTTTCCACGACTCGGCCGCGCCGGGGACGATCGCGCCGTGCGCGTCGACCGCGGTGAGCGCCTCGAACACGTCGATGAGGATGTTGAACGCGCCGGTCGACTCGATCAGCGCCGGGTCGAGCGACTCCGGCTCGGCGCCGTTGTTGCGCACCATCTCCTGCTTCGCGGCGAGTTGCGCGGCGGGCGGCGTCGGCGCGGCCGCGGCGGTGGCGAGAAGGCCCGCGCCGAGCGCGAGCGCGAAGCAGGTGCGTGCCGTCGTGCGGCGGAAATTCGAGATCATGGGTCGATACCCTCCAACGGGAAAGAAGCGCCGGTACGTTGCCGGCGCTCAGTGCTTGATGACGTAGAACTCCTTGCTGCGGTACGTGTCGACGTTGTTCGTGTCGTCATACCCCCCGATGTATGGCTTCACGAGCCGCGGCGTCGAGTACTGCAGCAGCGGCAGCAGCGGGTAGTCGTCCATCGCGAGGCGCGCGGCCTCGGTGAGCAGCGCCTTGCGTTTGGCCGGGTCGGCGGTCTGCGTGCCCTGACGGATCAGCTCGTCGGCCTTCGGGTTGCAGCTCTTGTCGTCGTTGGCGTCCGAGCCGCACTGGATCAGCGTCAGGAACAGCGTGGCGTCGTTGATCTGGGACAGCCAGCCGCTGCGCGCGACCTGGTACTCGGCGTTCTGGCGCTTGCGCAGCAGCACCTTGAACTCCATGCTGTCCATCTGCGTGTCGAGCCCCAGCTTGGTCTTCCACTCCGAGGCCATGAAGATCGCCATCTTCTTGTGGTATTCGCTGGTGTTGTACGTGATCGTGACCTTCGTGCCGGGCTTGACGCCGGCCTCGGCGAGCAGCTTGCGCGCCTCGGCGACGCGCCTGTCCATCGTCCAGTCGGCCCAGTCGTAGCGCGTCTCGTCGGCGCCGGCGAGGCCCTTGACGAAGAGGCCGTACAGCGGCACCTGGCCGTCGGCCGTGACCTTGCTGGCGAGGATCTCGCGGTCGATCACCATCGACAGCGCCTTGCGCACGCGCACGTCCTTCAACAGCGGGTCGCGGTTGTTCAGCGCGTAGAAGCGCACGCCCAGGTTCGGGCCGTTGTGGACGTCCTTCGGGTACTGCGCCTTCAGCGCCGCGAAGCTGCCGGGCGGCAGCTGCAGCATCATGTCGTTCTCGCCCGACTGGTACAGCTTCAGGTCGGCGCTGCCGTCCTCCACCGCGAGGTAGGTGACGCGCGTCAGCGTGACGTTGGCCGCGTCCCAGTATTTCGGGTTCTTCTCGACGACGACCTTGCTGTTGACCTGCCAGTCCTTCAGCACGTACGCGCCGTTGCCGACCAGGTTGCCCGGGCGCGTCCAGTCCTTGCCGAACTTCTCGACCACCGCGCGCGGCTCCGGCGCGAACAGCGACTCCGCGAGCACCATCGGCAGGAACGGCTCGGGGCCGGGCGTCTTCACCTCGAGCGTGTGCGCGTCGATCGCGCGCACGCCGAGCGCGGCCAGCGGCTTCTTGCCGGCGAGCACCTCGGCGCCGTCGAGGATGTAGGCGGCGTAGGTCGACGCGATCGGCGACGCCGTCTTCGGGTCGATGAAGCGGCGCCAGCCGTAGACGAAGTCCTCCGCCACGACGGGCTGCCCGTTCGACCACAACGCGCCGGGGCGCAGCTTGAAGATCCAGGTCACCGGGTCGGGCTGCGTCCACGACTCGGCGGCGCCGGGCACCGCCTTGCCGTGGTGGTCGATGGCGGTCAGGCCCTCGAAGACGTCGCCGAGGATGAAGCCGGCGCCGGTCGATTCGGCCAGCGCCGGGTCGAGCGACTCGACCTCCGGGCCGTTGTTGCGCACCATCTCCTGCTTCGCCGCGAGCTGCGTCCCGGGCGGCACCGGGCCGCCCCACGCCGTGGCGGCGAGGCCCGCGCCGAGCGCGAAGGCGAAGCAGGCTCGTCGAGCCGGGCGAAGGCAACTCGGGTTCATGTCTCGGGATCTCCAGTCGATGATGAAAACGGGGCGCACGGCGTCGCGGATCGCGCGTGGCATGCGGCACCGCATCATCGCAGGTGTCGCGCCGCGTGGCAGCACCGCTTAGACTCCGGCGCCATCCGCCCATCCCCGACATGAAAGCGCCGCGACCATGAAGACCCTGCCCGCCCTCGGACTCCTCGCCGCCGCGCTGTGCGCCGCCGCGGGCACCGCCCTCGCGGCGGACGCGCCGGCCTACCCGCCGTTCGGCCTCGACCTCACCGCCCGCGACCCGTCGACGAAGCCCGGCGACGACTTCTACCAGTTCGCGAACGGCCGCTACCTCGCGCGCACCACGATCCCGGCCGACCAGAAGGTCGCGTCGCGTCGCTCGGGCATGTCCAACACGATCGAGTCGCGCCTGCATGCGATCGTCGACGACCTCTCGAAGGACGTCGCCGTCCAGCCGACCGACCTGCACGGCAAGGTCGGCGCGTTCTACGCCGCCTACATGGACGAGGCGCGCATCGAGAAGCTCGGCGTGCACCCGCTCGACGCCGAGCTGAAGGCGATCCACGACGCGCCCGACCTCGCCGCGCTCGCCCGACTGATGGGGCAGTCGACGAGCGACTTCTACCCGAGCGTGTTCAGCGTCAACCCGGACGTCGACATCAAGCACCCCGGGCGCTACGCGATCTACCTCAACCAGTCCGGCCTCGGCCTGCCGGACATCGACTACTACACCAAGCCCGAGTTCGCGAAGATCCGCGCTGCCTACCAGGACTACGCCGACACGCTGCTCAAGCTCGCCGGCTGGAAGTTCCCGCAGCCCGGCCCGGGCGCCGGGATCCTGGACTTCGAGACCGCCATCGCGTCCGCGAGCTGGACCAAGGTGCAGCAGCGCGACCCGACGACGCAGGACAACCCGGTCACGCTGGCCGACCTGCGCACGCTCGCGCCGGGCTTCCCGTGGGCCGAGTTCCTGCAGGGCGCGCAGGTCGACGACCGGACGACGTTCGTCGCGCAGGAGAACACCGCCTTCCCGAAGATCGCGGCGGTGGTGCAAGGCAGCCGGCTCGAGACGCTCAAGGCCTGGATGGCCTTCCGCACGCTCGACGCCGCCGCGCCCGACCTGCCGGCGGCCTACGCGGACGCGTATTTCGAGATGCACGGCCACGTCCTCGGCGGCCAGCCGGAGCAGGCCGCGCGCTGGAAACGCGGCGTGCTCGCCGTCGCCGGCAGCGATTGCCTGGCCGAGCCGCAGAGCTGCGTCGGCACGCTGCGCTGGGCCGTCGGCCAGGTCTACGCGGAGCGCTGGTTCCCGGCGGCCACGAAGTCGAAGATGACCGAGCTCGCGAACAACCTCAAGCTCGCGTACCGCCACCGCATGGAGACGCTCGGCTGGATGAGCCCGTCGACCCAGGCCGAGGCGCTGCGCAAGCTCGACGCCGTCACGATCAAGGTAGGCTACCCCGACCACTGGCGCGACTACGCCGACGTCACCATCCGCCGCGACGACCTCGTGGGCGACGTCCGCGCGGCGATGGTGTCGGACTGGCGCTTCACCGTCGCCCGCAGCAAGGGGCCGGTCGACCGCGCCGACTGGGGCATGACGCCGCAGACCAACGATGCGTACAGCGGCGCGCTGCTCGACATCGTCTTCCCCGCCGGCTTCCTGCAGCCGCCGATCTTCGACGCCGCCGCCGACCCCGCCGTCAACTACGGCGCCGCCGGCGCGGTCATCGGCCACGAGCTGACGCACCAGTTCGACGACCAGGGCCGCTCGTTCGACCACGAGGGCATCCTGCGCGACTGGTGGACACCCGCCGACGCCGACGCCTTCAAGGCCCGCGCCGCCGTGCTCGGCGCGCAATACGCGCAGTTCGAACCGGTGCCCGGCATGCACATCAACCCCGGCCTGACGATGGGCGAGAACCTCGCCGACCTCGGCGGCCTCACCATCGCGCTCGACGCGTACCACGCCTCGCTGCACGGCCAGCCCGCGCCGGTGCTGGACGGCCTCACCGGCGACCAGCGCGTCTTCCTCGGCTGGGCGCAGGCCTGGGCCGGCAACATGCGCCCCGAGGAAATCCGCCGCCTCACCGCCAGCGACCCGCACAGCTTCCGCAAGTTCCGCGTCGACGGCATCGTGCGCAACCTCGACGCCTGGTACGACGCCTTCGGCGTGAAGCCGGGCGACGCGCTGTACCTGCCGCCGGAGAAGCGGGCGCGGGTGTGGTGAGGGTGCGGGTCGGCTGAAGGGATCAGGCCACCCCGCGCTCGCGCAACCGCATCGTGAGCCCCACCGGCGCCATCGCCAGCTGCAGCAGCTCGCGCGGCGGGTGGCCGTCGAGGGTGGCGACGGCGGCGATGTCGAAGTGGGCCAGCAGCGCGGCCATCGCCATCTTGATTTCCTGCAGCGCGAGGTAGCGGCCGGGGCAGATGCGCGGGCCGGCGCCGAAGGGCATCGAGATGCGCTTGGCGGCGCTCGCGGACTGCGCCGGGCCGCCGTCGGCGAGCCAGCGGGTCGGGTCGAACGAGGCGGCGGCGGGCACATGGCGTTCGCTGACGGCGTCGCGCCGCATCACGCAGACCACGACCATGCCGGCCTCGACGCGCACGTCGCCCAGCGTCGTCTCGCGGATCGCCTGCAGGCCGTTCTGCGGCGCGACGGGCTTCAGGCGCATCGCCTCGTGCGCGCAGGCCTCGACGAAGTCGAGCTGCGCGAGTTGCTCGAGCGACGGCGCGGCCGCGTCGCCGCACACGCGCCGCACTTCCTCGGTCGCGCGCGCCAGCGCCGCCGGGTGCTGCCACAGCAGGTGGATCATCCAGGCGAGCGTGTTGGCGGTGGTGTCCTCGCCGGCGAGCAGCATCGTGAGCACGTTGCCGGCGACCTGGCGGTCGTCCATGCCGCTGCCCGGCTCGTCGGCGGCCACGAGCATCGCCTCGAGCAGGTTGGCGGGCTGCGCGCGCCGCGCCGGCTCGGCGGCGAGCCGCGCCTTGGCCTGCGCGACGAAGCCGTCGACGGCCGCGTTGATCTCCGCGGCGCTGCGCTTCAACGCGCGATCCTCGGCCGACGGGAACCAGCGCCAGGTCGGCAGCGGCGCGAACAGGCGGTGGAACAGCATCGGGAAGACGCGGTTGAGGTGGCGCTGGATGACGTCCTCGTCGGACTGCAGCGTGTTCACCTCGGCGCCGAACGCCAGGCCGGCGATGGCGTCGACCGTGAAGCGCATCAGGTCGGCCTGCAGGTCGATCGTGGCGTCCGTGCGCGCGGCCTCGCGCCAGCGCCCGACGAGCCGCTGCGCCACGCGCTGCAGCGACGGGTGGTAGCGCTTCACGTGCGCCGGGTCGAGCCCGGCCATCACCATGCGGCGCTGGCGCTTCCACTCGTCGCCGTTCGCGCCGAACACGCCGTTGGGCAGGCCCATCTCGGTCCAGATCTCGCCCAGGCGCGTGGTGCGGCGAAAGCCGTCGGGCCGGTCGCGCAGCACGCCGGCGATCAGCTCGTGGTCGCCGACGACGATCGCGCGCCGCTTGCCGAGCCGCAGCCCGAAGACGGGGCCGAGTTCCTCGCACCACTGCTCCAGCTGCAGGTGCATGCGCGTGGAGTCGATCTGCAGCAGGTTGCCGAAGACCGGCAGGCCGCGCGGCGAGGGCAGGTCGGCGAACTCGCGCAGCCTGGCGGGCGCCGCGGGAATGGCGGGGCGATCGGTCGTCGGCAGGTCCATCGAAGTCTCCTCGCGCCGTCGGGGCGGCGTCGCCCGGGATTGTCGTCGGCGCGGCGGGCGCCGCGACGTCGCATCATCCCTGAGAGCCCGCCGGCGGCGAGCCGTCGTTCGCGACCTTCTTTCGCCGGTCCGTCCCACACCCGATTGCCCCGCGGGCGGCGCGCCGCCATAGTGGCCGCCACGCCCGTCGCCGGCTTCGCCGCGAGACGCGCGCCGCGCGTATAACGACGCTTCGATTCCAAACCAAGGGATGCCCACACGATGACTTCGAGAAACCACGCCCTGTCGACCCTCGCCTGCGCCCTCGCGCTCTGCTTCGGCAGCGCCGCGCACGCGCAGGCCACCGCGAAGATCGCCGTCACGAAGCAGGCCGACCTGCCGCGCTTCAGCTATACGATCCCGGGCACGGCCACGGCCTTCGTCGAGAGCGACAACGCGACCTTCGACGCGTTCGCCGCGAAGGTCGGGCACGACATCGACACCATCCTCGCCGGCTACCAGATCGACGACAAGTCGATGATGACCGAGATCCTCAGCACCCGCCTCGACCTGCAGGAGCTCTCGGGCGACTACGCGGGCGGCCTGAAGACGATCGACCAGCTGCGCGCGCTCGAGCAGAAGCCGGCCGCCAAGCTGCTGTCCGGCCTGTCGGCGCGGGCTCGGCTGCAGGCGGCGATCGACGCGGGCGGCGAGTCCGGCCCCGCGTTCGAGGCGGCGTTCAGGAAGCATTACGCCGAGGCGGTCGCCCCGCTGCCCTGGGGCCTCGTGAAGGACGGCATCAAGGCCGGCTACGGCGGCGCGCGCCTCGTCAGCCGCGCCGCGATCGTCGGCAGCGTGACCACGGAGCTCGACCCCGCGGTCGCGAAGTCGGGCGCGCTCGACGCGACGGAGGCCTGGGATCTCGTCTCGACCCGCGTGGCGCTCAGGATCGCGCTGCCGCTCTCGAACGCGCGCGCCGACGTCCTGCATGGCTACATCGCGAAGAACGAGACGCCGCAGCCCGAGATCTGGACGGCGCGCGAGGTCACGCTCACGGCCGCCGACAAGACCACGCCGGTCAACGTCGCGATCTGGGATTCGGGCATCGATGTGAACCTGTTCCCGACGCAGCTGTTCAACGACCCGAACCCGACCGCCAGCGGCACGCACGGCCTCGCGTTCGACGACGAGGGCAACCCGTCGAAGGACTGGACGTACCCGCTGTCCGCCGCGCAGCAGGCCGCCTACCCGGCGTTCCGCGAGGAGATCCGCGGCCGCATCGACCTGCAGAACGGCGTCGACTCGCCCGAGGCCATCGCGACGCAGAAGAAGTACCACACGATGTCGCCCGCCGAGATGCACGACATGCAGGAGTTCGACAAGGTGCTCGGCTTCTACAGCCACGGCACGCACTGCGCCGGCATCGC
>JASLEM010000556.1 GCA_030151165.1 Burkholderiaceae bacterium
GCTGCTCACCGGCGAATCCGGGCTCGGCAAGAGCGAGCTCGGCCTCGAGCTGATCTCGCGCGGCAACGGGCTGGTGGCGGACGACGCGGTCGACCTCTACCGCGTCTCGCAGTCGACGCTCGAGGGCCGCTGCCCCGACCTCCTGATGAACCTGCTCGAGGTGCGCGGCATCGGCCTGCTCGACATCAAGGCGATCTTCGGCGAGACCGCCGTGCGCCGGAAGATGCGCCTGAAGCTGATCGTCCACCTCGTGCGCAAGGAGACGATGGAGCGCGAGTTCGAGCGCCTGCCGTACGAGCCGATGTACGACGACATCCTCGGCATCCCGGTGCGCAAGGTCGTGATCGCCGTCGACGCCGGCCGCAACCTGGCCGTGCTGGTCGAGGCCGCGGTGCGCAACACGATCCTGCAGCTGCGCGGGATCGACACCTACGCCGAGTTCGTCAAGCGCCACCAGGACGCGATGTCCAAGGGCAGCGAGCCCTGAGCCAGCAAGAAGGGCGCCGCGGCGCCCTTCGTCATTCCTGCCGGCCGTGGTTCTTCGGCTTGGGCCGGTGCTCGCAGTTCACCCGCTGGCAGACGCCGTGCAGCGACAGCGTGTGCTCCTGCAGCGCGAAGCCGCGCGACGTCGCCACCTCGCGCTGGCGGGCCTCGATCTCGGCGTCGTAGAACTCCTCGACGCGGCCGCAGGTCAGGCACAGCAGGTGGTCGTGGTGCGTGCCTTCGTTGAGCTCGAACACGGACTTGCCCGACTCGAAATGGCTGCGTGCGAGAATTCCGGCCTGCTCGAACTGCATCAGCACCCGGTAGACCGTGGCCAGCGCGATGTCGGAGCCGTCGTTCAGCAAGGCCTTGTAGACGTCTTCGGCCGTCAGGTGGCGTTCGGCCGACTGCTGGAAGACCTCGAGGATCTTGATGCGCGGCAGGGTGGCCTTCAGGCCGCTGCTCTTGAGTTCTTCAGCGTGAGTCATGTTAAGAGGCTCGGTGGTCCGCGTGACGAGGTGCCGCGCAGACTAGAATCGGGCAATCATATCCAGCCTTTGCCCAGTTTAGGGCGCCGGCTTCGAGCTTCGTCGATGCGCACACAGGTTCCGTCCTTGATCTCTTCCCGCTCCGCACGCCTGAACGCCCGCCGTTCCCGAGTCCTTCCGCTCGCCGCCGCCCTGGTCGCGGGCCTCGCGCTCGGCGGTTGCGCCAGCGTCCGCGACAAGATCAGCGACAGCTTCAACGAGCCCGCGTCGGTCAAGGGCTTCATCGCCTGGATCGCGCCGTACCGGCCCGACATCGTCCAGGGCAACGTCGTCACGACCGAGCAGATGGCGCTGATCAAGCCCGGCATGACGCGCGTCCAGGTGCGCGACATCCTCGGCACGCCGCTGATCACCGACCCGTTCCACGCCCAGCGCTGGGACTACGTGTTCACGCTGCGCCGCCAGGGCTTCGACGACCAGCGACGCGCGTTCAAGGTCACGTTCGACAAGGACGCCGTCGACAAGATCGACGCGCCCGAGCTGCCGAGCGAAGACCAGTTCGTGACGTCGATCAGCCGCAAGAAGCTGCCGTCCACCACGCCCAAGCTCGCGCTGACCGACGCCGAAGTCGCCGCGTTGCCGGCCCCGGCACCGATCGCGAAGGCCGCGTCGGCGGCCGAGCTCGCGGGCGCGACCCGCGCCTACCCGCCGCTCGAATCCACGGCGCCGTGAGCGACGCGGCGCCCGCCATGGCGGCCACGGCCGCCCTCGCCGCGCCGCTGCGCATCGCCGTCGCGGGCGCGTCCGGCCGCATGGGCCGGATGCTCGTCGAGGCCGTGCTCGACGCGCCCGACTGCACGCTCGCCGGCGCGCTCGACGTCGCCGCCAGCCCCGCGATCGGCCAGGACGCCGGCGCCTTCCTCGGCCGCACGACCGGCGTCGCCGTCACGGCCGACGTCGGCGCCGCGCTCGCCGGCGCACAGGTGCTGATCGACTTCACGCGCCCCGAAGGCACGCTGCACCACCTCGCGCTGTGCGCCGAGCGCGGCGTGGCGCTGGTCATCGGCACGACCGGCTTCAGCGACGAGCAGAAGGCCGAGATCCGCGCCGGCGCGCAGCGCACGCCGGTCTTCATGTCGCCCAACATGAGCGTCGGCGTGAACGTGGTGATGCGCCTGCTGGAACAGGCGGCGCTCGCGTTCAGCGAGGGCTACGACATCGAGATCATCGAGGCCCACCACCGCAACAAGATCGACGCGCCGAGCGGCACCGCGCTGCAGATGGGCGAGGTCGTCGCGAAGGCCCTCGGGCGCAATCTGGCCGATAACGCGGTGTTCGGACGCGAGGGCGTCACCGGCGTGCGCGACCCGAGTACGATCGGTTTCGCGACGGTGCGCGGCGGCGACATCATCGGCGACCACACGGTCCTGTTCGCCGGCATCGGCGAGCGCATCGAGATCAGCCACCGGAGTTCCAGCCGCGCCACGTACGCGCAGGGCAGCCTGCGCGCCGCGCGCTTCCTGGCGCACAGCGGCCCGGGGCTGTACGACATGAAAGACGTGCTGGGACTGAATTGATGGGCGGGATGGGCGGTTTCTGGAGCGAGGGCGACGTCGTCAGCCACACGGTGGCCGTGTTGCTGCTCGCGATGTCCGTCAGCAGCTGGGTGATCATCCTGTGGAAGGGCTGGCTGCTGCGGCGCGCCGGCACCGACATCCAGCGCGGCGTGGCCGCCTTCTGGAGCGCCGTCTCCATCGCCGACGGCCGCACGCGATTGCAGGCGCTCGACCGCGAGGCCGTGCTGCTGCCGCTGGTCGACGCCGCGCTGCTGCAGCCGGCGGCCGGCACGCTCGAGACCCAGCCCGCGCTCGGCTCGCAGCTGACGCGCCGCCTGCGCGACGCGCTGCACGCCGGCCTCGCGCAGCTGCAGTTCGGCCAGGTGGTGCTCGCCTCGGTCGGCTCGACCGGCCCGTTCATCGGCCTGTTCGGCACGGTGTGGGGCATCTTCCACGCGCTCGGCGGCATGGCCGAGGGCAACGGCGTCACCATCGACAAGATCGCCGGCCCGGTCGGCGAGGCGCTGATCTTCACCGCGGCCGGCCTCGCCGTCGCGATCCCCGCCGTGCTGGCCTACAACGTGTTCGGCAAGCGCGTGGCCGCCTGCGAGGCCGATCTCGAAGGCTTCGCGCACGACCTGCGCGAGATGCAGCTCGACACCGCCGCCCCCGCGGGCCGCGCGCGCGCGTCGGCCGTCGACGCCTGACCGACGTCCGGCCATGGCCTTCGGTCGCCTCGAGCGTACGCCCGCGTCGCAGCCCATGAGCGACATCAACATGACGCCGCTGATCGACGTCATGCTGGTGCTGCTGGTGATCTTCATGATCACGGCGCCGTTGATGACGTCCAGCCTGAAGATGGAGCTTCCCAGGACCGCCGCCGCGCAGCCGAACGACGGCGGCCCGGCGCTGGCGCTGGGCATCACCGCCGACGGCAAGGTGCACCTGGGCGACGACGTCGTCTCCGAGGCCGACCTCCTGCAGACGCTCAGGACCAGCGCGAAGCGCCAGCCGCAGCCCGACGTGCTGGTGCGCGCCGACCAGGACGTGCCCTACGGTCGCGTCGCCGAGCTGCTCGGCCAGGTGCAGGACGCCGGGCTGACGCACGTCGGCTTCGTCACCCAGCCGAAGAAGTAGCGCGCACGGCAGCCGCGTCGCGGGCCGGCCGCGTTGCCCGCACGCGTCGAATGCACGCCTCCCCTCGCAAGCGGGAGCGCAAAGCGCGCAAGGCGACACGACTTCGGCCGGCGTGACGGCGGCACGGCCTTCAATTCCGGCCCGGCAGCTCCGATCATGGAGCCTCGGCAGGTCCGTTTCGTGCCCTGCCGAGCGAACCCATGACCGCCACCGCCTCCCTGCTCCGCCACGCCCGCGCGATCTTCGCGTTGCCCGCCATGAGCGACGAGGAACGCCAGGCTTTCCGCGTCGCCCAGTCGGACGCGCGCGACGCACTGGTCGTCCCGACCGTCGTGATGGCCGTGCTGATGATCGCCGGCTTCGTCGGCTGGGACTTGATGCGCGATCCCGGCCAGCTCGACCTCGCGGCGCGCGTGCGCCTCGGCGGCAGCGCGGTGGTGCTGGCCGCGCTGGTGGTGGTGCGCTACGCGCTGCGGCTGCCGTTCCGCGGCCAGGCGCTGGTGATGTACATCGCGATCTACGCGCTGCAGGCGTCGATCGGCTGGGCGCTGGGCGACAGCTCGGCGCTGCAGATGCCGGGCCTGCTGATGGTCATGTTCTTCGGCGTGCTGGCGTTGCCGCGCGCCACCGACTCGCTGGTCAACGTCGTGCTGGCCGTCGTCAGCGTGCCCATCGTGCTGCCGCCGGCGCCCACGCGGGCGGACGTGGTGTACGACGCCGCGCATTTCGGCACCGTGGTCGCGCTCGTGTGGGCGGCTTGCGCGCTGCTGGAGCGGATGTCGGCGCAGAGCTTCGCGTACCGCAGCCGGCTGCAGCGCGAGGCCAGCACCGACTCGCTCACCGGCCTGAACAACCGGCGCGAGTTCGAGTCGGGCATGGTGCGCGAGATGGAACGCGCTCGCCGCATGGGCGTGCCGCTGTCGCTCGCGATCATCGACATCGACTTCTTCAAGCGCATCAACGACCGCCACGGCCACGACGCGGGCGACGCCGTGCTGCGCGAGGTGTCGCAGACCCTGTTCGCCCACATCCGCAAGAGCGACCTGCTCGCGCGCATCGGCGGCGAGGAGTTCGCGCTCGTGATGCTGGGCACGCAGCCGCCCGGCGCGTGGGTGGTGCTCGAGCGGCTGCGCGCCGCGATCGAGGCGCTGCGCATCCCCACGGGCGGCGAGATCGTGAGCTGCACGATCAGCATGGGCATGACCGACCGCGTGGCGTCCGACCGCGACTGGGCGACGCTCTACAAGCGCGCCGACACCGCGCTGTACGCCGCGAAGGAGGGCGGCCGCAACCGGGTGGTCGAGGCGCCGGCGGTGGTCGAGCCGGCGCCGCAAGCGACGCTCGCCGAAGCCTAGAAGGCGTCGTCGTCGAGCCCGACGGGCACGTAGCGCGTGCCGTCGTACTTCAACACCGCGTGGCGGATCGGGTTCGGCACGGGCTGGCCGTCGTCGCGCACGCGGCGCGAGGTCAGCCGCAGGTCGCGCCAGCCGTGCGTCGACGTGGGCGCCACGGCCATCGTCACCGTGCGCCGCAGCACGACGCCGTCGATGAATTCGTCGTTCGCGCCGCACCCTCCCGACTGGACGATCTCCCAGGCGGACATGAGCTGGCCTTCGAGCACGGGTCGAAGCGCGTCGCCGTCCTGGACGTACAGCGACCTCATGGCGCCCGAGCCGCCTTCCCCGCACCGCACGTGGGACGCATACGACACGTCGACGCCGATGGCCCTCGCGCCCGGCCTGAGCTCGTCGTCGGCGACGTCGATCCACAGGCTGCCCTGGACCACCGAGGTCGCCGCGTCCTCGAACAGCCGGCCGCGCCAGCTCGACACCGCGCGGCCGTGCGCCTCGTCCAGCAGCAGCACCGCGAACGCCTTCTCGAACGCCACGCCGTCGTCCCAGGCCACGGCGACGATCAACAGGCGCGGGTCGGTCGGCTGGCGCCGGCAGGCGGCGGCCTCGACCGTGGCGTCCGACTCGCCGAACTGCTCGTCCGGCCCACGCTGGCGCAGCCGGTCGACGTGCAGCACGTGCGCGACGGCGATCAGCGTCCGCGCCTCGCAGCGCTGCTCGACCTGCACGCCGACGTGCCGTTCGTGGTCCGGCCGCGCGTCGTGCGGGTCGCGCGGCTGCGCGAGCAGCGCCAGCGGGCAGGCGAGAAGGGCGAGGGCGGCGAAGGCTTTCATGCGGTACCGGAAGTGATGCGCGACTTTAAACGGCGAAAGGCGAGCGCGGCGATCGCGGCAGGGCGCGCGGCCCGGATCGGCGCGGGATGAGCCTTCGCGGCGGTTTCGAGGCCCCCGCCTCCTACAATCGGGGCATGAACGAAAAGTACGTCCCCTCCGAGGTCGAAGCCGCCGCCCAGGCGCACTGGCGCGCCGCCGACGCCTACCGTGTCGTCGAAGACAAACCCGGCGAAAAGCTCCGCGAGAAGTTCTACGCGTG
The DNA here is from genome assembly GCA_030151165.1 of Burkholderiaceae bacterium. The sequence continues at coordinate 6,109 of JASLEM010000556.1, forward strand.
CTCGATGCTGCCCTACCCCAGCGGCAAGCTGCACATGGGCCACGTGCGCAACTACACGATCAACGACATGCTCACGCGCCAGCTGCGCATGAAGGGCATGAACGTGCTGATGCCGATGGGCTGGGACGCCTTCGGCCTGCCCGCCGAGAACGCGGCGATG
>JASLEM010000117.1 GCA_030151165.1 Burkholderiaceae bacterium
CGGAACCGTAGGGGTGCTCAATCACACCGCCGTACTGCCGAACGAAGTCCACCGCAAAGAAGCCAAGCTCGAGCTCGTCGGGACGCGGCTTAGCAAGCTTCGCAAGGCGACCCCAACCACGGCACGGCGGGTGAGCCACCACAGGCCAGTGGCCCTCATAGCCCCGCGCGTCACGCGCCGCGTCCCAGACATCAAACACGAGGTCGAAATAGACCGAGTCAGCCCGCGCGAACAGCACCGAGACTTTATGCAAGAGGACCACCAGCAGGCGTGGACGCCGCCGCAGCAGGCACAACCGAATGCGAGTCGGGAACCGCCACCTTATCCCGCTTGGGGCACGTCACCAACCGCTCCAAGCGACCGAAGCGCAGCGAGCCAACACACGGCCCGAGCGTCGTCCACGCGTAGCCCATCGAGACGAGCTGGGCAAGCGTCACAGTCGACACGCGCTGCCCGTCGATCAACAGCCCGAAATATGCGACCGTCGTGCTGCCAGTGACATACCCGCCCTCGTATTGCACCGCGCGCCCGTCGAGAGGCTCACGACCGACGCGATATGGCTCGGCGCGGTAGACCGGCCACGCGCGCTCCGTCTTGCCACCGACCGCGTCTTGCACCGTGAGCTCATGCGACGCCGCGCCGCCAGGCGAAGCACCAGGCGCAGTACTCGGCACCGCACCAGGCACAGCGCCGGGCAAAGAGGCCGGCGCGCCTGTCGACTTCGACGTGTCGTCGCCGAACCGGTGATGCATGCGCGTCGCGAGGTAGTAGCCCATACCGACCAACGCGACCAGACCGACCACGACTCCCCACACCGCGAGCGGCAGACGTTGCCCGAACTTGTGATGCAGCTCCGACGACTTGTAGAGCGCGAACGCCGAGGGATCGTGCTTCCAGTAGCGCGCCGTCGCCTTCGCGATCCGGTCGGGATCGGACGCTGTGTCCCACTGGTAAATCATCGTCCGCGACCCGCCAAAAATGCGGCGCACGTTCTCGTGCGGGCCGATCAGGCGCCGGACGTTTTGATGGACGAGCTGCGGGTGCTGCGTGAGATACAGGAACTCAACGCCGTAGTGCCGCGCCGTCTCAAGTTTGCTGATGAACATCGGCACGCGCTTGCCCGAGGCCATCGGCCGAAACACGCGCTGGCACTCGTCGACGACGATGAAGTCACCGGGCTTGCACCACAGCCACCAATTCAAGATGGAGCACAGCACCCCGTCAACAGGCGGCGTCCCCGGCTCGCGCGTATGCGTGGCCCACTCGTCGAGGAACGTCTCCGGATTGATCTCCGGGACTTCCATCAGCTCGTGCTCGATCAACAGCCCGTTGATGCCGCCTTGCACGATCCGCCGCGGAATCAGCTCGCCGCGATACTCGATCGTCGCATCGCGCAAGGGCCGCAGTTTCTCGCTCACCGCGTAGAGCGTCTTGCCGGCGCCGTTCAGCCCGGTAATGAGTGTGTGGACGCCCACGCTACGAGCCCTTGGTGATGCGAACGGCCTTCGTCATCGCCCACCACGCGACCGTGAACGAAATCGCGCCGAAGACCATCCCCAGGCCGATCCAGACGCCGGCCAAGCCAGCGATCTGCAGGCCCGCGAGCGGCGCTCCCGTCAGGTAGCCCATGAGCTGCCCGCGCAGCGCCGTGATGGCCGCGTCCATGCCGGCGAACGTGACAACCGAGAACCCGACCGCGAGCAGGATTCGGGCGACGAGCGGCGCCGCCAGGGACGCCAGCGCAGCGAGCAGCCCGCCCATTACATCGTCCTCACGACGGCTAGCACCATCACCAGCGAGGCAAAAGCAGCCCCGACGAGGATCCACGGCTTCGCCTGAATCGCAGCCGAGCAGGTCGGCCCGTACGACACCATGTGGCCGGCCACATTCACGTCGTCCGGGCACGCGGCCGGCAAGCTCACCGCCTCAGGCGCGTACGTGGGCGCATTGACCGTCGACTTCGGCACGGCATCGGTTGGCGCAGTGCCGACCGTCTGACACGCAAGGATATTGGGATATTCCGCGCAAAGCCCTTCCGTGTCCGGGTTAGCGGAATCACCAGACCCACTACCCGTGCCGGTACCCGTACCCGTACCCGTTCCAGTTCCCGTGCCCGTCGCCGGAGGGGGCGACGTCACCGTCGTCGTCGTGTTACCGCTAGCGTCTGTCGACGTCGTCGTCGAACCCGTCGACACCTCGATCTTGTCCCCCGCGTACTTGTAGTAATACGTCGGCGTCGTGCTCGAGGTAGTGGTGCCCGCCGGGCCGGTGGACGACGACGAAGTCGTCGCACCCTGTTGCGACGCCGGCCCCGTGGAACCAATGGAAGCGCCCGGGATCGACTGCCCGCCGTGGTCGACCGCCTCGCCCGCCGCTTGCGGCCACTTCTTGTCGGCCTCCTGCGGGTTGTCCTGACTCACCAGCCCAGGCGCTTGATCCGGCGGAATCGCCTGATGCTGCCCGCGAGGCAACGGGCACTTTCCACGCGCATCGGCCGCAGCACCGGCGGGAATGTCGTTCGCGGGGTCGCCCATATCAACCTGCGCCGGGCACCAGATGCCGGCGACGATGTCCGCCCCAAACGTGTCCGTCATCAGGTAGTCCTGGCACGTCTGCCCGTAGTAGTTGCACTCCGCGTAAGTGAACGACTGGCCCCAATCCATCGCACCGCCGTTGCCGGTGTCACGACATCCCCGCTGATAGAACCTGCCACGCCCCGGCGCGTCATGCTCAGCCTGTTGCAACAGCCCGGAAAACATCGCCGCACACGCCGCCTGCAGGTCGGGCGTGTCCACGTGGACATAGGGATCGTGGTAGGCGTGATACACCGTCCGCTGCTTCTGCGGCTCGACGCCCGGGTCGTAGTCCAACTGCCCATCATGGGCAACCGCCGACGCCGTGCCGTTGCCATCGATATCAACCGAGTTATGGAGCCCGTGACTCGCCAAGATGCTCGCACCAACCGAGGCGACGCCCAGGCACACGACCGATGCAACACAGGTCGCGACGGCCGCTACCGCCGCGTCGATACCGACTGTCTCGGTCACAGTGACCGCCAGCTCGCCCGCAGGCCCTGCGATCGCCACGCTGTCAGTCGCCGCCACGCCCCGCAGCCCCTGGTAGACCCCATCAACCCATGCGCGCGGGCCAGTCGGATTGCCGAACGTCGTGCCCGGGCTCCACTGCCAACCGCCACCGGGCAACACACCGGGGTTCGGAGGAAATGCGGAAAGGGTGATGCCAGCCCAGGCGCTGGAGGTCAGTCCCAACCCTGCGACGCAAGCCACAAGAGCGCGCAAACCAAGACCACGGAGAGCAGAGCGAACGGGCCGGGCATAGTCAGAAAGTCTCACGGTTAAACACCTTGGTGTAGACCATGCGTGCGGACACGATGGTGACCGCAGCGACAAGGAACGCCGCGAGGATCGGCCCGGCCGACACCATGTCGAACGGCTCGCAGCCAGGGAGCGAAACGCTCACGGGGCGCGAGACTCGCCCGCCCGCCCCGTCAACGTTCAGCATGTACGTCAGCACGCCGCCAACCACGGAAGCCCCCTCGCAGGAAGTGACCCCGGCCGAGGTCACACCCGAGACGGCAGAGCACGCCGCCGACGCCGCGTCATCGGGCGACCGATAACAGAAAACGCCGACAGAGACTCCGTCCATGGCCGCGCGTCCTTTTACTTGAAGAACTTGCGGTAGAGGTACATCGCACCCCAGATCGCGACGCCCATCGACACCAGGGCACCCGCGACCGTCAGCGCGTCGGCCTGCGCCGAGCTGATGGCAGCAGTGGCAGTGGCAGCGGCGCCGCCGTCGGCGTGCGCGGCCTGCGCGGCGGTCGACACCAGCGCCGTGAGGGTCGCCAGCTTGGCGAAGCGCGATTGACCCAGACGGGCCAGCAGATTCTTGTTCATGGAGAGATACCCAGGGACGTATTGATGAAGGCCCGCTCGCTACGCCCATCGCGGGCGGGCCGAGGGAAATTTCAGCGGGCGAAGTGCCGGATCAACGTCACCACGACAGCGACGCAACCCCAGATGGCCACGCGGTACGCGACGCGAGCAAGGAACGCCCTCATTGCGCGCCCCAACCCGGCGGCAGCTCGTCCACCAGCAAGTCCAGGAAGAGCGCGATCGCCCTGTCCGACAGCGCGAAATCGAGGGCCTCCGAGGCCTCCGCGACCTGCGAAGTGCCGCGCGCCTTCAGGAACCGCGAACGGGCCGCAGCAACGGCCCGGAAGGCCCGCGCCTCAGCCTCGGTGACGGTCAGCAACACCTCGGGCAGCTCCCCGTCCGTGACGTAGTGCGGCGAAGGCATCAAGCGGCCTTCGACGCATCCACCGGAACGAAGCCCTTCGGCGTCTTGTGCACAGGCGTCAGGCCGGTGAGCACCGCCTCGATCTTGCGACCGCCATCGCGCGCCGTGCTCGCGCGCATCGCGAACGAACCGAGGTACGTGCCCGGCTGCGTCACGCCAACCTGCTCTTTCGAGAGCATCAGCACGCCGACCTGGTCGACTGCGCCGGCCTCATCGAGGATCAGGCATTCCGCGTCTTGCATGCGGTACGCATTGCCCGACTGCTTGCCGACGCCCTCGCGGATCGGGTTGACCTTGAGGATTTGGAGAAAAACGTTCATGTTCGCCCTAAGCATGTTGGTGGCGGGGTTCCCCCCGAGACTGTTTACACACCGTAAACATGCTGGACGATAACTTGTTTACTCACAGTAAACAAGAGGCGATCTATGATGACGCCGCGTAAACACCAACCCACGGAGTGAAGAAATGCACACCAGCGAACCAGACAAGAGCCTCCAGCTCCTGCACAAGGCCCTAAATCAAGAACCAAGCCAAGCCTTCTGGTGCAAGCAGCTCGGCGTGAGCCGCACCACCCTCTCCGTAGCGCAAATCCGCGGACGACTCACGCCGATAGTTGCCGCCGACCTTGCGCGCCTGCTGGGCGAAAGCATCGAGCACTGGACAACCGTCGCAGCCCTAGAGGCACAGCCTCCGAGCCACAAAGTGGCGAAGCTGCAGGGCATGTTACGAACGATATTGTACAAAAGTCGGTTACTCAAGAAACAACCCCGACCGTAGGCAGCCCGAGCCGCCCCAAAGCAGCGTGAACTGTTCCACGTTTCAGCCCCATTGACCGCTCAACCTCCCTACAGGTCAAGCCCTGCGAACGCAGCTCGACCATTCGCTCATAGCTGAACGACCGAGGCCGACCAAGGCGCACTCCCCGTGCGACCGCCGCCGCCCTTCCGGCCGCGCACCGCTCACGGATCATTCCTCGTTCAAACTCCGCAAACGCCCCGAGCATTTGCAGCATCAGCCGGCCCGTGATGGTCGTCGTATCAAACGGCTCCGTCAGGCTGCGAAACTGCGCGCCACGCGCCGCTATCGCTGTCAGCACGCGCAGCAAGCCATCGAGACTCCGAGCGATGCGGTCGACCTTGTAGACGACCACCTCGTCCCCAGGCTGCAGCCAGCTGACCAGCTTGTCCAGCTCGGGCCGCACCTTGACGCCACTCGCCGCGTCTTCGAAATACACGTCGACCTCAGCCGACCGAAACTGGCGCACCTGCAGCGCCGTGTCCTGCTCGCTTGTGCTAACGCGAGCGTACCCAATCCGCATTCCCCAACTCCCTAGTTTTCGCGAAGCATAGCGATCGCTAGGAATCCCTATTGCCGAAAGATGGGCTGCGAAATCGGCTCACTTGCAATGAAATAAACATCCTTGAACTCGGAAAGCCAGGACGTTGCGATGACCTGCCCCTGCTCGCATGCATAGCTAACCACCAGCTCCATCACCTCTGCCAAGCTTGCACGCTGAAACTGCATTTGCGTCGGCTTTGGCAGCTCGCATCGCGACGCGCGGAAGCGCTTCGAATGATCCTCACCGGCCTCGAACATCTTAAGCACGTACTTCGAGATATAGGCCGCGCACTTCGCGGCACTCTTCCGCGCGGTCCCCTTCCAGCGGCCAACATCGATGTTGCCGCCGAGGTCGCCAACGACATGCCGCCAAAGCGCACGCACCACGTTGAACGACTTGACCCGAACACCGTTGCGCGCTTCCATCAAAGCCGGCAACTTTTGCACTGCCAAATGCACATGCCACGCACCGCGTTTTTGCTGCTCAAAGCACGCCACGTAGCCGAACCCTCGAAGGTTCTTCCGCATGAGCCGCAGGAACTCTTTCAGATGGGCCTCGCACAGCGTTTGATCGGTCTGGTTAGCCCGGTACGTCAGCGTCAGCAGGTTGTCGAGGCCCTGCGCCTTGCACTTGCGCCGGACGTTCGCCTTCGCTCGTCGAGCTGCACGCCTGCGATTGGCCTCCGCCCTTTCCTCGGCGTCCTCGTCGGGCCGCTCTCCGCGCGCGATCTGGGCGTTTATCGACTCAGGGTGCAGGGGCCCTACATAGGCCCAATCAATCGCCCTCTGTACGCACGCCTCGCGATGGCCGTGCCCCAGATCGTGAAGCGTGACCTTGAACCGATCCGCGCTCGGCTTGCCCTCGAACACTTCCCCGTGTATTGTGCGAAACATTGAACTCACCTGCATTGTGGGTTTGATCACCGCCCCGGGCTGTTGACGCAGCGCCGGGGTTTTCTTTTGCCTGCTCGAACAGGTCGAGCTGCAAGGGGGCGACTAGACGCTTACGCGGCATCGCTCCCCCGTGTTGTTCTGTTGTGTCCTAGGAATAAATCTAGGCCGGCCTGCGGCCGGCCGTCCTCGTGGCGCTCTGCGCCCCGCGTCCGTCCGTCCCCTGCCGGTGCAGCACCGCGGCACGCACGGAACAGCATCGAGAGCGCGCGGCCGGCAGATCGGCGCGCCGGCACCGCGCACGCGACGAACGCCCGAGACAGGCCCGCATCGCTCCGCTGGCCGTCCAGAAGGACAAGGCTAGTACTGGGGGTGCCCCCCAGCCCCCCGCGCGTCACAGCGGGCCCCCAGCAACTTGCAACGGCATCACGGCGCCGGAAGTAACCGCGACACCTGCAACAGCGCCGCGCAGCTCGGGGTAACAGCCGCCACCAGGCGCGAGTAACAGCTCACCGCCGGCGGATGTTTCAGCGTTCGCCAGGTCGGCGTAACAGCTCACGCCGGCGGCAGGTAACCGCTGGCGATCGACGGGCGTAACAACCCGACCGCGCGGCACGTAACACCGCCCCGCAAGCCGGACGAGGAACTCCGCGAACAGACGCGGCGTGCGCTCTCGGTCAGCGGGCTGCATTGCAAGCGTGCGCCCCTTGCGACGCAGGGCCTCCACAGGCAAGCCATCGAGGTGATGACGAGGCATACCCACGACGTAGAGCCAAGTCGGCTTGGGCGCGTAGTGGCCCCACCACCCTTGATCGACAAGAACCGTCCAGCCGCCGTACTCGTCGAACTCGCCCGGCCTGGGCAACCCAGCTGCAGGCCACAGGTCGGAACCGTAGGGGTGCTCAATCACACCGCCGTACTGCCGAACGAAGTCCACCGCAAAGAAGCCAAGCTCGAGCTCGTCGGGACGCGGCTTAGCAAGCTTCGCAAGGCGACCCCAACCACGGCACGGCGGGTGAGCCACCA
>JASLEM010000150.1 GCA_030151165.1 Burkholderiaceae bacterium
GATCGTGCGCACGAGCTTGCCGTCCTTCGCCTTCTCCTCGGGCGTCGCGAACTCCATGCGGATCAGCTTGGAGCCGAGCGAGCGGCGGATGACGGGGAACTTGCCGGCGGCCAGCGCGGGCTTGTGGACGTAGAACTCGTCCGGGTTCACGGCGCCCTGCACCACCGTCTCGCCCAGGCCGTAGCTGGACGTGATGAAGACGACGTCGGTGAAGCCGCTCTCGGTGTCGAGCGTGAACATCACGCCGGCGGCGCCGAGGTCGGAGCGCACCATGCGCTGCACGCCGGCGGACAGCGCGACGTCGGTGTCGGCGTAGCCCTTGTGGACGCGGTAGCTGATCGCGCGGTCGTTGTAGAGCGACGCGAAGACTTCCTTCATCTTGTGCAGCACGCCGTCGATGCCGACGACGTTCAGGAAGGTCTCCTGCTGACCGGCGAAGGACGCGTCGGGCATGTCTTCGGCCGTGGCCGACGAGCGCACCGCGAACGACGCGTTCGGATCGCTCGCGGACAGGCGCGCGAATTCCTCGCGCACCGACTTCTCGAGCTCCGGCGGGAACGGCGCGTCCTCGATCCAGCGGCGGATCTCGCCGCCGGCCTCGGCCAGCGCGCGGACGTCGTCGGTGTCGAGCGACTTCAGGCGCTGCGCGATGCGCTCGGTCAGGCCGCCGAACTTCAGGAACTCGCGGAACGCGTGCGCCGTCGTGGCGAAGCCGCCCGGCACGCGCACGCCGCTGGCGGCGAGCTGGCTGATCATTTCGCCGAGGCTGGCGTTCTTGCCGCCGACCGCCTCGACGTCGGTCATCCTCAGTTGTTCGAACGGGACGACCAGGGCGGCCGCCAGGTTGGGGTTGGACATGGGAAAGCTCCTTGATGATGAAAAACCGGGCCCCGCCCGCCCTTCACCCCGCCGTGGACGTCGACATGTCTGGATTCTTGTTCTCGGTCGACGCAGGCCATGGGGAAAAGTGGCGTTCGGGAAGATTTAGAAGTCAGTTGGCCGGGATTCTACGGACGATCTGCCTATCATCGGGTAGGACAACACGCCTAAGAATCCACGGGGAACGTTCCCGCGGGATTATTCAGCCATTCTTCAGCAGGTCGCCCCGACCCGACTCGCAACATGCCCAATCGCACCGTCTTCTTCGTCTCCGACGGCACCGGGATCACAGCCGAGACCTTCGGCAACTCGATCCTGGCCCAGTTCGAGGCCCGCCCGCGCAAGGTGCGCCGGCCGTTCATCGACACCATCGAGAAGGCCCAGGCCGTCGTGGAGGAGATCAACCACACGGCCAAGGCCGAGGGCAAGAAGCCGATCGTCTTCATCACGATGGCCAGCGAGAACGTGCGGCAGGTGCTGACCGCCAACACCTGCGCCGGCGTCGTGATGGACATGTTCCGCACCTTCGTCGAGCCGCTGGAGCTCGAGTTCGGGATGAAGTCGAACCACCGCGTCGGCCGTTTCTCGGACGCGGCCAAGAGCGAGGAATACAACGAGCGCATCGAGGCGATCAACTTCTCGCTCGCGCACGACGACGGCCAGTCCTCGCGCAACCTGACGTCCGCCGACGTCATCCTGGTCGGCGTCAGCCGTTGCGGCAAGACGCCCACCACGCTGTACCTGGCGATGCAGCACGGCATCAAGGCCGCCAACTACCCGCTGATCCCCGAGGACTTCGAGCGCGGCCAGCTGCCGTCGTCGCTCGCGCCGTACAAGGCCAAGTGCTTCGGCCTGACGATCGACCCCGAGCGCCTCACGCAGATCCGCAACGAGCGCCGGCCGAACAGCAAGTACGCGTCGCTGGACAACTGCCGCTACGAGGTGCGCGAGGCCGAATCGATGATGAAGCGCGAGGGCATCGGCTGGTTGTCGTCGACGCACAAGTCGATCGAGGAGATCGCCGCGACGATCATGCGCGACATCAAGCCGGACAAGGTCATCTGGTGACGGCTACCCTCCACCGATCCCACGACCCGAGAGCCTCGCGATGACCCCCAAGATCCCCGCCACCCTGATCGCCGGCGACGGCATCGGCCCCGAGATCGTCGACGCGACGGTCGCCGTGCTCGACGCGCTCGGCGCGCCGTTCGAATGGGACGCCCAGGTCGCCGGCCTGGCCGGCGTGAAGGCCGCGGGCGACCCGCTGCCCGCCGCGACGCTCGCGAGCATCCGCCGCACGCGCCTCGCGCTCAAGGGGCCGCTCGAAACGCCGTCCGGCGGCGGCTACCGTTCGTCGAACGTGCGGCTGCGCGAGGAGTTCCAGCTCTACGCCAACCTGCGCCCCGCCCGCACGGTGATCCCGGGCGGCCGCTTCGACGACATCGACCTCGTCGTCGTGCGCGAGAACCTCGAGGGCCTCTACATCGGCCACGAGCACTTCGTGCAGATCGACGACGATCCGCACGCCGTCGCGATGGCCACGGGCATCAACACGCGCGCCGGCAGCCGCCGCATCCTGCGCTTCGCGTTCGAGCAGGCCATCGCCACCGGCCGCAAGAAGGTGACGATCGTCCACAAGGCCAACATCATGAAGGCGCTCACGGGCATCTTCCTGGAGACCGGCCTCGACCTCTACGAGCGCGAGTACCAGGGCCGCTTCGAGCTCGACACCGTCATCATCGACGCCTGCGCGATGAAGCTGGTCGTCAACCCGTGGCAGTTCGACATGCTGGTCACGACCAACCTGTTCGGCGACATCCTGTCCGACCTCGTCGCCGGCCTCGTCGGCGGCCTGGGGCTCGCGCCGGGCGCGAACATCGGCGCCGACGCCGCGATCTTCGAGGCCGTGCACGGCTCGGCGCCGGACATCGCCGGCAAGGACGCCGCCAACCCGACCGCCGTGCTGCTCGCCGCCGCGATGATGCTGGAGCACTGCAGGCTCAACGAACTCGCCGCGCGGCTGCGGTCGGCGGTTTCCGCGACGCTCAACATCGACAACGTGCGCACCCGCGACCTCGGCGGCAGCGCGACGACCAGCGCGTACGCGCGCGCCCTCGTCAGCCGCATCGCAAACGGCTGACCGCGGCGCTCAGCGCGAGCGCGCGGCCCGCTGGCGCGCCGACTCGTAGAGGCACATCGCCGCCGCCGCCGCGACGTTGAGCGACTCCTCGCCGCCCGGCTGCGCGATGCGCACGCGCACCGTGCACGCCGCGGCGACGGCGTCGCTCATGCCCTGCCCTTCATGGCCGAAGACCCACGCGAGCGGGTCGGGCAGCGCGGTGTCGTGCAGCCAGACGGCGTCGCGCAGGTGCGTGCCGACGACGGGGACGCCGAGCGTGGAAAGCACGTCGGCCGACGCGCCCTCGACCAGCGTCAGCGCGAAGTGCGCCCCCATGCCGGCGCGCAGCACCTTGGGCGACCACAGCGCCACCGTGCCCTTCAGCGCGACGACCTGGCGGCAACCCATCGCCGACGCGCTGCGCAGGATGCTGCCGACGTTGCCCGGATCCTGCAGCCGATCGAGCACCACCGTGTCGACGCCGACCCGCGGCGCGACGTCCGCGCTGGCGTCGATCAGGAAGCCGATCGGTTGCGGCGACTCGAGCCCGCTCAGTTCGCGCATCAGCGCATCGGGAATGCAGACGACCTCGGGCGCGCTGCGCGCGAGCGAGTTCAGCGTCGGGTCGGCCCAGCCCGAATCGGTGACGATCGCGCGCACCGGCACGTGGCCGCGCTCCAGCAGCGCACGGCACAGGTGGTCGCCCTCCAGCCAGACGCGGCCCAGCTTGCGGTAGGCCGTCGGCTCGGACAGCAGCCTGCGCAGATCCTTGAAGAGATCGTTGTGGCGCGAGATGACCTGGCGGATGACGGTCATTCGGAGACGACGCACGCGTGGCGCAGCGCCGCGACGCGCACCGGCTCGAACGAACGGCGGTGCCAGTCGCACGGGCCGTGCTCGTCGAGCGCCGCCAGGTGCGCGGCCGTGCCGTAGCCCTTGTGCGTGCCGAAGCCGTACTGCGGCCAGCGCTGCTCGTGCTCGACGCAGATGCGGTCGCGCGTGACCTTGGCCAGGATCGACGCCGCCGCGATCGACGCGACCAGCCCGTCGCCGCCGATGACGGCCTCCGCGCGCACCTTGATGCGCGGCAGGCGGTTGCCGTCGACCAGCACCTTGTGCGGCGGCAGGCGCAGGCCCTCGACGGCGCGCTTCATCGCGAGCATCGTGGCGTGCAGGATGTTGAGCGTGTCGATCTCCGCGACCGTCGCCTCGGCGATGCAGAAGGCCAGCGCGTGGGCGCGGATCTCGTCGAACAGGCGCTCGCGCTTCGCCGGCGTCAGCTGCTTCGAATCGTTGAGGCCCTTGATGCGCTTGAGGTCGTCGAGGATCACCGCCGCGGCCACGACCGGCCCGGCGAGCGGCCCGCGACCGGCTTCGTCGACGCCCGCCACCAGCCCGTCGTTCGCGTCGAACCGGAGCGAGATCTGTTCAGGCCTGGACAACTTGCGCGATGGCATCGGCGGACTCCCGCACCGTGTCTCGGCGCAGCAGGTGGTGAAGTTCGTGGAAGCGGACGCGCACGCGCTCGCGGCGCGCAGCGTCGTCCAGCCACGCGATTGTCTCTCGCGCGAGCGCCTGCGGGGTCGCGGCTTCCTGCAAAAGTTCCGGGACGATGAAGTCGCGGCACAGCACGTTGGGCAGGCCGACCCACGGCTGCAGGCGCAGGCGCCGCATGCGCATCGCGTTGAACCAGTTGACGACGTAGGTGATGACCATCGGCCGCTTGAACATCGCGGCCTCGAGCGTGGCCGTGCCGCTGGCGACGATGGTGACGTCGCAGGCCGCGAGCGCGTCGTGCGAGCGGCCGTCCAGCAGCGCGATGGGCACGCCCGGCGCGTGGCGCGCCAGCAGCGGCTCGACCAGCGCGCGCATCCCGTGCGCCACCGGCAGCACGAAGCGCAGGGCCGGGCGCTCGCGGTGCATCAGCGCGGCGGCCGCGAGCATGCGCGGTGCGATCAGCCTGATCTCGCTGCGCCGGCTGCCGGGCAGCAGCGCGACGACCTGCGCGTCGTCCGGCAGGTCCAGCGCGGCGCGGGCCTCGGCGCGCGGCGGCTCGATCGGGATCACTTCCGCGAGCGGGTGGCCGACGAAGGTCGCCTTGATGCCGTGCTCGCGCAGCAGGTCGGGCTCGAACGGGAACAGGCACAGCACGTGGTCGGCCGACGCCGCGAGCGTCTTCACGCGCTCGCCGCGCCATGCCCAGATCGACGGGCAGACGAAGTGCACGGTCTTGATGCCGGCGTCCTTCAGGCGCTTCTCGAGCCCGAAGTTGAAGTCGGGCGCGTCGACGCCGACGAAGACGTCCGGCCGTTCCGCGAGCAGGCGGTCGCCGAGCGCATTGCGGATGCCCACGAGCTCGCGGTAGTGCATCAGCACGTCGACATAGCCGAACAGCGACAGCTTCTCGGCCGGCCACCACGCGTCGAAGCCGAGCGCGGTCATGCGCGGGCCGCCGATCCCGCCGGCGGCGAGCGCGGGCCAGCGCTTCTTCAGGCCTTGCAGCAGCAGGCCGGCCAGCAGGTCGCCGGAGGTCTCGCCCGCGACCATGCCGAGCCGCAGGGTGTCGCTGCCGGCCGCGGAGAACGCGGAGGCGAACTGCGAGGCCGCGGCCGGCGCGGCCGGCGCGGCAACCGGGGCGGCGAAGGGCGTGGCTGCGGCGACGGCCTTCGCCGCAGTCGTCTCGCCGGGCGCGGGGCTCGTCAAGATCGGGCTACCGGACGAGGCCGCGCGTGGCGTTGGCGATGAAGGACAGCATCGTGTCGACGTCGCCGTTGATCCTCGCGTCGTCGCCGCGCATCGCCTCGATCTCCGCCTTGGCGAGCTCCAGCGGCTGGCCCTTGCGGTACAGCGCCTTGTGCATGTTGCGGATGGCGGTGATCTGTTCGGCGGTGAAGTCGCGGCGCTTCAGGCCCGTGAGGTTGACCGCGCGCAGCGCGAGCGGGTTGCCGTCGGCGGTCATGAAGGGCGGGATGTCCTGGCTCACATGCGCCTGGAAGCCGACCATTGCGTGCGCGCCGACATGCACGAACTGGTGCACGCCGGTGAGGCCGCCGACGACCGCCCAGTCGCCGACATGCACGTGCCCGGCGAGCGTCACGCCGTTGGCGAGCACGGTGCGGTCGCCCAGGCGCACGTCGTGCGCGACGTGGACGTAGGCCATGATCCAGTTGTCGCTGCCGATGCGCGTGATGCCGTCTTCCTTGCGCGTGCCGGTGTTGAGCGTGCAGAACTCGCGGATCGTGTTGCGGTCGCCGATGTGCAGCTCGGTGATCTCGTCGCCGTGGCTCATGTCCTGCGGCATCGCGCCGATCGAGCCGAACTGGAAGAACTTGTTGTCGCGGCCGATCGTCGTGCGGCCCTCGATCACGCAGTGCGGGCCGACGGTGGTGCCTGCCGCGATGCGCACGTGCGGGCCGATCACCGCGTACGGGCCGACGGTGACGGACGGGTCGAGTTCGGCCGCCGGGTCGACGATCGCGGTCGGGTGGATCTGGGTCATGGGCGTTCCCGCGTCTTGTTCTCGTCTCGGCTCAGGCGTCGACGGCGCGCACGGTGCACATCAGCGTCGCCTCGACGGCCAGTTCGCCGTCGACCGTCGCGATGGTGCTGTACTTGTAGATGTTCGACTTCTTGCGCTCGATCTTCGACTCGAGGATCAGCTGGTCGCCCGGCTCCACCACGCGCTTGAAGCGCGCGCCGTCGATGCCGACGAAGTAGTACAGGCGCTCGCCGTTCGACTCCTCGCCTTCCGACGAGAACGACAGCAGCGCCGACGCCTGCGCCAGCGCCTCGAGCATCAGCACGCCCGGCATCACCGGGCGGTTCGGGAAGTGGCCCTGGAAGAACGGCTCGTTCATCGTCACGTTCTTCAACGCCTTGATGCGCACGTCCTTCTCGTACTCGACGACGCGGTCGACGAGCAGGAACGGGTAGCGGTGCGGCAGCTTCTTCAGGATCTGGTGGATGTCCATCAACATGGGAGTTCTCATTCTTTCTTGTCGAGCGTCTTTTCCAACGCCCGGACACGCTCTCGCAGCGCGTACAGGTTGCGCAGCGTCACCGCGTTCTTTTCCCAGCTGGCGTGGTCGTCGACCGGGAAGATCGCCGTGTAGACGCCCTTCTTGCGCAGCGAGTGCATCACCATCGTCGAGGCCGACACCGTCACGCCGTCGGCGATCTCGATGTGCCCCTGGATCATCGCGGCGCCGCCGATCAGGACGTTGCGCCCGACCTTGGTGCTGCCCGCGATGCCCACGCAGGCGGCCATGACCGTGTGCGCGCCGATGTGGCAGTTGTGGCCGATCTGGATCTGGTTGTCCAGCTTGACGCCGTCCTCCAGCACGGTGTCATCGAGCGCGCCGCGGTCGATGCAGGTGTTCGCGCCGATGTCGACGTCGTCGCCGATGCGC
>JASLEM010000189.1 GCA_030151165.1 Burkholderiaceae bacterium
CGGTGCGCCACGCGCTGGCCGGCGCCTCGCGCAGGATGTCCGCGGTCGTGCGCGGCTTCTTCGCGGCAGGCGCGGAAGCGGCCGGCATGGCCGCCGCCGGCGCGGACGCCTGCGCGCGCGCGACGCCCGCCGCGCCGCACAGGCCCGCCACGAACAGGGCGGCGCAGAGCACGCCGAGCGGCGTGGACGGTCGGGAGATCTTCGAGACAGCGGGCACGGCGTTCCTCGTTCTTTCGGCCAGGGCGGGCCGGGACATCAGGGCGCGGCCTCGCGCGCGATCCACGCGTCGACCTGCCCTTTCAATACCGTCAAGGGTACCGAACCCGGCGCGAGCACGGTGTCATGGAATGCACGCAGGTCGAAGCCCGCGTCACGCGTCGCCTCGGCGCGCCGGCGTCTGGCGTGTCCATCGTCATGCGCCGCTCAGGCCAGGTCCGGGCGCGTCGCGAGTTTTTCCGCGATCAGTGCCAGCGTGGCTTCGCGCTCGGAGCCCTCCAGCACGAGTCGCGGCGCGCGCACGCGTTCGCTGCCGCGGCCGACCTGCTGTTGCACGAGCTTGATCAGCTGCACGAACTTGGGCACGGTATCGAGCACCAGCAGCGGCACGAACCAGCGGTAGAGCGCGTCGGCCTGCGCCTTGGCGGCGGCGTCGCTGCGCCCGCGCAGCGCGAGCTCGAACAGCCGCACCGATTCCACCGGCATCGCATTGACCAGCCCGGCCACCCAGCCCGTCGCGCCGGCCTCGATGCCTTCGACGATCAGGTCGTCCACGCCGACGAGCAGCTTCAACCGGTCGCCCAGCAGGTGGCGGATCGCGGTGACGCGGCGCACGTCGGCGCTCGACTCCTTGATCGCGACGAGGTTCGCGTGCCGCGATGCGAGCTCGGCGACGTGCTCGGGACGGAAGTCGGTGCGGTAGGCGAGCGGGTTGTTGTAGAGCATGCACGGCAGCGCCGTGGCCGCGATGACGGCCGACGCGTGCGCGCGCATCTCGCGCCAGTCGCTCGAGTACACGTACGGCGGCAGCACCATGAACCCCGCGCAGCCGGCGGCCGCGGCCTCGCGCGCCAGGCCGCAGGCCTCGTCGGTGGACAGTGCCGCGATGCCCGCGACCAGCGGCACGCGGCCGTCGAGCGCCTTGGCGAGCGTGCGCAGCACGTCGAGCTTCTCGGGCACCGACAGGGTCGCGGCCTCGCCGAGCGAGCCGAGCGCGACGATGCCGGTGCAGCCGGCGTCCACCATCCAGCGCGCGTGCTCGGCGAGGAAGGCGTGGTCGACGTCGCCGTCTGCGGTGAAGGGCGTGGTGATGGCGGGCATCACGCCGTCCCAGGTGATCTCGGTCGTCATGGCAAGGGCTCCTCGGTGGGCAAAGAATCGTCGCGATCGTGCGGCGTCGGCGCCGCGGCCAGCAGCGTCTCGAGCGCGACGGGCATCAGCGGCGCGCGCACGGGCAGTCGTGGCAGCAGGCGGATCATGGCCAGCGCGTCGTGGCAGAGCCGACCCTGGCAATGGCCCATGCCGCATCGCGTCGCGAGCTTGGCGGCGCGCAGGTCGGCGCAGTCGCGCAGGGCCGACCACGGGACATCCTCGCAGCGGCAGACGAGCGTGTCGTCGCGCAGCCGCGCGCCCCAGTCGGCGGGCACGGGGAAGGCGGCGGCGACGGCGCCGGCAAAGCGGAATTCGCGCACGAGGCGACGCCGCAGGCGGGCGTCGAGCGGCAGCGGCGCGTCGCGCGCGTCCGGCGAGGTCGACTCCACGTCGAAGGCGCGTCGCCGTCCACTCAACTCATGCGCCGTGGCCTCGCCGGCGATGCGGCCCTGCAGCTGCGCGGCCGCCATGCCGGTGACGCCCGCGCACTCCCCGGCCGCGAAGACGCCGTCGACGCTCGTCCGCTGCCGCGCGTCGACCTCGATGGCCGCGGCGCCAAAGCGCGGCGCGATCGCGCAGCCGAGCGCTTCGGCCAGCTCGGTCTGCGGCACGAGCCCCCAGCCGGCGGCGAGCGCGTCGCAGTCGATCACCCGCTCGCCGGCGGCGGATGCGAGCCGCACCCGCTGCACGCGCCCGTCGCCTTCGGCGGCGACCACGCGCGTGCCCATCGACAGCGCGACGCCGGCCAGCGCCCGCGCGAGTCGCAGCGCGGCCACGCCCTGGCGCGGATGGCGCAGCAGCCGCACGGCGAAGCGCGCGAGCGACGACATCGTGGCTTCCTCGGCGACGGCGACGACCTCGGCGCCCTCGCCTCGCAGCGTGGCGGCCGCGGCCAGCAGCAGCGGCCCGGTGCCCGCGACGACGACACGCCGTCCTTCGACCGGCCAGCCGCCCTTCGCGAGCGCCTGCAGGCCACCCGCGCCGAACACGCCGGGCAACGTCCAGCCCGGGAACGGCAGCAGCCGCTCGCGCGCGCCGGTGGCCAGGATCAGGCGCCGCCAGTGCAGCCGCCGCGCGCCGTCGGGGCCGTCGACCAGCAGGCCCTGGCCGGGCAACGGCATCACGACACGCGTCCCCGCGAGCACGCGCACGCCGGCGCGCGCCTGCGCCGCGAGCGCGCGCGCGACCTCGTCCGCCACGATGCCCCGCTTCGCGCGCCAGACCTGCCCGCCGGCGTGCGCCGCGGCATCGAGCATCGTGACGGCCAGGCCGTCCTGCGCGGCGGCGAGCGCGGCGCACAGGCCCGCGGGGCCACCGCCGACGACCACGACATCGGCCGAGAGTTCGACGTCCTCGGTGCTGCGAGTGCTCATCGCGTCAGGCCTCGCGCTCGATCGACATGCCCGCCGCGCACGCCACCTGGCAGCCGAGCCGGTGCGCGACGCCGTCGACCGTGACGCGGCACTCGCCACACACGCCCATGCCGCAGAACGCCTGCCGCCGCGCGCCCGACGGCGAGACGCGGCCGCCCTGCCCGGCCGCCGCGATCTCGAGCGCCGCGGCGACCACCGTGCCGCGCGCGACGGCCAGCGCGCGGCCGTCGACGCTCACCGCGATCCAGTCGTTCTCGAGCGCGGGCGCCATGGTCGGCAGCACGACGGGCTTCACGCCGGCACTCCCATCCGACGATCAGGCGCGTACGGCGTCGGGTTGATCGTGGCGGCGCGCTCGAGCAGCAGGTCGAGCCAGACGCGGGCGGTGCCCGTCGCGGTCGTCAGGCCCAGGCCTTCGTGGCCGGTCGCGACCCAGCGCGTCGAGCGTGTCGATACATCACCCGGTATACGGCCGATCAGCGGGCGGCCATCCGGCGTCGCGGGCCGGAAGCCGGCCCAGGCGCGCAGCAGCTGCAGGCAGCCGATGTCGGGCAGGAAGCGCTGCGCGCGGCGCACCATGCGCGCGAGCAGCGCGGCGTCGAGCGCGGGCGAGGTGTCCGTGAAGCTGCGCGACGAGCCGAGCAACACCTGGCCGGACACGCGCGGCTGCGCATTGAACGCGACCGACTCGTCGTCGCTGCCGTGCGCGCTGTCGATGTAGCCGAACTCGACCAGCGCGTGGCGGATGTAGCCGGGATGGCGATCGGTGATCGCGAGCTGGCCCTTGCGCGGCCGCAACGCGAGCGGCGAAACGCCGGGCCACAGCCGCACGCTGTCGCAGCCCGCCGCGAGCAGCACGTGGCCCGCGGCCACGCGCGCGCCGTCGGCGAGCTGGAGGCCGTCGTCGGTCAAGGCGTCGACCGGGCTCGCCTCGTGCACCGCGCCGCCGAGCGCGCGCAGGTCGGCAGCGAGGCGCGCGGCCATCTCGGGGCCGAACGCGACCTCGTCGCCGAGCACGTGCAACGCGCCCGCCAGGTCGCGCGCCAGCGCCGGCTCTGTCTGGCGCAGCGCCGGCGCGTCCAGCCACTCGGCGGGCCAGCCGGCCGCGGCGAGACGCGCGAGCTTGGCGTGCGCGGCCCGAGCCTGCGCATCGGTCTCGGCGAGCCACAGCGTGCCGGTCGTGCGGCGCTCGATGCGGCGCCAGCCATCCCACTCGGCCCACAGCCGCATCGACAGCCGCGCCAGCGCGAGCTCCGCCGGGTCGTCGTCGATCACGACCAGGTGGCCCATGCCGGCGGCCGTCGCGCCCGCGCCCACGCGCTGCGCCTCGAACACCGCCACGCTCAAGCCGGCTTGCGCCGCCGCGAGCGCGCAGGCGCAGCCGACGATGCCCCCGCCGACGACGGCGACATCGACCGGGCGCGCGCGTGCATCCATCGCGAGCGGGTGCCGCGGGTCAGGCGACGATGCCGTCGCGGAACGGATCGTCGTCGGCGCGCAGCAGCGTCGCCTCGGCCGTGATCCAGGCGCGGCCGGTGATCGCGGGCAGGATGGCGCGTTCGTCGGCGGCGAGCTGCCACCGGCCTTCGAAACGGCTGCCGATCACGCTCTCCTGCACCCAGGTCGCACCGGCGGCGAGGTGGCCATCGGCGGCGAGGCAGGCGAGCTTGGCGCTGGTGCCGGTGCCGCAGGGCGAGCGGTCGTAGGCCTTGCCCGGGCACAGCACGAAGTTGCGCGCGTCGGCGCCCGCGCCGGCGTCCGCGTGCGAGAACAGTTCGATGTGGTCGATCTCCGCGCCGCCAGCGCCCGTGACGCCCTGCGCCTCCAGCGCGCCGCGGATCCGCCACGTGAGCTCGGTCAGCGCCTCGACGTGGGCGAGCGCGATCGGCGGCGCGTCGTCGAGCTGCGCCGCGTCGACGAGGAAGAACCAGTTGCCGCCCCATGCGACGTCTCCGGTCACCGTGCCGAGGCCCGGCACGTCGAGCGCGACGCCCGCGGCGTGGCGATGGCTGGGCACGTTGAAGACCGTGACGCGGCCGTCGGGGTGCAGCTCGGTCTCGACAACGCCCACCGGCGTGTCGAGCCGATGGCGGCCCGGCAGGAGGCGGCCGAGGTGCGCGAGCGTCGCGACGACGCCGATCGTGCCGTGGCCGCACATGCCGAGCACGCCGACGTTGTTGAAGAAGATCATGCCGGCGACGCAGCCGGACGCGCGCGGCTCGACCAGCAGCGCGCCGACCATCGTGTCGCTGCCGCGCGGCTCGCAGGCGACCGCGGCGCGGAAGGCGTCGTGGCGGCGGGCGAAGTCGGCGCGCTGCTCGGCGAGCGTGGCGCCGACGAGCGCGGGGGCGTTGTCGAGCACGACGCGCGTGGGCTCGCCGGCGGTGTGGGAGTCGATGACGCGGATGGCTTGCATGCGCCGATTCTGGGCCGGCGACCGCGCGCCGGCTTGATCGAATCCCCGCAAGGCATGACGATTTCAGCACAATGGCGGCATGCCGCCGTCCCATCCGATCCGTCCGCCCCGCCGCAGTTCGCGCGGCACGTCCGCGTTCGACGCCCTGCCCCGGCTGCCGCTCGACCTGCTGGAGCGGCTGTTCGACACGCTGCCCGACGTCGTCTTCTTCGCGAAGGACGCCGAGGGCCGCTACACCCACGGCAACCAGACGCTGCTCGATCGCCTCCGGCTGACGAGCCGTGCACAATTGATCGGGCGCCGCGCCGACGAGCTGTTCCCGCGCGCGCTCGGCCAGCGCTTTCGCGAGCAGGACGAGCAGGTGCTGCGCGACGGCCGCGAAGTTGCCGGCCAGCTCGAGCTGCACCTGTACCCGAACCGCGCGCCGGGCTGGTGCCTCACGCACAAGCTCGCATGGCGCGAGACGGGGCCGAACGGGCGCGAGCAGGTCGTCGGCGTGGTGGGGATCTCGCGCGACGTGGTCGCCCCCGGCACGGCGCACGCGACGCCCCCGGCGACGCTGGCGCGGGTCGCGCAGGTGGTGGAGCGCCTGCAGCGCGACTACGCGGAGCCGTTGCGCATCGCCGACCTCGCGCGCGAGGCCGGGCTGTCGATGGCGCAGCTCGAGCGCCTCGTCATGCAGCTCTACCGCCTGACGCCGCGCCAGCTGCTGGCGCGCGCCCGCCTCGACGCCGCGCTGTCGCTGCTGGCCGGCACCGACTCCATCGCCGGGATCGCGCACGCCTGCGGCTACGCGGACCACAGCGCGTTCGCGCGCCAGTTCCGGCGCAGCACGGGGCTGAGCCCGCGCGACTACCGCGACCTGCACGCGGGCTGAACCTGCGCGTGTGTCGCGACCTGCGCGACCTGCGCGATCGCCGAGCCCGCACGCGTCACGCGCGCGGGAATGGACGTCTTATCCGATGAGGACGTCGATGATCGCGTTGGCGATGCCCATCAGCGCCGCGCCCGAGATCAGGCCCGCGCAGATCGGCTCGGCGCCCTCGACCCAGATCGCGTGGCCCGCCGTGCCCTGCTTGCGGTACACGCGGCCCAGCAGCCAGAAGCCGACCGCGCCGACCCACATCGCGAGGCAGGACTCGGGCGGCAGCACGACGCCCAGGCCGATCGACACCGCCGACAGCGGGAAGCGGCCCTTGGTGACCATGCGCGCGATCTCGATGACGACCGCGCTCGCCGCCGCGACGGCCATCGCCACGATCGCGGTCGACGGCAGGCCGTGGAAGCCCTTGGCGATGATCTCGGCGACGCCCTTCCACTGGATCGCGGCGGGCATCGGGAACGCGTCGGAGACGACCTTGGTCGCGTCGACGACGCCGTTGGCGTCCGGGTGCAGGAACAGCAGGAAGAACAGCGGCACGGAGGCGATCGCGCCCGCGATGAGGCCGATCACGTGGCCGACGACCTGGTGGCGCGGCTTGCCGCCGAGCATGTAGCCGGGCTTGATGTCCGACAGCAGGTTGGCGGCGTTGGCCGAGATCTGGCTGGTCATGCCCGCCGGCATCAGGTTGCTGGCGGGGTTCACGCGGTCGATCGCGCCGATCGTGAACTGCGTGATCTTGGACAGCGCGCCGGTGGGCGTCCACGAGGTCAGCGCCATCGAGTTGGTGCAGATCACCGTCAGCACGAAGATCAGCGGCAGGGAGATGAAGGTCAGCAGCCAGGGCACGTCGAAGAACGAGTGCGTCGCCCATGCGCCGATCACGCTGAAGACCGGCACGCCGACCCACGACACCCACAGCGGCACCTCGATGTCGGCGAGCACGTCGCTGCGGTCGGCGGCGTCGGCCTTCTTGCCCTTGAAGGACTTGAACGCCTTGGTGAAGATCTCCGGCTTGGCCGCGAGGCCCACCAGCGAGCCCACGACCATCATCGTGATGCCCCACCACATCGACCACTGGTTGACGATCTCGGCGCGCGAGATCGGTACGACGTGGCCGTTGGCGAGCACGCGCGGCACGATGTCGCCGTGCTGGATCATGATCGGCGCGAGGATCACGAAGTTGATGAACGCGCCCAGCAGCACGCTGGTCGAGACGGCCATGCCCATCAGGCCGCCGATGCCCAGCATCGAGAAGTCGAGCGTGCCACGCAGGCCGAGGGCGCGGATGTCGGTGCCGAGGATCTTCGGGATCGCGAGGTCGAGCTTGGTCGCGGCGATGTAGTAGTACTCGTCGAGCCGCTCGTGGATCATGAATGGCTCCTTGAGGCCGGCCCACTTGTCCAGCCGCAGGATCTTGAACTGGATCAGCGTGGCCCAGCCGTCGCTCACCAGGATCTCCCAGATCGCCGTGATGCCGGCCGTGATGCCCAGCAGCTTGGCCTGGAACACGCCGGTCGACGCATGGCCCGTGTAGAGCGAGTCCAGCACGACGCCGCACGCGCGGCCCTCGGGGAACGGCAGCTGGTCCTCGTTGATGAAGCGGCGCTTCATCGGGAACGCGACCAGCACGCCGATGATCGCGACGACCACCAGCCAGATGATCATCTGCCACCACGGGATGACCTTGCCCGTGAGCATCATGTAGGCCGCGAAGGTCGACGTCAGCGGCGTGATCACGTAGCCGGCCGAGGTGGCGATCGACTGCGTGCAGTTGTTCTCGAGGATCGTGAAGTCGCTCGCCGCGCCCACCGAGGCGAGCATGCGGAACAGCGCGAACGACAGGATCACCGACGTCAGGCCCACGCCGATCGTGATGCCCGTCTTGGCCGAGATGTACAGCGCGGTCGCCGCGAGGATGCCGCCGAGCAGGAAGCCGGTCAGGCCCGAGCGGATCGTGAGCTGGGCCATCTCGCCGCGGAAGACGTTGGCGAGCCACCATTGGTCCTTCTGGGCGCGTGTCCAGGTCTTGATCTGTTCGTCGGAGAGTTGCTGTATCGCCATGGTGCGGTCGGGAGTCGAGTCGTGTTCGATGTCGGAGGGCGCGGGAACAGGCGTCTCGTGAACGCCGCCGGGTGCCCGGCGCCTCGCGGGTGGGCGCGGCGCGAGGGAGCTGAAGGGGCGGATTCTCCCAGCGTGGGGCATCGGCCGCGCCCGGGAAGACGAGTAGGCCGGCGCTGCAGCCGGGCTTTATGCACGAAACGGGCCGGGAACCATCGCCATAATTCCGGGGCCGAGGCGCTCTCGGCCCCCCTGACAAGCCGTTCCCGGAGTTCCCGCCATGACGATGTTTCCCGCCCCGACCTACCAGGCGCGCCGCGCCACCCTGCTCGCCCGCCTGCGCGAGCAGGGCGCGCGCGGCCTCGTGCTGCTGCCGGGGCATGTCGACAGCCCGATGAACTACCGCGACAACGCGTACGACTTCCGCCAGGACTCGAGCTTCCTGTATTTCTGCGGCCTCGCGCAGCCCGAGCTCGCGCTCGTGGTCGACCTCGACGACGGCGAGGCGACGCTCTTCGGCGACGACATCGGCATCGACCACCTCGTGTGGACCGGCCCGCTGCCCAGCGTCGCCGAGCGCGCCGCGCAATCCGGCCTCGGCAGGACGGCCACGCTCGCGCAGCTCGCCGGCGTGCTCGCGGCCGCGCGCGCGGGCGGGCGCGACGTCCATTTCCTGAAGCCGTTCCGCGGCGAGACGCGCCTTGCGCTCGCCGCCTGGCTGGGCCTGGCCGACGCCGAACTCGACGCCGCCGCGAGCCGCTTGCTGACGCTGGCCGTGATCGCGCAGCGCGCGGTGAAGTCCACCGCGGAGGTCGCGGAGATCGAGAACGCGCTGCACGTCACGCGCGACATGCACCACCTCGCGATGCGCATGAGCCGCGCGGGCGTCGTCGAGCAGGAGGTCGTCGGCGCGATGGAGGGCCTCGCGCTGACGCACGGCCGCCGCCTGGCCTACCCGTCGATCTTCACGAGCCGCGGCGAGATCCTGCACAACCACGACCACTCGGTGCGGCTGCAGGGCGGCGAGCTGATCGTCAACGACACCGGCGCCAATTCGCCGCTCGGCTACGCCTCCGACATCACGCGCACGATCCCGGTCGGCGGCCGCTTCACGGGGCTGCAGGCCGAGCTGTACGACCTCGTGCTCGACGCGCAGACGCAGGCGATCGCAGCCGTCGCGCCCGGCGTGCCGTACCGCGACATCCACGAGCTCGCCTGCCGCGCGATGGTGCAGGGCATGGTCGACCTCGGCTTCATGCGCGGCGACCCGGCCGAGGCCGTGCAGGCCGGCGCGCACGCGATCTTCTTCCAGTGCGGCACCGGCCACATGATGGGGCTGGACGTGCACGACATGGAAGGCCTCGGCGAGAACGATGTCGGATACGGCGAAGGGTATGTGCGCAGCACGCTGTTCGGCCACAAGTCGCTGCGCCTCGCGCGGCCGCTGCAGCCCGGCTTCGTCGTCACGATCGAGCCCGGCGTCTACATCAACCGCTGGCTCACCGAACGCTGGAAGGCCGAAGGCCGCCATGCCGGCTTCATCGACTACGCAATGTTCGAGAAGCACGCGGCCTTCGGCGGCATCCGCATCGAGGACGACATCCTCGTCACCGCCGACGGCCGGCGCGAGCTCGGGCCGCACATCGCGCGCTCGCGCGGCGACGTCGAGGCCGCCTGCGCGGCCTGAGCCTTCGACGTCGGCCGCGCCGCACGAATCGGTGCCGCGGCCCGCATTGATGCGGCGCACCAGAATCTTTCTCCGCGGGCCGGTCGGACAGGCCCCGCCGCCGCATTAATGGTTTGAAACCAGCGGTAATTTCAAATTAATAAATCCAGTCGTTTTCGGATTCCTGCCGCACGACTGGAACGGGTTCCAATTGTTGCGGCGCACAGCGGAAATACCCTGTGTACGTCTTGTTTCAGAACCCGCTTCGCCGTGTCTACCGCGTCTCGGGGCCGAGGTTCACCATCCGCCGGCTCATTAAAAACCATTAAGGAAGAGACATGTCGCAGACCGGTTCCAAGTTCACCAAGTCGTCCCCCTGGGTCGTCTTCGCGGCCCTGCTCGCCTTCGGCGCCCACGCGCAGGCGGCCGACTACACGCAAGGCGTCACCGTGTCCGGCCCCACGGCCACGATCTGGTTCAAGTCGAATGTCGCGACCACCTGGGTCGACGTGCACTACCAGGTCAACGGCGGCCCGCAGCAGAACCTGCGGATGACGCTGAACAACACGACGGCGCGCGACGAGCAGGCCGTGACGGTCGCCAGCGGCAACGTGCTGAGCTACTCGTTCACGTACAACAACGGCACGCCGGCGTACGACACGCCCGTGTTCAGCTACACCGTCGGCTCGGGAACGCCGGTGACCACCGGACCGATCTGCTTCTTCGCCGACGCCAACTACGGCGGCGACTCCTTCTGCGGCAGCGCCGACAGCAGCTGGATCGGCAGCACGTGGAACGACCGCGTGTCGTCGGTCAAGGTGCAGTCCGGCTACGAGGTCGACCTCTACGCCGACATCAACTACGGCGGATCGGTGCTCAGGCTGACCGCGAACAACGCGAACCTCGCGGCGTCGAACTTCGACAACACCGTCTCGTCGTACCACGTGCTCGCGGCACCGTCGACGATCCCGACCTCCGACACGCCCGACTTCGGCCCGAACGTGCAGATCTTCGATCCGTCGACGCCGGCGACGACGATCCAGGCCGCGCTCGACAACGCCTTCAACGCGCAGTACCAGAGCCCGACCGCGCAGTTTGGCTCGCAGCGCTACGCGTTCCTGTTCAAGCCGGGCAGCTACACGCCCAACGCGCGCCTGGGCTTCTACACGACGATCGCGGGCCTGGGCCAGAACGCCGACGACGTGAAGATCAACGGCAGCATCACGGTCGACAGCGGCTGGAACTACGGCGACACCGCCAACGCGACGCAGAACTTCTGGCGCTCGGCCGAGAACCTCGCGGTGACGCCCGCCGGCGGCACCGTCGTCTGGGCCGTCTCGCAGGCCGCGCCGCTGCGCCACGTGCACGTCGTCGGCAACCTGCACATGGGCCCGACCAACCAGGGCAACGGCCAGGGCTACTCGAGCGGCGGCTTCATCGCCGACTCGAAGGTCGACGGCATCGTCTCGACCGGCTCGCAGCAGCAGTGGTACACGCGGGACTCCAACGTCGGCCAGTGGTTCGACGGCGTCTGGAACTCGGTGTTCTCGGGCGTGGCGGGCGCGCCGGCGCAGGCCTTCCCGTCACCGCCGTACACGACGCTCGCGACGACGCCGGTGTCGCGCGAGAAGCCGTATCTCTACATCGACTCGACCGGCAAGTACCGCGTCTTCGTGCCCGCGCTGCGCACCAACGCGTCGGGCGCGACGTGGGCCTCGGGTTCGACACCGGGCACGTCGATCCCGATGAGCCAGTTCTACGTCGCCAAGCCGAGCGACACCGCGGCCACGATCAACGCCGCGCTCGCCGCCGGCCTGAATCTGTTCTTCACGCCGGGCGTCTATTCGCTCAACCAGACGATCGCCATCACGCGCGCCAACACCGTCGTGCTCGGGCTGGGCTTCCCGACGCTGCAACCGGTGGGCGGCGTCAACGCGATGTCGGTGGCGGATGTCGACGGCGTCAAGATCGCCGGCCTGCTGTTCGACGCCGGCACCACCAACAGCGCCGCGCTGCTGACCGTCGGGCCCGCGACCTCGGCGACGAGCCACGCGGCCAACCCGACGACGGTGCAGGACGTGTTCTTCCGCATCGGCGGCGCGGTGGCCGGCAAGGCGACGACGAGCCTGGTCGTCAACAGCAACGACGCGATCGTCGACGACATCTGGGCGTGGCGAGCCGACCACGGCTCCGCGGCGACCGGCTGGACGATCAACACGGCCAACAACGGGCTGGTCGTCAACGGCGCGCGCGTGCTGGCCACGGGGCTGTTCGTCGAGCACTACCAGCAGTACCAGGTGCTGTGGAACGGCGAGAACGGCCGGACGATCTTCTTCCAGAACGAGATGCCGTACGACGTGCCGAGCCAGGCCGCTTGGACCAGCGGCAACGGCAACGGCTGGGCCGCGTACAAGGTCGGCGCGAACGTGCAGAACCACGAGATGTGGGGCGTGGGCAGCTACTGCTTCTTCAACATCGGCGGCACGAACACCAACATCAACGCGGCGCGCGGCTTCGAGGTGCCGAACGCCGCCGGTGTGAAGGTGCACGACGCGCTGACCGTCTCGCTCGGAGGCAACGGCACGATCAGCAACGTCGTCAACAACACCGGCGGGATCGCGCAGGGAACGTCGACGGTGCCGGTGGACCTGGTCAGCTATCCGTGAACTGCATCGGACACGGCCGCGGACGTGTTCGCGACCGTGTTTCCGATGCCCCGGAAGCCGTCCGGGGAACCGACTTTCCGGATGTGCATAATGGGCTCATGCCCGAGGAACAAGACCGCGCACTCCCCGCCAAAAGCCGCCCAGGTTCCTGCGCGGCTTTTTTGTTTCCGGACTAGCACCGATCCCCAAACCTACCGCGACTCGTACGCAACTCCATGCCACTTCCGAAGCCTCCCGCCACTCGCGCAGCTCTTCTGTCGGCTGCTGACTACGAATCGCAATCGGCTCCGAAGACGGGCCGCCGCAGCCAGAAGGCCGCGGAACCGAAAGCGAAACTGCTCGACCTTCACGACGATCGCGCGGAAACGGCCGTCGCCAAGCCGGCCGCGAGGCCGTCGGCCAGCCCGGCGCCCGTCGCGCGCTCCACCGGACTGCCCGTCAAGGCGCCCGCGGCCTACCCGATCGCGCCTGCGCCGGCGCCGGCCGCGACGGCCGCGCGCGGCACCGCGATCAAGACCGGCACCGGCGGCGCCCGCAAGCGCGCGCGCAGCGGCGGGCCGTCCAAGCTGTTCGTGCTCGACACCAACGTGCTGCTGCACGATCCGATGTCGCTCTTCCGTTTCGAGGAGCACGACGTCTACCTCCCGATG
>JASLEM010000209.1 GCA_030151165.1 Burkholderiaceae bacterium
TGCAGTTCGCCCATCAGTTCCGGCTGGCGAGCGGCCGACTCGAGGTACTTGCTGCCCATGATGCCGATGCCGATACAAGCGCCGCAAGCGCCCAGACCAATGATGATGCCGGCGGCCAGGGCGACGTAGCTGATGAGTTCCATGTTGACTCCAGTTGAGAAATTGAAATTGAGAAAGAAGGAATGCGGACAGCGCAGACCGCGTCGCCGGCGAACCGGCGGCGCGCGGTTTTCAATGCGAGTCGTGGGCTTGTCCGATGTAGACCAGGGTCAACATCATGAACACGAAGGCCTGCAGGGTGATGATCAGGATGTGGAAGATCGCCCACGCCGTACCGGCAAAGATGTGCAGCAGGGCCAGGCCGAAGCCGCCCGCCGTGAAGGTGAACGCGCCGCCGAGCAACGCGATCAGCAGGAAGATCAGTTCGCCGGCGTACATGTTGCCGTACAGCCGCATGCCGTGCGAGACGGTCTTGGCCAGGAACTCGATCATCTGCATCAGGAAGTTGACGATGCCCAGCGCCACGGCCGCGATCGGGTTCTTGCTGGTGCCGAACGGTGCGACCACCAGCTCGTGCGCCCAGCCGCCGGCGCCCTTGATCTTGACGTTGTAGTACAGGCAGGCGATCAGCACGCCGACCGACAGGCCCATCGTGACCGAAATGTCGGCCGTCGGCACGACGCGCAGGTGCGCCTCGGGATCGCCGGAGATGTGCTGGAACAGGAACGGCAGCAGGTCGACCGGCAGCAGGTCCATCGCGTTCAGCAGGAAGATCCAGATGAACACGGTGAGCGCCATCGGCGCGACCAGCTTGCGGCTGGTGGCGTTGTGCACGATCGCCTTGGCCTGGCTGTCGACCATCTCGATCATGAATTCCATCGCGGCCTGGAAACGGCCCGGCACGCCGGACGTGACGCGGCGCGCCGCGAACAGGCCCAGCACCAGGAAGACGAGGCCCAGCACCGACGAGAACACCACGGAATCCCAATGGATCACGTGGAAGTTCACCGGCGACGCGCTTTCGATGTTCGAAAGGTGGGTCAGGTGATGCTGGATGTATTCACCGGAGGTCGGTGCGTGTTCTTCTGCGGCCATGTGGTGTCCGTAGCTTCCCGATCAAAGTCTTCAACGCGAGCGCCGTGCGAGCGCCACCCAATACACAGTCAGGCACCCGGCCAGCGTCACCAGCAGCGCTGGCCACACGATCGGGTGCAATATCCTTCCTGCCGCGGCCAGCATCGCCACGGTGCAGATCATCTTTGCCGAAGTCCAACCCAACAGGTTCACCGCCGTCGCCATCGGCGACCTGCTGTCGGCCATGCGCGTCGCGCCGCGTGCCATCAGGGCGCCAGGGATGACTGCCGTGGCGGCTCCATACAGAGCCGACCACAACGCAGGCCATCCGAACGCGAGCCCGACCAGCAGCGAGATGACGGCGCCGGTCTCGACCTGCACCAACACGACGCGCCAGGGCGCCGGAGCGGTCCGCTGGTCGCGAAACGCCTCGGCTTCCTGCGCCGACAGCCGGCGCGGCAATGGATCCTCGTCGTCCCAGTTCGCAGCATTGAACGCGCGCGGCTCGGCATCCAGGCCGGGCTGCGGGACGGAACTCTCGTGCTGCGTAGCGGAACTCGGGGGATTCATCGGGATCTCAAGGTTCTGACCGTCGGCACCCTCCGGAAGAACCGGAGAACGCCGACGCACCTGCGGGGCAACAAACTGACTTGCCTGAAAAACCCGCCTAAGTTGAACTAAGCCTGTCGATTCTAACCCGAAAGGGTGCGCCCGGGAAAGCCCGGTGCACCACCAACGTCACGTGCGACGCCCGGTCGCAAGGGTCGCGACAGGGATGGCCAGCGGCCGTTCAGGTGGTCCGGCCTCGTGCGCGGGGGCGGTCCGCTCAGCCCGCGGCCCGCACCATCCACCAGACGGCGGCCGCCGCCAGCCCCCAGATCGCGAGCGCCAGCAGGCGCGTCGCGGCGGTGTCGCGGCTCGCGCGCGGCGCGGGCCCTTGCGCCGGCGCCGGCTTGTCGCCGGACCACATCGCGCGAACGAGCGGGTCGCGCCGGCGCCACGCATGCCAGCCGATCGCGGCCACGTGCAGCGCGATCAGCGCGAAGATCAGGTCCGCGCCCCAGCCCGCATGCCAGCCGCTCGCGCGCTTCGCGAGATGCGAGCCCACGCGCGCGTTCAACGGTCCGGTGGTGGCGATGTCGTCGTCGGCGACGAGGCCCGTCGCCACCTGCACCGACAGCAGCAGCAGGAACGCCCAGACCGACAACGTCCCGAGCGGGTTGTGGCCGACCTCGCCCGCGGCGGCGCCCGAGCGGAGGTAGCGCACGAGGCGCCGCGGCCCCGGCATGAACTGCGCGAAGCGCGACCAGTGCCCGCCGACGAGCCCCCAGACCCAGCGGAACACGAGCAGCGACATCGCCGCCTCGCCGCACACCAGGTGCCACGCCATCCAGTCGCCGCCGACTTCGGCCGTGACGATCGCCGCCGTCACCACCGTCGCGAGCGCCGCGTGGAAGACGCGCGTCGGCAGGTCCCAGACACGGACGGAGGAACGGGCGGCAGGCGTGGATTCGTTCACGGACATCACGCGGCGCAGTCTAGCGGAGGCATCCGCCGATACACCGCCCACGTATCCGATCAAGTTCCGTACACTCTGCGTCGCACGCGCCGCGCAGACGGTACGGCTTCCCCCGACAACTCAGGAGTCGATCGATGAAAGCCTGGATGCTCACCGCGAGCGCGGTCGCGAGTCTCCTCGCCTGCGGCACGGCCGCGGCCCAGTTCAAGAACGCCGACGACGCGATCGAATATCGCCAGGGCGCGCTCACCGTGATGGGCAACCACTTCGGCCGCATCGGCGCGATGGCCGGCAACAAGGTGCCGTTCGACGCGAAGACGGTGCAGGCCAACGCCGAACTCGTCGCGACGCTGGCGAAGCTGCCGTGGTCGGCCTTCGTCGAGGGCAGCGACAAGGGCGACACCAACGCCAAGCCCGAGATCTGGTCGCAGCCCGACAAGTTCAAGGCCGACGCGCAGAGGCTGCAGGACGCCACCGCGAAGCTGCTCGAGGCCGCGCGCGGCGGCAACCAGGACGCCGTCAAGGCCGCGTTCGGCGTCGCCGGCGAGGCCTGCAAGACCTGCCACGACGACTTCCGCAAGAAGCACTGATCGCCACGCGCGGCCAGTGCCGCGCCGTGTCGGCGCATGTGTCGACATCCGTGTCGACGTCCGTGTCGACCTGTGTGTCGATTGAAATACCCGGCCGCTTTGCGGCCCCGCGCTGCCGCCGTAGACTCCCGCCATGCGCACGCCGCCCACCGCCCTGCGACCCTCGCTCGCCGCCCGCCGATTCGGCCTGCGGCTGGCGTTGTTCGCGATGCTGGCGCTGGCGATGGTGCCGACGTTCTCGCGCCTGCTGCAGCCCGTCGGGTTCAACGATTTCGCGACGCTGTGCGTGTCGCCGTCGTCCTCGTCCGGCTCGACGCCCGACGCGCACGACACCAACGACGCCTGCGCGCTGTGCTCGCTCGCGCACACCGCGCCCGCGATCGGCGCCGCCGCTGCGGTACGGGTCGCCGTCGTTCCCTACGCGCCACCCGCGCCCGCCGCACCCGCGGCGGTGCGCACGCGGGTCGCGCAATCGCGCGCGCCGGGCGCCCGCGCGCCGCCCTTCACGGCCTGACGCGCGCGGCCTGAGCGCCACGTCGCACGCGCTTCCCGCGCAGGTGCGACGCTTGCCTCCGTCCGCGCACCGCGCTCATCCCCGATCCCGATCCTGATCGCGGCTCCGCCACGTCGACCCGTTCGACGCGTCGCCGCGCATCACCCGCATCGCCACTCGACCCCGAGGCCCGCGCGCAGCCGTCCGTCGACGCCTGACGTCCCGACGCCGTGCGCGAGCCCGCACACGAACGATTTCGACCATGTCCTCCCTCGCCATTTCCGCGGGCCGCGCGCCCGCACGCCTTCGCCTCGCCCTCGCGGCCGCCGCCCTCGCCGGCACGTCGGCCGGCGCCCTCGCCTGCTCGACCTGCGGCTGCACGCTCAACGCCGACTGGGCCACGCAAGGCCTGACCAGCCGCACCGGCTGGACAGCCGACCTGCGCTACGACTTCTTCAACCAGAACGACCTGCGCAGCGGCACCGGCCGCGTCGACAAGAGCGCGCTCACGTTCCCGAACGACGACGAGATCCAGCAGCACACCGTCAACCGCACCGCGACGCTGACGCTGGACTACGGCATCAACGCCGACTGGGGCGTCACCGCGACGCTGCCGTGGACCGAGCGCCGCCACACGACGATCGCGCCCGGCGACACCGACATCTCCACCTCGCGCTCGAACGCGATCGGCGACGCCCGCGTGATCGCGCGCTACATGGGCTTCTCGGTGGCGCAGGACTGGGGGCTGCAGTTCGGCCTGAAGCTGCCGACGGGGCAATCGCACAGCGTCGACTTCGACGCCGGCCCGCAACAAGGCGAGCTGCTCGATCGCGGCCTGCAGCCCGGCACCGGCTCGACCGACCTGCTGCTCGGCGCGTTCAAGTTCGGCACGCTCGGCGAGACCGCCGACTGGTTCGGCCAGGCGCAGCTGCAGGTGCCAATCGCCCACGACAGCGGGTTCCGCCCCGGCCTCGGCGGCAACGTCACCGTCGGCGCGCGCTATCGCGGCTTCGAGCATGTCGTGCCGCAGGCGCAGTTCAACGCTCGCGTCGAGGGCCGCGAGAGCGGCAGCGAGGCCGACCAGCCGAACTCGGGCGCCACGCTCGTCTACTTCAGCCCCGGCGCGGCGTTCCCGATCAACGAGAAGACCAGCGTCTACGTCTTCGGCCAGGTGCCGGTCTGGCAGCGCGTGAACGGGTTGCAGCTCGAGCCGAAGTGGAGCGCCTCGGCGGGCGTGCACGTCGCGTTCTGACCCGCGGGCGCGGGCGTCACGCACACGGGGCGTGCGCGTGACGTGCGCGCAGCGCCCGCCTGCGCCAGAATCCGCCACCGCCGCGCGCATCGATCGCGCGGCTTGTCCGCCGCCCACCCGTTCGCCGACTCCGATGCGCCACGGCCCGACCCTGTCCCGCATCGTCGCCGGCGCGTGGCGCATGGCCGACTGGAACTTCAGCATCGACGAGCGCGTCCGCTGGATCGAGTCCTGCCTCGACCTCGGCATCACCACGTTCGACCACGCCGACATCTACGGCGGCTACGCCGTCGAAGCGCTGTTCGGCGAGGCGCTCGCCGCGACGCCGGGGCTGCGCGAGCGGATGCAGATCGTCACGAAGTGCGGCATCCGCATGGTCTCGCCGGCGCGGCCCGCGCATCGGCTCGGGCACTACGACACCTCGGCTGCGCACGTCGAGCAGTCGGTCGACCGCTCGCTCGCGAACCTGCGCACCAACCATCTCGACGTGCTGCTGATCCACCGCCCCGACGCGCTGATGGACGCCGACGCCCTCGCCGCCACCTTCGAGCGCCTGCGCGCCGCCGGCAAGGTGCGCCACTTCGGCGTCTCCAACTTCACGCCGTCGCAGTTCGCGCTGCTGCACCGCCGCTTCCCGCTGGTCACCAACCAGGTCGAGTGCTCGCCGCTGCACATCGCGCCGTTCCACGACGGCACGCTCGACCAGGCGCAGGATCTCGGCGTCGCGCCGATGATCTGGTCGGCCCTCGCCGGCGGCCGCCTCTTCACCGGCGACGACCCCGACGCGCGCCGCGTCCGCGCCGTCCTCGAACGCATCGCCGCCGAGCGCGGCCTCGGCGTCACGACGCTCGTCTACGCCTGGCTCCTGCGCCACCCCGCCCGCCTGATCCCGCTGACCGGCTCGCGCCGCATCGACGCGATGCGCGAGGCGACCGTGGCGCTGGACGTCGAGATCGATGCACAGACGTGGTACGAGATCTGGGTGGCGGGAAACGGCGCACCGGCACCGTGAATCGAAGCCCCACGGTCGCTGGCGCTCCCTGCCCCCGAAAGCCCGGCCGCGACCGGCCCGGCAGAGCCGGTTCCCGCGCTCCCTCGAACGCCTTCGGCCGGTTCGAGCGGCAGCGCCGGTCGGCGCCGAGCCCTGGCGGGCGCAGGCGTCACGCCTTGAATGCCAGCACCACCCGCCGCGTCGACGCCGACTTCTTCTCGATCTTGCGCACGACCAGCGCGCCGATCTCCGCCGTGTTCGACACGTGCGTGCCGCCGCACGGTTGCAGGTCGACGCCCTCGATCTCCAGCAGGCGCACGCGGCCGGTGCCGCGCGGGGGTTGCACGCTCATGCTGCGCACGAGTTGCGGGTTGGCGTCGAGCTCGGCGTCGCTGATCCAGCGCTGCGTGACCGGATGCGCCCCGGCGACGAGGCGCGCCAGGCCGTCCTCGATCGCGGCCTTGTCGAGCGGGTCGGTCATGTGGAAGTCGAGGCGCGCGTAGTCGGCGGTGATCGAGCAGCCGTCGACCGGATGCGGGATCAGCGCGCAGAGCAGGTGCGTCGCGGTGTGGAAGCGCATGTGGGCGCGGCGGCGGTCGACGTCGATGCGCGCGGTCACGACGTCGCCGACGCGCAGCGCCGCGGCGGCGCCCGCGTCGGCGGGCACGTGCACGATCTCGCCGGGAGCGTCGCCCTTGCGCGTGTCGGCGATCGCCACGACGCGGCCGTCGGCCAGCGCCAGCTCGCCGCGGTCGCCGGCCTGGCCGCCGCCGTGCGGGTAGAAGACGGTGCGATCGAGCTGCACGCCGCGCTCGTCGACGCGCGTGACGCGCGCGTCGCAGTGCGTGAGCGTGGCGTCGGCGCGGAAGAGTTCGTCGGTCATCGTCGTGTCCTTTCGAATCGTCGATACGGCATCGGGTATCAGGCGAGCAGCTTGCTCATCACCACGCTGCGATAGGCCTTGCCGTCCCATTGCACGTGGCCGACTTCGCGGTAGCCGAGCCGCGCATAGAAGGCGACGAGGTGCGTGGCGGGCTCGGCGGTGTCGAGCGCGAGCTCGCGAAAGCCCTGTTCTCGCGCCCAATGCTCGGCGCACGCCACCAGCCGCCGGCCGATGCCGCCGCCCTGCAGCGACGGATCGACGGCGAACTGGTGGAGGCACGCGACGCCGGCGCGCGTGAACCAGGCGCAGTCGTTCGCCTCGTAGGTCGGGTGCACGAGCACGGTCGCGACGAGGCGGCCGTCGAGCGTCGCGACGAAGCAGGTGCCGCTGCCGATGCGACGCCGCGTGACGTCGGCCGGCTGGTCGATCGCGGTGTAGTTCAGGCCCATCGCGCCGAGGCGGGCGTAGGCGCGATGCAGCAGCGCGGTGAGCTCGTCGATCGAGTCCGTGGGCGCGAGCCGGCGGATGTCGGGCTCGGCGGTCGGCAGGGCGGAAGTCGTCATGGGCGCAGTATCCCGAAATCAGAGCACGACCCGGCCCGCGACGCACGCGCCGACATCGCCGCCGATCCACGTGCCTTCGCCGTCGCGCTCGACATGCACGCGCCCCGCGCGCTGCAAGGCGAGGCCTTGCGCGGCGACGTAGCGCGATGGCGCGCGGTCGGTGCCGATCAGCCATTGCGCGAGGTCGGCGTTGACGCTGCCCGTGACCGGATCCTCGTTGACGCCGAGCGGCGCGACGAACACGCGCACCTCGAAGTCGCACTCGGCGCCCGCGCGATGCGGCCCGACCACGCCGACGCTCGCGATGCCCTTCAACGCCTCGTGATCGGGCCGGAGCGCGAGCACGGTCTCGGCGGAATCGAGCAGCAGCGCGACGGGCTTCGGGCCGTTCGACAGCCACGTGGCGTCGCGCACGCGCTCCGCGTCGACGCCGAGCGCCTCGACCACGCGGTGCAGCAGCGCGCCGTCGACCGGCTCGAACGTGGTCGGCGGCGCGGCGAAGGCCAGGCGCGCGCTCGCCGCGTCGCGCCGGATGCGCACGAGCCCGAGCGCGGACTCCTGGATGACGAGCCCGTCGCGCCGCGGCACGCCGCCATGGGCGAGCCACACGTGGCACGAGCCGAGTGTCGGATGGCCGGCGAACGGCAGCTCGCCGCCGGGCGTGAAGATGCGCACGCGGTAGTCGGCGTCGGGGTGCGTCGGCGGCAGGAGGAAGGTCGTCTCCGACAGGTTCGTCCAGCGCGCGAACGCGGCCATGCGCTCGTCGCTCAGGCCACGGCCGTCGTGCACCACCGCGAGCGGGTTGCCGCGCATCGCGTCGGCGGAGAAGACGCCCAGTTGCGTGAACGCGCGCGGACGCGGGGTCGTCGATTCGTGGTCCAGGGTCATGATGACGGTGTCCGAAAAAAGGGCGAGCGAAGCCGGAGCCTCGACGCGCGCCGAGGCTCGGCAGGATCAGAAAGCGAGTCGTTCAGGAACGGGCCGCTCGTGGCGGCCCGGCCGCTACAGCGTCACGCTGCCGGCGATGCATTCGGCGACGTCGCCGCCGATCCATGTCCCCTGGTCGTCACGCTGCACGTGCACGCGGCCGGCGCGGCCCATCGCGGTGCCTTGCGCAGCGACGTAGCTCGCGGGCGCGCGGCCGCTGTCGATCAGCCACTGCGCGATGTTCGCGTTGAGGCTGCCGGTGACCGGATCCTCGTTGACGCCGATCGCCGCGGCAAAGAAGCGCACCTCGAACTGGCACGCGCCGCCGGCCGGATGCGGCCCGACGACGCCGACCTTCGCCAGCGACTTCAGCGCGCCGTGGTCGGGCTTCAGCGCCAGCACGGTGGCCGCGTCGTCGACCAGCAGCGTCAGCTGCGGCGCGCCGTTGGTCAGCCACGCGGCGTCGCGCACGCGCGCCGGGTCGAGCCCGAGCGCGGCGTAGACGCGATGCAGCAGCTCGGCGTCGGCGCGTTCGACAGTGGTCGGCGGCGCGGCGAAGGCTAACCGATCGCTGCGGCGGATCTTCACCAGGCCGACGCCGCATTCCTGCACGACGACGCCCGCCGTCTTCGGCTGGCCGCCGGCCGCGAGCCACGCGTGGCACGAGCCGAGCGTCGGGTGGCCGGCGAACGGCAGCTCGCCGCCGGGCGTGAAGATGCGCACGCGGTAGTCGGCGTCGGGCGTCGTCGGCGGCAGCAGGAACGTCGTCTCCGACAGGTTCGTCCAGCGCGCGAACTGCGCCATGCGCGCGTCGCCGAGGCCGCTGCCGTCCCGC
Organism: Burkholderiaceae bacterium; assembly: GCA_030151165.1. Next base: position 9,128 of record JASLEM010000209.1, read on the forward strand.
ACGACCGCCAGCGGGTTGCCCAGCAGCGGCTCGGCGGTGAAGACGTCGACCTGCGAGAAGCCGCGCGGACGCGGGGTGCTGTCTGGCAAAGGACGGGACGAACTCATGCGCGCGTCCTCAGGCGGTCGCGAGCGCGGGCTGCGACGCGAGATGGGCCTTGACCACGGTGCCGAGGCGTTCGACGGCGTCGGCGATGTCGGCGGGCGCGAGCGTCACGAACGACAGGCGCATCGTGCGCGCGTCCGGCTGGTTGGCGTAGAACGCCGAGCCCGGCACGTAGGCGACGCCGGCCTCGACCGCCTTCGGCAGCAGTGCCATCGCGTCGCAGCCGGCGGGCAGGCGCACCCAGAAGAACATGCCGCCGCTCGGCGCCTGCCATTCGCAACCCGCGGGCAGGTGGGCCTGCAGCGCGGCGGCCATCGCGTCGCGCTGCGTGCGGTAGCGGTCGCGGATCGAGGGGATGTGCTGCGTCAGGAAGCCGTCGCGGATGACCTGGTAGACGACGCGCTGGTTGAACGCCGCGGTGTGCAGGTCGGCGGCCTGCTTCGATTGCAGGATCTTGGGGAACAGCGGCTTCGGGCAGACCATGAAGCCCAGGCGCAGGCCCGGCGCGAGCACCTTGGAGAACGACCCGAGGTACAGCGTGCCTTCGCTCCAGCGCGAGGCCAGCGGCTTCGGCGGCGCCTCGTCGTACCAGAGGTCGCCGTACGGGTTGTCTTCCACCAGCGGCACGCCGATGCGCTCCGCGGCGGCGACGATCGCGTCACGACGCGCGGCGGGGATCACGCGGCCGGTCGGGTTCTGGAAGTTCGGCAGCACGTACATGAAGCGCGTGCCCTTCTCGAGCGCGGCGATGCCTTCGGGCAGCGGGCCGTCCTGGTCACCGGCGACGGATGCGAACTTCGGCTCGTTCGGGTTGAAGGCCTGCAGCGCGCCGAGGTAGGTCGGCGTCTCGACGGCCACCGTGCTGCCGGCGTCCAGCATCACCTTGCCGACCAGGTCGAGGCCTTGCTGCGAGCCGCTCGTGATCAGGATGCGGTCGGCGGGCGCGTCGAGGCCGGCGGCCGTCAGGTTGGCCGAGACCCAGTCGCGCAGCGGGCCGAAGCCTTCGCTGGCCGCGTACTGCAGCGCCTCGCGCGGGTTGTCGGCGAGCACCTTGGCGGTCGCTTCGCGCATCGCTTCGACGGGGAAGGTGTCGGCCGACGGCAGGCCGCCGGCGAGCGAGCGCACGCCCGGCAGCTCGGTCAGCTTCAGGATCTCGCGGATGACCGACGGGTTCATGCGGGCGCAACGCGCGGCGAGGTGCCAGGGCGAGTTCGGGGTGTCGGGGGAAGTGTTGGAACCGGTCATGACGAGAAGCCTTCAGGAAAGATGTGCGGCTGCGGAATCAGCGCACGACGGGACAGGAAAGGGAATTCGGACGGCGATGCATCACACGCGCCCCACCGCGCCCGCGGCCCCGGTCGACATGCGCCGCCCGAGGTAGACGCAGGCCATCACGGCGATCGAGAAGCCGAGCGTGCCGGCTTCGAGCCTTTCGCCGAGCAGCGGCGCGCTGGCGAGGATGGAGACGAAGGGCTGCAGCAGCTGCACCTGGCTCACGCGCAGCGTGCCGCCCCACGCGAGGCCGCGGTACCACGCGAAGAAGCCCATCCACATCGAGAACACCGCGACGTAGCCGAAGCCGACCCACGCCGACGCGCGCACCGGCGCGGCGGGCCATTGCGTGAAGAGCACCGGCAGCGTGACGGGCAGCGCGAGCACGAGCACCCACGAGATCGTCTGCTCGGGCGTCATGCCGTTCGGGCCGGCGGTGACGCGCACGCCGGTGATGTAGCCGATCGACGAGGCGATCACCGCGCCGAGCAGCAGCAGGTCGCCGACCTGCGGCAACCCGGCGCCGCGCCACGCCGCGAACGCGACGACCAGCAGCGCGCCCAGCACCGCGAACGCCCAGAAGCCGTTCGACGGCCGCTGCCGCAGCATCGCCGCGCCGACCGCCGCGGTGGCGAGCGGCATCAGGCCGGTGATGACGGACGCGTGCATCGCGTCGACGTGCCGCACGGCGAGGCCCAGCAGCAGCGGCCAGAGGATCACGTTGCCCGCGATCGTCAGCGCCAGCATGCCCCAGTGCTCGCGACGCGGCCACGGCGCGCGCGTGACGACGAGGTACACGAGCGACAGCAGGCCCGCGACGCCCGCGCGGCCGATGGCCACGAACACCGGGCTCAGCTGCGGCGCGTCGGCGCTGCCGCAGGCCAGCCGCGTCATCGGGATCGTCAGCGCGAAGACCAGCATGCCCAGCGCGCCCAGCCACAGGCCCAGCCGCGTGCGGCGCTGCTGGCGGCCGAAGGTCTGCGACGGCGTCTCGCCGGCCGCGCCCGGTGCCCCCACGACAGCGGCCGGCGCGGCTGCGGAGGCGGCGGTCGGCAGCAGCGTGGCAGGTTGGGGTTCGAGGCGCATCGCGGAGAGCAGGAAGGATGGCGGACGGGACGACCGGGCCGATACGGGAAACCGACCGGTGGCGGGACGTCCAGTCTAGGCCGATAATCAGTACACGACCAGTACAGCGACGCGGTGCAGTTCGGTGATCTGTATTGCTGGCGACGGCAATACAGATGATCGCCGGCCGCGCTTCGCCACGTGCCCCCTCCTTTTTTCAGCGGATCCCGTGGAGTTCGCATGAACGACGACTCGGCCCTTCCTCCTTCGGCGACGACCGGCACGCCCGCGCGGCCCCGCGCACGCGCCGCGCGCAGCCCGGCCCCCGCCGCCGCGAGCTCGTCCGTGGGCGCGACCGTGCTGGCGCGCAGCGCGGCGCAGACGCTCGCCGAGCAGCTGTCCGGCCACTACGGCGCGCGCATCCGCCAGCGCCTGCTGCTGCCGGGCGCGCGGCTGCCATCGGCGCGCGCTCTCGCGTACCGAGGGCAGGCGCGCGCCCGGCAGCAGCAGGCGCTGGCGGATGCGCGTCGCGTAGTGGCCGGCGAGCTGCTCGGCCAGCGTCTGCGCGGCGCTGCGCGC
>JASLEM010000215.1 GCA_030151165.1 Burkholderiaceae bacterium
GCGCGCATCAGGAAGTGCATCTTGCGCAGCGCGAAGTAGTGGAACTGGAAGCACAGCTCCGGCGTGATGTACGGGTTGGGCTGCTGCTCGTGCGGCAGCACGATGTTCAGGCCGATGCTCTTGCCGCCCGACTCGAACGCGCCGCGGTTGCCCGCTTCCATGATGCCGGGGCCGCCGCCGGTGACGACGTGGATCGGCGTCGCGAGATGGCGCGTGCCGAGCGTGACCATCGCGGCGAAGCGGCGTGCCTCGGTGTAGTGGCGGCTCATCGCGACGCCGGTCTCCGCGCGCTTGACCAGCTGCGCGTCGTTGCCGCGGCGGGCGACGTCGAGTGCGGCCTGCGCGGCGTCCGGCGGCAGGATGCGGGCGCTGCCGAACAGCACGATCGTCGACTCGATGTTGTGCCTGGCCTGCACCATCTCCGGCTTCATCAGCTCGAGCTGCACGCGCACCGGGCGCAGCTCGTCCTGCAGCAGGAAACTGACGTCGGTGAAGGCGAGGTGGTAGGCGCTCTCCGGGCCGTCGTACAGCGAGGGCGACTTGGCCTTGGCGGCGTCTTCGCCGGCGCTGCGGAAATTGCGGGACTTCTTGTTGCGGTGGCTCATGGCGGAAGCTTAACGCACCGTCCCGTCGCCGCGCCGGCGCGGGGGGCGAGCCCTTACGCCGGGCGCGCGAGGCCTCGGCGCGCGGCGCAGACCGGGCAATGCGGATCGCGTTTCGCGCGGATTTCCGTCCAGCCCATGTCGCGCGCGTCGAGCATCTGCAGCCGGCCGGCGAGCGAGGTGCCGATGCCCGCGACGAGCTTGAGCGCCTCGGCCGCCTGCATCGAGCCGATGATGCCCACCAGCGGCGCGAACACGCCCATCGTCGCGCAGCGCGCCTCGGGCGGCGCGGCGCCGGGCGGGAAGACGCAGGCGTAGCAGGGCGCGTCGGCGGCGCGCGTGTCGTACACGGAGACCTGGCCGTCGAACGCGATCGCCGCGCCCGCGACGAGCGGCACGCCCGCTGCGACGCACGCGGCGTTGACGGCCTGCCGGGTCGCGAAGTTGTCGCTGCAATCGAGCACGACGTCGGCGTCGGCCGCGAGCTCGGCGAGCGCCGCGGCGTCGACGCGGCGCTCGATCGCGACGACCGCGAGCGCCGGGTTCAGCGCGAGCACGGCTGCGCGCGCGGACGCGACCTTCGGCGTGCCGATACGGTCATGGGTATGCGCGACCTGGCGCTGCAGGTTGGTCAGGTCGACGGTGTCGTCGTCGACCAGCGTCAGCCGGCCGATGCCCGCGCTCGCCAGGAACAGCGCGACGGGCGAGCCCAGCCCGCCGGCGCCGATCACGAGGGCGCGCGCGTCGCGGATGCGCTGCTGGCCCTCGATGCCGATGTCGTCGAGCAGGATGTGGCGCGAGTAGCGCAGCAGCTCGTCGTCGGTCATGAAGCCTCTGCGGACGTGAAAACGCCGGCTCGGCACGCGCGTGGGCGCGTCCCGCGGCCGGCGCGGTCGTTCATTGCGTGGAGGTCGCGTCTTCGGGCTTGCGCTCGGTCGCCGTCTTGCTGACCAGCACCGGCTGGCCGCGCAGTTCGTTGAGCGCCTGGCTCAGCTGGAAGTCGTCGGCAGAGCCGAACTCGGGCAGCGGCTTCAGCGGCTTGTTGTTGTTCTTGGCCAGCTCGGCCTCGAGCTTGTCGCGCGCCTCGTCGCGGGCCTTCTCGCGCGCGGCGTCCGCCTTCTCGTCGCCGTTGACGAGGTGCTTGTCGAGGTCGGCCTCGCGCGTGCGCAGCGCGGCGTAGACGTCGCCCTCGGCGGTCTCGTCGACCCACACCTCCGGCACGATGCCCTTGGCCTGGATCGAGCGGCCGCTCGGCGTGTAGTAGCGCGCCGTCGTGATCTTGACGGCGGTCTCGCCCTGCAGCGGGATGACGGTCTGCACCGAGCCCTTGCCGAAGGATTGCGCGCCCATCAGCGTGCCGCGCTTGTAGTCCTGCAGCGCGCCGGCGACGATCTCGCTGGCCGACGCCGAGCCGCCGTTGATCAGCACCACCAGCGGCACCGTCTTCAGCGCGGCGGGCAGGTGGCGCAGCGGGTCGGTGCCGCCGCGGTGGAGGTAGTCCTCCGGCGTCGCCTTGAAGGTCTGGTTCGACTCGGAGATCTGGCCCTTGGTGGCGACGACCACCGAGTTGGACGGCAGGAACGCCGACGCGATGCCGACGGCGCCCTCGAGCAGGCCGCCCGGGTCGTTGCGCAGGTCGAGCACGAAGCCCTTGATCTTCGGATCCTTCTTGTACAGGTCTTCCACCTTGGTCGCGAAGTCCTCGACGGTGCGATCCTGGAACTGGTTGACGCGCACCCAGGCGTAGCCGTCGATGTCCTTGACCTTGACGCTCTGCACGTGGATTTCCTCGCGCGCGATCGTCACCGGGAACGTGCGGTTCTCGTCCTTGCGGAAGATGGTCAGCACGACCTTGGTGTTCGGGTCGCCGCGCATCTTCTTCACGGCCTGGTCCATCGTCAGGCCCTTGACCTGCGCGTCGTCGATGCGCGTGATCAGGTCGCCCGGCTTCAGGCCGGCGCGGAAGGCGGGGGAGTCCTCGATCGGCGAGACGATCTTGACGAGGCCGTCCTCCATGCTGATCTCGATGCCGACGCCGACGAAGCGGCCGGACGTGCTCTCGCGGAATTCCTTGTACGACTTCTTGTCGAAGTACTGCGAATGCGGGTCGAGCCCGGACACCATGCCGCCGATCGCGTCGGCGATCAGCTTCTTCTCGTCGACCGGCACGACGTAGTCTTCCTTGATGCGGCCGAAGACGTCGGTGAAGCGCTGGATGTCCTCGAGCGGCAGCGACGCGAGCGAGTTGCGCGCGATCGCCTGGATCTGCATCGTCGTCAGCGCACCTGCGACGGCACCGAGCGCCAGCAATCCGGCAACCTTGAATTTCGAACCCATGTCTGTCTACGCCTTGAATCCGGTGAAAACGCGTGCGAGTGTCGCGGTGATGTCAGCGCGCGCACTTCTGCACAGTATAGGGCGCGCACTCCTGTAGAGCGTGTCCCCGCAGGCCTGAATCGCGTGCCTGACCAGTCGTTCCGGCAAGCGACGCGCCCTCGGATGAGCGGCGGCGCGGCGAATGCTCTTGATACACTGGAACGCGGCGCGGCTGTAGCTCAGTGGATAGAGCATCTCCCTCCTAAGGAGAGGGTCGCAGGTTCGATTCCTGCCAGCCGCACCATCCGCATCGCCCGATGCACCGTCCGCGATGAGGGGTCAGACTCGCTTTCCGGGCCCCGGTTCCTCCGGTCGAGCCGTGGCTGAAGCGGGGCTGTCGGGCCTGTCGCGGCGTCCGGTGCGATGCCTTGAATGACCTGACAGTCGAGTGGGCCGATGGGGTCTTTTCATCAGGCAAGAGCCTTGTGCGCCTGCCGAACAAAATTGGCGCGGCGGGTCGATGAGGCGGGAATCAGCTCAAGTTTGCGTGCACCAACTTCGCGAACATTTGTCCACGGGAAGCGACGCCCAAACAGTACAATTGGGCTTGAAATCGCTGGGTCTGCGCGGTGTTCCGGCCGACTTCCACATGCCTCGAACTTGTTCACAACAGATGCACCAAAGCCTGTGCATAACTTGTGGATGAATTTTCATGTTGGAGGCGTGCAACGCCACAAAAACCCAGCAAAGACGCGGTTTCCACCGGCGGCCTTTTGACTACAATGAAGGCCCAACAGCAGTTGCCATACGTTTGTTGGAAGGCGCGTCTCTCTTTGGACGTGCCTTTTTTTTAGTCTCGACGCCGGGCGTTTTTCCAGCGACACGCCCCTCGCTTCTCCACCCGATGCGAGCTCGCGCCGAAGCAGCCAGCGCGTCCCCTTCCGTTCGCGCAGTGCGCCAGTTCGATTCCCCATGGATCACATCAGAAACTTCTCGATCATTGCCCACATCGACCACGGCAAGAGCACGTTGGCGGACCGGATCATCCAGCGTTGCGGCGGCCTGTCGGACCGCGAGATGGAAGCGCAGGTGCTCGATTCGATGGACATCGAGCGCGAGCGCGGCATCACGATCAAGGCGCAGACCGCCGCGCTCCAGTACAAGGCGCAGGACGGCAAGGTCTACAACCTCAACCTGATCGACACGCCGGGGCATGTCGACTTCTCGTACGAAGTGAGCCGCTCCTTGTCGGCCTGCGAAGGCGCGCTGCTGGTCGTCGATGCGAGCCAGGGCGTCGAGGCGCAGACCGTCGCGAACTGCTACACCGCGCTGGAACTCGGCGTCGAGGTCGTGCCCGTGCTGAACAAGATGGACCTGCCGTCGGCCGATCCGGACAACGCGCGCGCCGAGATCGAGGACGTCATCGGCATCGACGCGACGAACGCGATCCCGTGCTCGGCCAAGACGGGCATGGGCATCGACGAGATCCTCGAGGCCGTCATCGCCCGCATGCCCGCGCCCAAGGGCGACGCGGACGGCGCGCCGCGCGCGATGATCATCGACGCCTGGTTCGACAACTACGTCGGCGTCGTGATGCTGGTGCGCGTGGTCGACGGCCGCTTCGGCAAGGGCGAGCGCATCCGCCTGATGAACACCAACTCGGTCTACGGGATCGAGCACCTCGGCGTCTTCACGCCCAAGAGCGAGAACCGCGACGCGCTGAAGGCGGGCGAGGTCGGCTTCGTGATCTGCGGCATCAAGGAACT
>JASLEM010000223.1 GCA_030151165.1 Burkholderiaceae bacterium
CGGCCTGCGCGGCAATCAGCGTGCGTCGATGATGTGCCGCGCGTCGCGCATCACATCGCGGGTTCGCAGCACGGGCGATCCGAGATGATAGTGAACCAGCGCGCGCAATACGGGCTTGAGGCGATCGAGGCGCGTCGCGCAGGCCACGTGCAGCAGACCGAGCGCGTCGGCGACCAGCGCGTGGCCGATCGAGACCTCGGCCAGCCCCGGCACCGCGCGCACGAAGTCGGCCAGGTTGGCGAGGTTGAGGTCGTGGCCCGCGTTGACGCCCAGCCCGGCGGCCAGCGCGGCCGCGGCGCTGCGCGCGAACCGTGCCAGCACCTCTTCCTGGCGCGGCGTGCCGTGGGCGGCGGCGTAGGGCTCGGTGTAGAGCTCGACGCGGTCGGCGCCGACCGCGCGCGCGAGCGCCATCGCCTCCGGCACCGCATCCATGAACAGGCTCACGCGCACGCCGAGCGCGCGCGTCTCGTCGATGATCGGGCGCAGCCGCTCGGCGTCCTTCGCGAGGTCCCAGCCGTGGTCGGACGTGAACTGGCCCTCGCCGTCGGGCACGAAGGTCGCCTGGTGCGGCTTCGTCGCGCGGATGAAGTCCATCAGGTTGTGGAACGGGTTGCCCTCGATGTTGAACTCGGCCTCGGGCCACTGCGCGAGCAGCGCGTGCAGGTCGTGCACGTCGTGGGCGCGGTTGTGGCGCTCGTCGGGCCGCGGGTGCACCGTGAGGCCCTGCGCGCCGGCCTGCAGGCACAGCGTGGCGGCGCGCACGACGCTCGGGATGCCGAGGTGGCGCGTGTTGCGCAGCAGCGCGACCTTGTTGACGTTGACCGACAGCGCGCAGCGGTGCGCGCGGTGGATCTGTTCGGGAGCGACGAGCGGGTTCATGGCGGGTCTTTCGTGGCGGCCTGGGGCAGCGCGGGCAATCAGCGTGCGTCGAGCAGGTGCCGGGCGTCGCGCATCACCTCGCGCGTGCGCAGCACCGGCGATCCGAGATGATAGTGAACCAGCGCGCGCAATACCGGCTTGAGGCGATCGAGCCGCGTCGCGCAGGCGACGTGGAGCGGGCCGAGCGAATAGTCGCGCAGCGCGGCGTCGATCTCGAGCAGGTCGCTGCCGGGCAGCCGCGCGGCCGCGAAGGCCGGGTCGGCCTCGACGACGCCGCGCTCGCCGTGCAGCTGGTAGGGCGCGTCGGGCTCGAGCGGCTGCTGCGTCGCGGTGGTGCGGTCGAGCTCGGGCAGCAGGCCGATCGCCTTCAGCAGCACCAGCTCGAACGCGCGCAGGCCGATCTGCTCGGCGAAGTCGTCGGACGTCGCGAGGCTGCGCAGCGTGGCGGCGTAGGCGTCGAACAGCACCGGGTGCGCGTCGCCGCGCGCGAGCAGCTTCATCAGCAGCTCGTTGAGGTAGAAACCGGCGAACAGGCGCGCCGACGGCAGCACGGGCGTGGCGTCGAGGCCGGCCCACTCGGCGCCGCGCAGCGTGACGACGTCGGGCTGCGCGTCCTCGGCCTGGCGGCCGATCGTCGCCGAGATGCGCTGGAAGGGCAGCAGCACGCTGCGCAGCTGCGAGTACGGCCGCTTCGCGCCCTTCGCGGCCACGGTGATGCGGCCCTTGCTGCGCGTGAACAGGTCGAGGATCAAGCTCGTCTCGCTCCAGTCGTAGCGATGGAGCACGTACGCGTCGAGCGGCGCGACGGTGCGGCGGGCGGTGGCCATTCGTCAGCGGCCGCGGATCAGCGCGTCACTCGTAGCCGTACGAACGGAGATGTTCTTCGGAATCGGCCCAGCCCGAGCGCACCTTGACCCACATCTCGAGGAACACCTTCGAGTCGAACAGGCGCTCGAGCTCCTGGCGCGACTCGGAGGCGATGCGCTTGAGCTGCTGGCCCTTGGCGCCGATGACCATGCCCTTGTGCGCGTCGCGCTCGACGATCACCGTCGCCGCGATCCGCTTCATCGTGCCTTCCTCGACGAAGCTGTCGATGACGACGGTGACGTTGTACGGCAGCTCGTCGCCGGTCAGGCGGAACAGCTTCTCGCGGATCACCTCGCTGACGAGGAAGCGCTCGCTGCGGTCGGTCAGCGTCTCGGCGTCGTAGAACCACGGCTGCTCGGGCAGGTAGTTGCGCAGCACGCCCAGCAGGCGCTCGACGTCGTTGGTCGAGTACGCGGACAGCGGGAAGAACTCGGCGAACGCGAACTTCTGCTGCATCTGCTGCAGCCACGGCAGCAGGTCGCTGCGGCGGTGCACGGTGTCGAGCTTGTTCGGGATCAGGATCACCGGCTTGCCCTTGGGCATCAGCGCCAGCGCCTTGGCGTCGTCCGAGCCGTACTTGCCGGCCTCGACCATGAACAGCACGATGTCGACGTCCGACAGCACCGACACCACCGTCTTGTTCAGCGACTTGTTGAGCGCCGCCGAGTGCTTGGTCTGGTAGCCGGGCGTGTCGACGAACACGAACTGCGAGGGGCCCTCGCTGCGCACGCCGACGATGCGGTGGCGCGTCGTCTGCGCCTTGTTCGACGTGATGCTGATCTTCTGGCCGACCAGCGCGTTCAGCAGCGTCGACTTGCCGACGTTCGGACGGCCGACGATCGCGACCAGCCCGCAGCGCTTCTTCTCGCCGTTCTCGTCGACCGACGCCTGCAGCATCGCGGCGATCTGCGCCTCGCTCAGCGCGACGCCTTCGCCGTCCTCCACGAACTCGCCGTCCTCGCCGTCGAGATCCTCGTCGTCGGACTCCTCGTCGTGCGCCGCGGCGGCGCCGTCGAGCTCCTCGGGAAGCTCGTCGGGCGTGTGCTCGGGCGTGGAAGATTCAGACACTGGGGTTTCCTTTGCGGGTCGGCAGGTCGAGTTCGCCGGCCTTGATTCGATCGAGCAGATGCTGTGCCGAGGCCTGCTCGGCCTGGCGGCGGGACTTGCCGGCGCCGGTGGCGCGCCACTGCAGCGTGGGGACGTCGCACTCGACCTCGAAGGTCTGAGCATGCGCCTGCCCGTGCGTGGCGGCAATACGGTAGGTCGGCACCGGGACGTGGCGCGCCTGCAGCCATTCCTGCAGCTCGGTTTTGGCGTCCTTGCGCCAGTTGTCGGCGGTGGTGGCGTTGATCGTCTCGCCGAACAGGCGCGCGACGAGCGCCTGCGCCGCCTCGAAGCCGCCGTCGATGCTCACCGCGCCGATCAGCGCCTCGACCGTGTCCGCCAGGATCGACGGCCGCGCCGCGCCGCCGCCGCGCGCCTCGCCCTCGGACAGCCTGATCGCCTCGGGCAGGCCGAGCGCCAGCGCGACGCGGTGCAGGCTGTCCTCGCGCACGAGGTGGGCGCGCACGCGCGTGAGGTCGCCTTCGTCGGAGCCGGAGAAGCGGTCGAACAGCAGGCGGGAGACGGCCAGGTTCAGCACCGCGTCGCCGAGGAACTCGAGCCGCTCGTAGTGGTCGGCGCCGAAGCTGCGGTGCGTCAGCGCGCGCTCGAACAACGAGCGCTGGCGGAACTCGTAGCCCAGCCGTTGCTCGACCGCCGCCGCACCGCGCGCGGAGCCGGGGGTCGCCGCCTTGGTGGCCATCCGCGTGCTCAGCCTCCCGACATCGCGCTGCCGTCGAACTTCAGCAACAGGAAGACGGGCTCTGCGATCGGCACTTCGACGTTGTAGGCGTAGCTGGTGCGCAGCCGGTCGCCGACCTGCGTGATGACCAGGTCCTTCGGGCCGATCGTGTGGATCGAGTATTCGACGGCGATGGCCTTGTCGAACGACGTGCGGATGTCCGACGCCGTGCTCGGGTTGCCGCGCATGATCTGCGCGATGGTCTTGCGGATCGTCAGGTACTCGTTGATGGCCGGGAACACGCGCGCCGCCATCAGGGCGATGAATCCGACAACGATGGCGAGGACGACCAGCCCCAGCAGCGACATGCCGCGTTGCCGGTCGAGACGACGGTGCTGATTCATTGAACGGCCCCAGTTGAAAGAGTCAGGATGCAAGGACGGTGGAACGAGCCGGCGGGCTTCAGTGGAACGAGCCGATGCGGCCCAGGTCGCCGAAGTTCATCCACACGAAGAACGCCCGCCCGACGATGTTCTCATCCGGCACGAAGCCCCAGTAGCGGGAATCCTCGGAGTCGTCGCGGTGGTCGCCCATCATGAAGTAGTGGCCCGGCGGCACCTTGCAGACGACGCCTTCGGCGCTGTACGTGCAATTGTCCTTGAACTCGAAGCTGTTGAACGGGATCACCTGGCTCGGGCGGTCGGCGCGGGTCAGGATCTGGTGCTTGACGCCGCCCAGGTCTTCCTCGAACGCCTGCTCGTAGACGGAGCTGCCCTCGACGAAGTAGTCGGGCTTGGGCGTCTCCTGCACCAGCTTGCCGTTGATGCGCAGCTGCTTGTTCAGGTACGACACCTCGTCGCCCGGCAGGCCCACGACGCGCTTGATGTAGTCCACCGCCGGGTTGATCGGGTAGTGGAACACCATCACGTCGCCGCGCTGCGGGTCGTGGTTCGCGATGATCTTCTTGTTGATCACCGGCAGGCGCACGCCGTAGTGGAACTTGTTGACCAGGATCAGGTCGCCGACCTGCAGCGTCGGGATCATCGAGCCCGACGGGATCTTGTACGGCTCGAACAGGAAGCTGCGCAGGACGAAGACGACGGCGATGACCGGGAACAGGCCGGCGGTCCAGTCCAGCCACCAGGGCTGCTGCATCAGCTGGGACTTGCGCTCCTCGAGGTCGTTGCCGACGTCGGTCTCCATCC
>JASLEM010000227.1 GCA_030151165.1 Burkholderiaceae bacterium
GGCGCGATGTGGCTGCAGTCGCTGATCGACATCCAGAGCGACACGCACGACTCGAGCGAGTTCCTCGAGCACATCAAGATCGACCTGTTCCCCGAGGCCGTCTACGTCTTCACGCCCAAGAGCAAGATCCTCGCGCTGCCGCGCGGCGCGACGCCGATCGATTTCGCCTACGCGATCCACTCCGACGTCGGCGACCACTGCGTCGCGGCGAAGGTCAACGGCGAGCCGGTGGCGCTGCGCACCGAGCTGAAGAGCGGCGACGTCGTCGAGGTCAGCACCTCGCCCAACGCGCGCCCCAATCCGTCGTGGCTCAACTCCGTGCGCACCGGCCGCGCGCGTTCCAAGATCCGTCACTTCCTGAAGAACCTCGAGCAGGAGGAATCGATCGCGCTCGGCGAGAAGCTGCTCACGCAGGCGCTGCGCACCGAGGGCATGCAGGTGCCCGGCGACGAGCCCGAGCACGCCGCGCTGTGGCAGGCGCTCACGCGCTGGAGCGGCAGCCGCAGCCGTTCGGAGCTGCTGGCCGACATCGGCCTCGGCCGCAAGATCGCCGCGATCGTCGCCAAACGGCTCGCGCAGCTGCTGGGCGACCACGGCACGCGCCCGGACGCCGTCTCGCTGACGATGGGCCGCTACGCCGACCGCGAGGCGCAGGTGGTGCAGAACGTCGTCGAGATCGACGGCAGCGAAGGCGCGTCGGTGCAGCTGGCGACCTGCTGCCGCCCGATCCCTGGCGATGAAGTGGCCGGTTATTTCGGCGGCGAAGGCCTGACGGTGCACACGACCGACTGCTCGATCGGCCGCCGCCTGCGCGAGCGCGACGGCGAGCGCTGGATGGACGTCGACTGGGCCGAGCAGCTGTCGCGCCCGTTCGAGAGCGCGGTGAGCGTGCTGGTGCAGAACAGCAAGGGCGTGCTCGCGCAGGTCGCGCAGGCGATCAGCTCGGCGGAGGCCGACATCACCCACATCGACATGGGCGACGAGCGCGCCGCCGAATCGACCGAGCTGCACCTGCTCGTGAGCGTGCGCGACCGGCTGCACCTGGCAGACGTGCTGCGCACGCTCAAGCGCGCGCCGGCCGTGCTGCGCGCTGCGCGAGTCAAACCGTGACGAAGGACGCCGGCACGCCGCCCCCGGAAGGCCAAGGGAGCGGCGGAGCTGGCTCCGCCAGTCCGCTCGCGGCCGGCCCCTCGGGGGCAGCGACCGTCGGGGAGCGTGGGGCACCTGGTCGCGGCTGGAAGACCTGGCATCGCGTCATGCTCGCGGGCGCGGTCGTCACCGCGATCGCGCTGGCCGTCATCACCTTCGCCGTGCACGATGCGAAGCGCCGCATCCTGCAGGCGCTCGGGCCGCGCGCGACGGTCGGCGAGATCTCGCTGAGCTACCCGCTCGTCACGCTGCGCGACGTGAAGATCGCCGCCGACCCCGCCGCCGGCGCGTGGCCGGCGAAGGAGGAGTTCCACGCCGCGCTGGTGCAGGTGCGCATCGACATCGGGAGCCTCTGGGCCTATCGCCGCGGCGCGCCGCTGCGCATCTCGGACGTGCGCGTCGAGGACGGCCTGCTCGTGATGCTGCGCACGAAGGATCACCTGACGACGCTGCCCGCGCTGCGCGAAACCTCGCGCGCGAAGGCCGAGTCGATCGCCGCGTCGCAAGGCCTCGGCGCCAGCGCGGTGGACGCGGCCGCGACGAAGGATCCGTCCGACGACACCGTGACCTCGCTCGTCGTCGAGCATGCGAGCATCGACCGCATGGCCGTCGACCTCTACGACCGCACGCTGCCCGGCGGCAGCCAGTACCACGTGCGCTTCGAGCAGGTGCAGGGCCGCATCGACGGCATCGCGCTGCCGGGCCTGATGGCGCCCATCGCCACCGACCTGCACGGCGTGCTCAAGGGCGTCGCGCACGACGGCACGGTGTCGATCAAGGGCACGTTGACGCCGTCGAAGCACGACGCCGAGCTCGCGTTCCGGCTCGCCGACGTCGACCTCGTCGCGCTGCAGCCCTACCTGATCCGCTTCGGCGAACGGCCGGTCAAGCAGGGCTCGCTGGACCTGTCGCTCGACGCGCACGTCGCGAACCACCAGCTCGAGGCCCCGGGCCAGCTCACGCTGCGCGGGCTCGAGTTCGGGCCCAACGACGGCAACGGCACCTTCGCCGGCGTCGGCCGCCGCGCGGTGCTCGCTGCGCTGCAGAAGGACGGCCGCATCGACCTCCGGTTCACGCTCGAGGGCCGCACCGACGACCCGAAGTTCTCGCTCGACGAGAAGCTGGGCATCCGCGTCGCCGCGGTGCTGGGCGAGACGGTGGGCCTGAGCGTCAAGGGCGTCGTCGAAGGCGTCGGCGACGTGGTGCGCGGGCTGTTCAACGGCGCGAAGGTCGACAAGACTCCGCACTGATCCGGCCGCGAAGCTGGCGCGACGCGACGCCTCCCGGCGCCCGCGTCGCGCGTCGCGTCAATGCGCCGGCAGCACGGCGGCGTCGAGGGCCGCGTCTTCCGGCAGCGCGTCCGGCGCGAGGATGCGGCCGAACACGGCGCGCACGGCCAGCAGCAGCACGCCGGCGCCGCCGACGAGCGCCGCGTGCATCGCCCAGAACTGCGCGCCGGGCATCGTGTCGATGAAGCCGGCGAGCCAGCCCACGAACGAGTTGCCGATGAACAGGTGCAGGTAGTAGATGCCGATCACGACGCCGGTCAGGCTCTTCGGCGAGACGCGCGAGTACAGCGCGAGGCCGACCGGCAGGATGTTGGCGAAACCGATGTCGTTGACGAGCGTGTAGACGACCGTCCAGATCGCGCTGACGCGCACGTGCGAGGTGTCGACCATGTGGCCGGCGATCACCATCAGCCCGGGGCCGCCCGCGGCGACCAGCGAGCCGATCGCCATCTTCATCAGCTCGTCCGGCTCGTCGCGATGGTTGCGCTTCGCCCACCAGCGCCAGAACATCACCGACAGGATCATCGTGAGCGTGCTGACGATCGCGTCGACCGCCTGCAGCCACGTCACCGGCACCTGCCAGCCGAACAGCACCAGGTCCATGTGCTCGTCCGACCACAGCGGGAAGCCGATCGAGAACTGCTGGTTGCCGACGATGGACAGCATCAGCACCGGGATCATCGCGACCAGCAGCGCCAGGCGCGCCCACTCGATGCGCGTCAGCGACGGTCGGGCGACCGCGGCCTTCGCGGCCGCGCCGCGCGGCGCCTCGGGCGGCAGCCACCTGCGGCCGGCGAGGTACACGACGAGGCCGATCAGCATGCCCACGCCCGCGGCGTCGAAGCCCCAGTGCCAGGCCACCTTCTCGCCGAGCGTGCCGCAGACGAACGGCGCGACGATCACCGCGATCTGCACGGCCAGCAGGAAGATCTGGAACGCGCTCGCGCGGCGCTTGTCGCCCGGCGCGTAGAGGTCGCCGACCTGCGCCGCGATGTTGCCCTTGAAGCAGCCGACGCCGACCAGCAGGCACGCGATCGCGCCGAGGAAACTGGCCTCGAACGCCATCAGGAAATGGCCGAGCGCCATCAGGCTCGCGCCGATCACGACGGTCTTCGTGCGCCCGAGCCAGCGGTCGGCCACGAGGCCGCCGAAGATCGGCGTCAGGTAGACGAAGCCGCCGTAGAGGCCGGTCAGCGCGGCGGCCATCTTCAGCGGCGTGTCCGCCCCGAAGGTGTTCTGCAGGAACGCGTGGACGGGCGCGATGCCGGCGACGTCGTTGAGGTGCTCGGGCAGGAACAGGTACTTGCTGAGGTACAGCACCAGCAGGCCCTGCATGCCGTAGTACGAGAACCGTTCCCACAGCTCGCAGAACGCGAGCCAGCCGAGGCCGGCGGGATGGCCGAAGAACGCGCGGTCGTCACGCATATAGCCCTTCGTGGGGGCGTCGGCGTCGACAGGAGGGGAGATCGAGGACACGGAGTGGTTTTCCGGAAATGGGGCGATGGCGAGGAATGTGGCCGAACCGGGGCGGTGTCACAAGACGGAGTGACCCGGGGACGGCCATGAAGTGCGGAAATCGCGGATCGAACGGCGAGGTGCGATTGTCGCGTCACATCTCCGGCGGTTCGCGGCGATCGTCGCGAACGGCTTTCGCCCATCGGCGAATGGTCGCGCGAAGCCGGCGCTGCTGTTCGCCGTCGAGGGGCATGAGCGACACCATGTCCAGCGCCTCTGCCCATCGAACATGATCGTGTTCGACCAGAGCCATGCAGAACTCGCGATCCTTGTCTCGCCCAGCGGCGGCCTTGGATAGGAAAATGTCGACGGTGTCGAGGCAGTAGCCAACCCGATCGTTCGTCGCCGCGTTCTGGATCCGGTGGACTCGACTCATCCACCCGAAAGGCAGCAACGCCGTCTCGGGGCCGACGCCTTGAGCGTAGTAGCCGTAGGTATCGTGGAACTGCGAGCCTTCGCCGAGAGCGCCTTCGATCTTTTCCGCCAACTCGGGGGCCTGCAACGGATAGATGTCGGCCTCCGCCGACATCGTGAAAACTTCCGCCGGGTTCGGAACCGCTCCCAGAATGGACTGGCTGCCGACGATGACGAACTCGTATTGGTCTGTCACGTCGCCGCTGGCCCGGATGATGTGTTCGAGTTCTTCGCGAGTCATGGCGACCGCCCGTGATCTTCGTCGCCCAGCACGATGCCCTTCCTCAGCGCGCTCACCTGCGCGAGAACACGATCTCGCGCCTGCTGCGGCAGTACCGCGGTCAACGGGGAGGCTTGGCGAAGTTCCTGAGCCCGTCGAGTGCGAGACAGGATCTTGCGCCACTGGCCCTGGCGAAGGATGTCCTTCCACTCCATCCACAGGCTGCTGGAACGCGAGTTGCCGCCCTCCAGCCATCGTTGCAGTGTGGCCTGGGCCTGCAGCAGCAGCGCAGGGTCGGATCGAACCTGCCGCACGGCCTCTTCGTGAAGCGCCAGGCTCTGCAGGTCCTGCACCTGATGACGAGACTCATCGACCGACACCACCACCTGCACCGCGGGACGCACACGACGAGACTTCGAGCCGGCCGATCCTGCCGGCCCCGGCTGCATGGCATCGCCAGCCAGCAACGCCAGTTCCCCGCTGACGCCGAGCACCGACATCACTCGCAGATAGGTTCCCATGGAAGGCCCGGGATCCCCGGCTTCGACCGCGCTCAACGTCGTGCGCGAAATGCCTACGCGCCCAGCCATCTCGACGGTACCCAGGCCCTGCGCCTTGCGAAGACGCTTGAGCCTGTCCCCCAGTTGCAACAGCAGCTGACGCTCAAGTATCGCCGTATCGTTCGGATCAATCATTTGTCCAATATTTTGGACAAAATATGGAATTTTGTCAAAATTATCAGACAGTTCAGCGCGCGGCCGCACCCTTCCTGACGAGCTTGATCTCGAACAGCTTGGGCCACATCTTGCCGGTGACGAACAGGCGCTTGCCGGCGGCGTCGTAGGCGATGCCGTTGAGCACGTCGGTGTGGTTGGGGATGAAGTCGGACTTCGGCAGCAGGCCGGTCATGTCGATCCAGCCGATGACATGGCCCGTCTTCGGGTCGATGCGCGCGATGCGGTCGGTCTGCCAGATGTTGGCGTAGATCTCGCCGTCGACCCATTCGAGCTCGTTGAGCTGGTCGACGGGCTTGCCCTGCGCGGTGACGTGGATGCGGTGCGTCTCGACGAGCGTGTCCGGGTTGAGGAAGCGGATGTCGGGCGTGCCGTCGCTCATCACCATCTCGGTGTCGTTGTGCGTCAGGCCCCAGCCCTCGCCCGGGTAGCCGAACTGGCCCTTGACGTCGAAGCTGTCGAGGTCGAGCACGTAGCCCACCTGCCCCTTCCACGTGAGCCCGACCAGCTTGCCGTTCCACGGCGCGATGCCCTCGCCGAACATGTCGGCCGGCAGGTTCGCGCGCTCCAGCACCTGGCCGGTCTCGAGCTTGACCTTGCGCACCGACGAGTGGCCGTCGAGCCCCGTGCTCTCGTACAGGTAGCCGCCCTGGTAGAACAGGCCCTCGGTGAAGGCGTTCAGGTCGTGCGGATAGGCGTGGACGACCTTGTAGCCGTAGACCGGGATCGGCGCGTTGGCCGCGGCGTTCGCGGTCGCGGTCGCGGTCGCGGGCGCGGAGGCCGGCGCGGCGGTCGCGGCGCTCGACGCGGCGAACGCCGCGGCGAGGAAAGCGGCACCAAGCGTGCGCGCTGTCGTTGTCTGGAGATTCATTCGGGTTCCGTGTTCAGTCCTTGGCGACGGGCGCCGGATAGCGCACCGCGACCACCTCGATCGTCTCGACGCCGCCCGGCGTCACGAGCTGCAGCGTGTCGCCCTCGCGCGCCTTCAGCAGCGTACGCGCGATCGGCGACACCCAGCTGACCTCGCCCTGTAGCGAATCGACTTCGTCGATGCCCTTGATCGTGATCGTGCGCTCGCTGCCGTCGTCGTTCGCGTAGGTCACCGTCGCGCCGAAGAAGACCTGGTCGTTGCCGAAGTGCGCGGACGGGTCGGCGACGACGGCGATGTCCAGCCGCTTGATCAGGAAGCGGATGCGGCGGTCGATCTCGCGCAGCCGCTTCTTGCCATAGATGTAGTCGCCGTTCTCGCTGCGGTCGCCGTTGGACGCGGCCCAGTGCACGATCTCGACGATCTTCGGGCGCTCGTCGTCGATCAGCGAGAGCAGTTCGGCGCGCAGGCGGTCGTGGCCGGCCGGCGTGATGTAGTTCTTCCCGCCGGCGGGCAGCGCGGGCAGCGAGGCGCCGTCCTCGTCGTCGTCCTCGGCGTCGGATTCCTTCGTGAAGGCCTTGTTCATGATGCGGTGGCCGCCGTCGAATAGCCGGCGAGCGTCTGCTCGAGTTGAGTGCGCACCTGCTCCACGAGTTCCGCCGGCGCGAGCACGCGCACGTTCGGGCCGTGGCGCAGCACGTCCATCACGAGCTCGGTGGACTCGGTGTACGGCAGCTTCATGCGCAGCGAGCCGTCGGCCTGGCGCTTGATCTCCTGCTGCGGATGCCACTCCTCCTGCGCGACCCACTGCGCGGCCTCGGCGGTGAACTGCAGCGTCGCGGTGCGCAACCGCGCGCCGCCGAAGATCCCGTAACCGCGATCGAGCTCGGTCTCCACCTGGTCGAGTGGCAGGTCGCGTGCCGGCTCGTCCTGCACCTTGGCCGCGCGCACCGCGTCGAGCGCGAAGCGGCGCAGGCCCTCGCTCGCGTGGCACCACGCGTCGAGGTACCACGTGTTGCGGTAGTGGAGCAGGCGCTGCGGCGACAGCACGCGCTCGGACTCGCTGCGCTTGCTGCGCGTGTAGTAGCTGATCGTGAGCCGACGGCGGTTGAGGACGGCGCTGACGGCCTCCTCGAAGAAGCGGCTCGGCACCGGCCGCTTCGCCGGATTGACGATGCGCACGCGCCGCATCAGCGCCTGCGCCTCGTCGCCGCTCGCGCCCAGCATGCCGTGCAGCTTGTCGAGCAGCGGCTGCAGGTGGCGGCCCAGCACGCCACCGTCGTCGAGGCCCGCGATGAGCTGGTGCATCGTCAGCAGCGCGTGCAGCTCCTTCTCGCTGAACCAGACGCCGGGCAGCTCGTGCTGCTTGGTGGCGCCGGTGCGGCCCGCGGCGCTCGCGGTGATGCCCGCGCCGTCGGCGAAGCGATACACGTTCTCGTCGCGCGCATAGACGATCGGCGCGTCCATCCGCTCGCGCAGGTACTGCAGGTCCCGCTTGAGCGTCGCGGGCGACACCTCGAGCTCGTCGAGCAGCTGCTCGAAGCTGACGCCGGACTGCCGCTTGATGAGCAATTCGATCTTGTAGAAACGTTCGGTGCGATCCATGGGCCCGCATTTTGCCGTAGCTCATCGCATGAGCTTGTGGAGATCGAGACTAGCCCCACTTATTCGATACAACCCGAGGACGCACCATGAACCAGGCAGCCTTCAATTTCGCCCCGAACGGCCAGCGCGCGGATCGCAAGACCGCCCGTGTCGTCGCGCTCGGCAAAAGCCCGGTTCGCGACATCGTCCCGGTCGATGACAAGGCCGACCCGGGCGATGCGCTCGGCTTCGAATACGCGCGCTATGGCATGGTGCCGCCGGCTCCTTGCCTGTGGCCGGGCCACCCGATCCGCGAAGGCTGGGAACGCGGCCGCCGCCTGATCGGGCGCCGCACCCGCATCGCCACGCTGGCCGCCACGCGCTGGCTCGCGCTGCGGCTCGCGGCCTGGCAACGCGGCGAGGCGTTCGACGCGCACGAGATCACGCCGCAGGTGCTGCGCGCGCTCGAGGTCGCGACGTCGTGCCCGATCACGGGCCGCGCGCTGCAGGACGATGCCGCCGTCGTGCCGGTCGACGCCGCGCGCGGCTGGGTCGCGGGCAACCTCGTGTTGATGAGCCCGTCGTTCGCCGAACGCTGGGTCGGCATCGACTGGGAGATGGCCAAGGCCGCGCTGGCGCGGGCGGAAGCCGAGCCCGAGACGCTCGTCGACGGCATCCCGCTGCGCCAGTGGCGCCGCGTGGTGGCGTTGAAGGCGCTCGCCACGCCGCTCACCAGCGACGAGGCCGCGCGCATCCCGCTGCACGTGCTGCCGCCGAACCGGCTGCGGCTCGTCAACCCGATCCAGGAGCTGCAGGCCGTGCTGACGCTGCAGCTCGCCGTGCCGGGCTGGGGCCAGCGCGCGCGCGGCATCGCCGACTCGATGCCCGAGGCGCTGCGCACCGAGTTCAACCTGTTCTTCAACTCGCTGCTCGCGCAGGCGCTGCGCCAGGGCCACGGCCCGGCGCGCGCCGAGATGCGCGACGCGCTCGCCACCGCCTGGGGCGACGCCGTCGTGCAGCGCCGCTGGGCGCGCCTCGCGGCGCTGGTCGACGCGCCATTGGCCGAGGTGCTGGTGGAGCGCCTCACGCGCGAGCCGATGCCGGGGCTGGTCGTGCTGCGGCACGGCGAGGTCGAGGTGAAGCAGGCGGCGTGATCTTCGCGCTGGCGGCGCCTGCACGGACGCAGGCGCGCACCAGCCTCGCGTTATGAACCACGGTGCCGAAGGGCACGGTCGGGGGCAGCGGCCGTCGAGTCGAGCGGCGGAATCCCGGCCGGCCGTGACGTAATGCTGGAAACCCCGTCGCTCCCTGCCATTGTCGCGCTGGATGCGAAAGGCACATGGACGTCCAATCGACGCCGTGCCCATCAAGAACGAACGCCGTGGCCACGGCCACCGTGGTTTCACGCTCATCGAACTCATGCTCGCCGTCCTGCTGGTGGGCATCCTCCTGGTCGTCGCCCTGCCGCTCTACAAGGGCTACAAGGAGAAGATCCGGCTGTCCCAGGCGTGCGAGGACGTCGCGAGCGTCTCGATGCTCGCTCGCGACTACTGGATGAACAACCGGGCGTTCCCCGCCTCCCTCGCGGACATCGGCTGGGCCGGCAAGCTCGACCCCTGGGGGCACCCCTACGTCTACTACAACATCGAGGTCAACGGAAAAGGGCATGCGCGCAAGGATCACGCACTCAACCCGCTCAACACCGACTTCGACATCTACAGCATGGGGCCCGATGGCGTGAGCAAGCCGCAGATCACGCAGAAGGACAGCCTGGACGACATCATCCGCGCGAGCAACGGCGACTACATCGGCACCGCCGCGGGGTTCTGAGCGGTGTCGCTCGTGGACCGCATCCGGGTGCGACTGGCGAGCCGGCTGGAGTGGCGGCTCCTGGCGATCTTCATCGCCGTCGCGTTGTTGCCGCTGGCGGCGTCCGACTGGCTCGCCACCTCCGTCATCGACGACGTCGGGCGCCAGCTCACCCGCGACCGCGAACGGTCGGCGACGCGCGCGGTCTCCCGCCAGGTGTTCGAGCGCCTGCTGCTTTCCGGCACGCTGCTGCACTCGGTCGTCGAGGCGCAGCCGCCCGCTCGACCCCGCCTGATCGAGACGATGACGGCCACGGACGCGCCTTTCGAGGCGATCTCCTGCAGCGAAGCGGACGCAGCGCTCGACGCCGACCTGGCGCGGCGGTGGGAGGCGGCCGGCGGCATCGCTCGAGGAGCCGTCGCATCGAAGGCCGCGACGCGCCTGCGTACCGACGCGCGACCGGGCGCCCTGCCGGTGCTGTTGCTCGAATCGACCGGCGCCGGCGCGGGCCGTTGCCTGGCCGCCATCAAGCCGGGCTTCGCCTGGGCGCCGCTGCTGGAATCCGCGGACGACAGCTCGTGGGTCGTCGTCGCCGACGACGGCCAGCGCGTGCTCGAGCACCGCGGATCGGACGCCGGGGCCTCGGAAGCCGATGGCGGACACCCCGTCGAGCGCTTCAGCGCGCGTCTGTTCCTCGCGTCGGAATTCGCAGCGGCGAACTGGAGCTTCGAGCAAGCGATTCCGCGCCCCGACATCGATTGGCACGGCGTCTCGATCCGCGGCTGGCTCCTGTCGGTGGCCGCCTCCACGCTGCTGCTGATCGGCCTGGCCGCCCGCTGGACGATCGGGAAATCGTTGCGGCCGCTCGACGCCCTGGAGGAGGGATCGCGGCAGCTGGCGGCGGGCCATGAATCGACGCGTGTGGACATCCGGCGCGGCGACGAACTGGGGCGCCTGGCCACGTCGTTCAACGACATGGCCGCGCAACTCGAGCAGCGCATCGGTGCGCTGCGCGCCCTCGCCAGGATCGACGCCGGGATCCTCGCGCGGGAGACGTTCCCGGAACTCGCGTGCTCGGTGGCGAGCCGGCTGGCGGCGGTGTATCCGGACGGACGGGTCGCCGTGGCGTGGCCCGATGACGACGGCAAACTCCAGGTCGTCCGGGCAGCGCCGGCGTCGAGCGGCGCCGCGGCGCTGGAGCTCGCGTCGACGGACCTTCGCGACGCGAGCCTGGCGCCATTCGAACGCCTCGACGACGGGCTCGTCTCCGGCGCGCATCTCGGCGAATTTGCAGCGCAGGCCGCGCGGCATGGCGACGACGGCCCCGCGGCGCAGTACCTGGCGCTGGGCGTGCGCGACGCCGGCGTGAACCGCGCACTGATCCTCGTCGAGGCGACCCGTCCGGACCTCGATTGGCGGCAGGCGCGTGACCTTCGCGACCGACTCGCCGTCGCCGTGATGGCGCGCGATCGGGAGCAGGAGCTCGAATATCGGGCGACGCACGATGCGCTCACCGACCTGCGCAACGCCTATGGACTGCAGTCGTCGCTGGCCGCCATGCTGGCGACCGGCGCACCGGGAGCCGCGCTGTTCCTGGACCTGGATCACTTCAAGGACGTGAACGACTGCCACGGCCACGCGGTGGGAGACCGGTTGCTCCAGGCCGCCGCGGGCCGTCTCGTCGAGGCCTGCCCCGCGGATGCGGTCATCGCCCGAAACGGAGGGGACGAGTTCGTCGTCGTGCTGCCTCGTTCCACCGCGGAACAGGCGTCGTCCGTCGCGGCACGGATCCTCGAATCGCTTCGCCGCCCCTACGCCATCGCGAACAACGAGCATCGATGCAGCGCGAGCATCGGCATGGCGCTGTTCCCGGAGCACGGCACGGACCGCACCGAGCTCCTGCGCTGCGCGGACATCGCCTTGTACGAGTCCAAGAACCAGGGGCGCGATCGCGCGACCCTCTTCCGCCGGGCACTGGATGCGTCCTTGCGCGAGCGAAACGCGCTGCTGGCCGGACTCGATCGCGCCGTGCGGCTGTCCGAGTTCGTCCTGCACTACCAACCGCGGATCGACGTGGCGACGGGCGATGTCGTCGGCGCCGAAGCCCTCGTCCGCTGGCAGGATCCGGGACGCGGCCTGATCTTCCCGGGGCAGTTCATTGCCGCGGCCGAGGCGTCCGGCCTCATCGAAGCGATCGGGCTGGCGGTCATGGAGATGGCCATCGCGCAAGTCGGTCGATGGGGCTCGCAAGGCCGGACGCTCGACCGCGTCTCGGTCAACGTGTCCCAGCACCAGTTCGCGAGCGGCCGGCTGGTTCCGCGCATGCGCGAGCTGCTGCATCTGCACGGCGTGCCAGGACATCGCCTGGAGGTCGAAGTCACGGAAAGCGTTCTCGGGGGCGACGTCGATCGCGTGAGCCAGCAGTTGCACGAGATGCGGGCGCTCGGCGTGACCGTCGCCATGGACGACTTCGGCACCGGGTACTCCTCGCTGTCCCAGCTGCGCACGCTGCCGATCGACGTGATGAAGATCGATCGCGCGTTCGTCAAGGACCTGGAGACGGATCCGAACGCCGTCGCGATCGCACGCACCATCGTGACCCTGGCCCGCGCCCTCGGACTGGAGATCGTCGCCGAAGGCATCGAGACGCCTGCGCAGGCCGCCCTGCTGTCCGAACTGGGTTGCGACCAGTTCCAGGGTTTCCTGTACAGCAAGGCGGTGGCGCCTGACGAGTTCGTCGCGCTGATGCGCACCGACGCGCCGGTCGCGTTGCCCTGACCCTCGAAAAAAATGCCCGCGGGCCGGAGCGCCGCGGGCAGGTCGCCGAGCGTGCGGCGGATCAGGCGATGACGGCCATCTCGTGGAACGCCAGGCGCGGGCCGCGCGGCCAGTTGCCGGTGGAGTCGCCGTAGCCGAGGTTGATCAGGAAGTTCGACTTCCACTTGCCGTCCGGGAAGAACGCCTTGTCGAGGGCCGCGTTGTCGAAGCCGCTCATCGCGCCGGCGTCCAGGCCCAGCGCGCGCGCCGCGATGATCAGGTAGGCGCCTTGCAGCGAGCTGTTGCGGAAGGCGGTCGATTCGCGGAACGCGTCGCTGGCGGCGAACATGTCGCGCGCGCCGGGCATCGCCGGGAACTGCGTCGGCAGGTGCTCGTGGAAGGCGGTGTCGTACGCGATGATCGCGGTGACCGGCGCGGCCATCGTCTTGTCGACGTTGCCCGCCATCAGCGCGCCCTTGAGCTTCTCCTTGGCCTCGGCGCCGCGCACGAACACGATGCGCGCGGGCTGCGCGTTCATCGAGGTCGGGGCCCACTTCATCACGTCGACCAGCGCGTGCAGCGTCGCGTCGTCCACCGGCTTCGGCTGGAACTTGTTGAAGGTGCGGGCGTCGAAGAACAGTTGCTTCAGGGCGGCGTCGTTCAGGGCTTCGGACATGGTGCGGTTCCAGGGTTCGTGGAAATGGACAGACGGACGGCGGGACAGACGGACGGACGGTCAAGTCGCCGGGTCGTCGTGCGGGACGCGTCGGCGACGCGATGGCCGCATCTTCGCCTGCCGCCGGCCCGGTTCTGTGCAACGAAGTCGAAGACCCCATTCAATTTCGGTCAACGCCCGACCGCGCCCCGCCGTCGCTCGGCGAGAATCGCGCGATGCGCCAACCCGTCCCGCTCGATCGCTGCACCCGCCTGCTCAACCACGGCCCGACCGTGCTCGTGAGCGCCGAACACGCCGGAAGGCGCAACGTGATGGCGGCGGCGTGGTCGATGCCGCTCGACTTCATGCCGCCCAAGGTCGCCGTCGTCCTCGACAAGCAGACCTTCACCCGCACCCTCATCGAGGGCAGCGGCCACTTCGTGCTGGCCGTGCCGTCGGTCGCGCAGGCCGCGCTGACGCACCGTGTCGGCGAACGCTCGGGCCGCGACGACGACAAGTTCGCCGCCGGGCCGGCCTTCGCAGGGCTGTCCGCCGAACCCGGCCCGGCGACCGGCGCGCCGCTCGTCGACGGCTGCCTCGCCTGGCTCGAATGCCGCCGCCTGCCGGAGCCGCACATCGAGCAGGCGTACGACCTGTTCCTCGGCGAAGTCGTGGCCGCCTGGGCCGACGACCGCGTCTTCCGCGACGGCCGCTGGCACTTCGACGGCGTCGACGCCTCGCTGCGCAGCATCCACCACATCGCCGGCGGCCACTTCTTCGCGATCGGGGACGAGGTGAAGTACGACGAGGGGGCCTGAACGCCCTCGCCGGCGCAAGATCAGCGCAGGCTGACGGTCACCCGCTTCCATGCCGGATCCTGCCAGCGGTAGAACGCGGTCAGCGAGCCGGGCGCGTCGGCCTGGCGCTCGGTCTCCAGCGTCTCACCATCCAGCAGCTCGTAGGTGCGCAGCGTGCGGCTCGCGTGCAGCGGGTCGCGCACCTCGCGCGCGGCCAGCACCTCGCCCGTCGCCGGCACCCAGCCCGCGAACTCGACATAGCCGACACCCGCCGCATCGGTCGACGGCGGCAGCACCTGCACCGTCCAGCCCGCCGGCGTGAGGCGGAACATCCACAGCTCGCGCCAGCCCGCCAACGGCTGCACGGCCAGCGCGAGCCGCGTCGCGCCCGCGTTCACGCGCGCGGAGGCCGTCCACACGGTCGCGAACGTGCAGCGGCGCGCGAGGGCGTGGGCGACGTCGTGCTTCGCGTCGACCAGCAGCACGCAGGTCTCGCCCGCTTGACCGGGTTGCGTGACGACATGCAGCGTCGCGGCCGCCGGGGCGATCGGCATCTCCGCCGCCCAGCGCGACGCGCCGACCCGCATCGCGGCGTCCGCATACGTGGACTGGTCGTCGTCGGCGAGCTCCGCCTTGTCGATGCCCGCCAGCGCGTCGAGCGCGGCGTTGCCGGCGCGCTGCACGTCGAGCGCAGTCACGGCCGGCAGGCCGGTGCTCGCCGCGCCCGACGCCGCCTCGACGACCTGGCGGCGGCTGTCCTCGAACGCGATCGCCGACCACACGCCGGCCTGGCGCATGCGGATGCGATTGCGTTCGTAGGCCGGCAGCCCGGCCACCGGCACGCGATCGAGCAGCGCGGCGCGCGCCTGGTCGGCCTGCCAGCGTTGCAGCGGCGGCAGCGTCGGCGAGACGCAGTCGTGGCGCGTCAACGCGAGCGCCGCGCGGGCCGCCTGGTCGGGCGTCGGATCCAGCGCGAACACGCGGCGGAAGGCGTCGCCGTCGTAGCACAGCGACACGCCGCCGTCGCGATCGATGCTGTCGAAGTGCACGCCCAGGCCGACCGCGACCTCGAGCTGCGCGGCCACGCTGGTCTCGCCCGGCTTCGGCGCCGCGGCCGTCGACGCGTTCGCCGCGCCGGCCGCGTTCGCGTGCCACGCGAGGCGCTCGGCCATCGTGCCCATCGCGTCGAACACCTCGGCCGTGATCGTGCCGGCGGGCGCCGCCTTGAGATACGCGGCGGCCAGGCCGAGACCCAGCGACTCGGCGCCGGGGCGGTCGCGCAGGAAGCGCACGAGCGCGAGCAGCTCCGGCGCCTCGGCCGGCGCGAGCGTCAGCGCGCGCACCGCGTTCGCGCGCACGAAGCCCCCGCGCTCGCGGCCCGGGTCGTAGACCTGCAGGTAGTCCATGCGCTCGCCGCGCAGCTCCAGCAGCGTGCCCGGGCTCAGCACCGCGAGCGGCGCGCCGGCGCTGCGCGGGCCGCTGCGCAGCGGGACGCCGTCCTGCGTCACGAGCGCATACGTGGGTGAGGTATGCACCGCGGCCGGCGAAGCGACCTGCGCGGCCGGCGCCGCGGCCGCGTGCGCCGTGGGCGGGAACACGATGCAGGCGATCGCGGCGGCGGTGGCGGCCGCGCAGATCACGAGCGTGCGCAACGGGTGCGACGGCCGCGGCGCACGGTCGTGCACGAGGCAGCGGCGGCGGCGGACCTGCGCGCCGAACGGGCCGTCGAGGCGACGCGGGCCGGTCATTGCGCAGCCTCCGTCGACGTGTCGGCCGTCGTGGGCGCGGCGGCGGCGGTCTGCGTAGCCTTCGCGCCGCCCAGCAGCGCCGAGCCGATGAAGCCGCCGTCGGCCGGCGGCGGCGCGATGATGACCTGGATCTTGTCGGAAAGCTTGTCGGCCATCGTCTTCTGGATCAGCAACGGGTGGCGCGTGATCAGGTCGCCCTCGCGCGCCATCTGCTCGCTGTTGCTCCTGCCGACCTTGTCCATGCGGTAGACCTCGGCGTCGGCCAGCTTGTTGCGCGAGTCGGCCTCGCCGGCAGCCTCGATGCGGCGCGCCTCGGCCGCGCCCTCCGCGGTCTTGATGCGCGACACCTTCTCCGCCTCGGCCTCGAGCTGGCGCTGCTGGATCTGCTTCTCCTTGAACGGCAGCACGTGCGCCATCGCCTCCTCCTGTGCCTTGGCGGCGATCACCTGCTCGCTGCCCGCGGCCTCGGCGGCCTTCTCGCGCTTGACCTTGTCGGCATCGGCCTCCAGCTCGGCCTGCTTCACCTGCTTGTCCTTCAGCTCCAGCGTGTAGCGCATCTTCTCGCTCTCGAGTTCCTCGGCGAGCAGCGCCTCCATGCCGCGCTTGTAGTCCGCGGGCAGGTCTATCTTGCCGACCTGCACGCCGTGCAGCACGACGCCGTCGGCGGCGAGCCTCGGCCGCAGTTCGGCTTCGATCACCTGCTGGATCTCGGCGCGCTTCGTCGAGAAGATCTCGCGCACCGTGTAGCGCGTGAAGACGCGGTAGATGACGCCCTGCACTTCCGGCGCGACGACCTCGCCGTCGATGTCGACGGGCAGGTCGCGCGCGACGGTGCCGACCTTGGCCGGGTCGAGCGCGTAGCGCACCGAGAGGTCGACGCCGATCGACAGGCCTTCGACCGACTGGAACGGCGCGCCGCCGTCGGCATGCGCGCTCTGCGCCGGGTGGAAGACCTGTTCGCGCAGGTCGTAGAGCCGCAGCTCCTGCAGGCCGGGGATCACCATCACGGTGCCGGCGCGGAACTCGCTGGCGTTGCCCGTGAGCCGGTTCGTGCGCACCGCCATCTGGGCGCGCGGCACCGTCTTGATCGGCGGATGCGTCCACAGCGCCCAGCCGGCGACGGCGACGACGGCGCAGGCCAGCAACGGGCGGCGAGCGCGGTGCACGCCGCTGGCGACGTCGCCGAGCGCGTCGCGGATGGCCTGGGCCAGCGCCGTGACGCGGACGGCCGGGCGGATGGCGGGGGTGTCGTTGGTGTCGGCGGTGTCGGCGCTGTCGATCGGGTCGGTCATGTCGGGGCTCCTCGGGGTGGGTCTCGTTGGTGTGAAGCCATTCTTTCGACGCGGCGCAGAGCGTTCAACGACGCGCCAGGGCCAGTGCGTTCACGCGCGGCGAGCGGGCGCTCCGGGTCACGGAGGAAACACTCACGCGGGCCGCGGCGAGGCCGCCGGATAATCGGAGCGACCGACACCCCGCCCAAGGATTCCCCGTGCCGAACAACGTCGTCCGCGTGGCGATCATCGAAGACGACCCGCCGACGAGCGACCAGCTCAAGGGCTGGATCCTGTCGGCGCGGCCCGGCCTGCAGGTCGACCAGTGGTTCACGCGCGACGACGCCGAGAGCGCGATCACGCGCGAGCGCTACGACCTCGTGGTGATGGACATCGAGCTCGGCCGCGAGCGCCATGCCGGCGTCGCGCTGATCAACGCGATCAACAAGCAGCACGGCACGCCGGTGCTGGTCGTCTCCGCGATGCCCGCGACGATCTACCGCAGCATCATGAAGGCGCTCGACGCCTGGGACTACCTGCAGAAGACGACCTTCGAGGAAGCCGACTTCATCGACACCGTGCTCGAGATGCTGCGCGCGACCAAGGATCGCCCCGCGCCGAAGGCCGCCGCCACGCCCGCCGCGCCGGCGGACGCCGAGCTGAGCCTCGACCCGCTGCGCCAGGGCGCCGTGCTGTGGCGCGGCCACCGCGTCAACCTGCCGCTGACCGCGCAGCGCATCCTCGCGGCGCTGCACGCGCACCGCGGCGAGGTGGTGTCGTACGACGAGCTGTTCCAGGTCGTGAAGACCGGCCGCAACCGCGACAACGTGCGCAAGCACATCAGCACGATCCGCGAGGCGTTCCGCGACATCGATCCGTCGTTCGAAGGCATCGAGAGCGTGCCCATGCGCGG
Source organism: Burkholderiaceae bacterium (assembly GCA_030151165.1). The sequence goes on from JASLEM010000227.1 coordinate 17,724, forward strand.
CTTCAAGTGGCTGTGACATGTTGACCCCCCGCCTGCGGCATGCCGCAGCCAGCCCTCCGAGCGGGCGCGCGGCCTTGCCCCGGAGCGGCCGAGCGCGGCGGCCGCGTGCTTTCGCCCGTTGCTCGACGCCGCGTGCCCGCGAACATGCGCGCTAGGCTCTCGCAGGTGCTGCGCGACTGGCGCTGGCCCGGCATCGCGTTCTTCCGCCTGCGGCTGTTCTTCCGCGGCGTGTTCCTGCTGCTGGCGGTGGCGACGGTCGCGATCGCGCTGCTGGTGCTGCAGGACGAGAAGGAGCTCAGCGACCGCAGCTACCGCCAGGGTTTCGCGAAGACGATGGCCCAGGTCGCGGCGCAGCTGCGCCAGCCGGTCGGCCAGCTCGCGCTGCTGAACCCGCCGCCGCCCGCGGCCGGCGCGTCCGCGCCGGCCGTCGACGCGCATCCCGGCGCCGTCCATCCGCTCGTGCTGCCGTTCGCGGCGCTCGACTTCGACGACCACAACAAGGTCGAGCAGGCCGTCGAGATGGCCGGCTGCACGCGCCAATATCCGGGCGACGCGGCGCTGTGCGTCGCGGTCGGCGGCAACCCGTGGGCCGGCGGCTTCGTGTACGTGGTGGGGCATGTGAACAGCCTCGCGCCCGTGGCCCACGCGCGCGGCGAGCACGACCTGTCGCTCGCGCACCGACTGCGCGTCGACGTCGACCTGCGCGGACGGCACTACGGCTGGATCGCGCCGTTCGAGTCGGACGAGACGCTCGCCGGCAACGTGCTGCGCGGCCGGCTCACCGGCTTCGCGCAGGACGAGGACGGCAACACGACGACGCGCCCCGCGCGCGACTTCCGCGGCTGGCTGTGGCAGGGCGGCCCGTGCCTGGATACGGCCACGGGTACCGGCCGCGGCACGCCGCCGGGCGCCTGCGAGCGCCGCGCGTTCTTCTCGGTGCGCCTGCCCGTCGACGTGCTGCACGACGACCTGCTCGCCACCCCGCACCCGGCCTGGCCGCCGGCCGACCTGCACCGCATCGACGTGCGCGTGCAATGGCTCGCGCCCGGCGACGGCGCGCCGCTGTTCGACAGCGCGCGGGCCGGTGCGACGGCGCCGTTCTCGCTGGGCGATCTCGGCACGCAGCTGCTGCCCGGCGAGACGCTCGAGCTGCGCAAGGTCGGCGCGCCGGCCGACTCCGCCCCGCTCGCCACGCTGAAGGGCACGGCCACGCCGCTGCCGCCGGCGTCGAGCTGGATGCCGCAGGTGGTCAACGACACGATGATCCGCGGCATCCGCTCCGCGCTGCGCCGGCTGCCCGGCTCCGCCGACGACACGCCGATCGAGGCGACCGAGACGATCCGCACGACGGCCGGCAGCTACGAGCTGCGCGGCGTCGGCGACGAGCGCAGCGCGAACCGCAACCTCGCGGTGGTGGCGACGCGCGTGTCGTGGTTCGTCGTCGCGATGCTGGTCGCGCTCGCGCTCGCATGGGGCGCGATCGAGTGGACGATCATCCGCCGCATCACGATGCTCACGAAGCGCTCCCGCGCCGTGACGGCCGCCGTCGTCGACGAAGGCGCCAATACGGCCACGGGTATGGCACCTCGCGGCCGCTGGTCGAGCCTCGACATCGCCGACCTGCGCAGCCCCGACGAGCTCGGCGTGCTCGCGAGCTGCCTCGCCGAGCTGCTGCAGCGCGTGAACGAGAGCATGCAGCGCGAGCGGCTGCGCGCGGAGCAGGAGAAAGACCAGTGGATGGCGGTGGGGCACGAGATCATGTCGCCGCTGCAGTCGCTGATCGCGCTGCACGGCGCGCCCGACGACGCGAGCCGGCGCTACATCCTGCGCATGCAGCAGGCGATCCGCGTGCTGTACGGCAGCGCGTCGCCGAGCGAGGCGTTCCAGTCGACCACGCTGCAGCTCGCGACGCTGGAGCTCGGCGCCTTCCTCGCGGCGGTCGCGGCGAACGCGCCGCACGCGGGCATCGCGGATGTCCGCTACGAGGGCTCGCCCGAGCCGGTCGTCGTGCGGGCGGACGAATATCCGCTCGAGGACGTCGTCACCCACGTGCTGCAGAACGCGCAACGCCACCGCCGCGCCGGCACGCCGATCACGCTGCGGCTGCGCGCCGACGAGACCAGCGCCACCGTCGAACTGCACAACGAGGGCGACCCGATCCCGCCCGACCTGATCGACAAGATCTTCGAGTACGGCGTCTCGGGCGCGGACGACGGCGGCTCGCCCGACGACGCGTCGACCGCCGCACCGCAACGCGGCCAGGGGCTGTTCGTCGCGAAGACCTACATGGCCAAGATGGGCGGCACGATCGCGGCGGCGAACGTCGACGGCGGCGTGCGCATCGTGCTGTCGTTCCCGCGGGTGTCGGGCGCGACGGCGGGCTGAGCGCGCGCGGCGCGCGAATGTTGCAGCGGTGTCATGAACGGACGCAAGACGCCGCACGGCGCCCGCACGATCGGAGCGACAGTACGGTCATGCCGCTGACCTCGCCCTCCCCTTCCCGCGCCGCCGCGCGCTTCGCGGCCGCGGCGCTCGCGCTCGCCATGCTGCTGCCCGGGACGTCCGATGCGCAGCGCTTCTCGAGCCTGCGCGACCGCGGCGCGCTCGACGACGGCGGCCGCGGCGACGTGCGCAGCTCGCGCGCGCCCGAAGGCACGCGCGAGATCGCGGACGTCGCATACGGCGCGGATCCGAGCCAGCGCTTCGACGTCTACCTGCCCGCCACGCCGGTGTCCGCCACCGCGCCGATGCCGGTCATCTTCTTCGTGCACGGCGGCGGCTGGGCGTTCGGCGACAAGGCGATGCGCCGCGTCGTCGAGCCGAAGGTGGCGCACTGGGTCGCGCAGGGTTGGGTCGTCGTCTCGGCGAACACGCGGCTGTTGCCGACGCCCGTCGCGCAGCAGGCCGACGACGTCGCCGCGGCGATCGCGGTCGCGCAGTCGCAGGCGGCGTCGTGGGGTGCCGACGCGAACCGCTTCGTGCTGATGGGCCACTCGGCCGGCGCGCACCTCGTCGCGCTGGTCGCGGCCGGCGCGAAGACCCCCGCCCACCCGAAGCCCTGGCGCGGCGCGGTGCTGCTGGACAGCGCCGTGCTCGACCTCCCGCTGCTGATGGCGCACCGCCACCTGGGCCTCTACGACAACGCGTTCGGCACCGATCCGGCGCAGTGGCCCGCGCTGTCGCCATACGCCGCGCTCGGCACCCGTCCGGACAGCGACGCCATCCCCGCGCCCTTCCTCGAGGTCTGCTCGTCGCGCCGCGCCGAGTCCTGCCCGCAGGCCGACCGCTTCGCGGCCCGCGCGCAGTCGCTCGGCGGCCAGGCGCGCGTGCTGCGCGAGGACCTGTCGCACGGCGAGATCAACGCCACGCTCGGCGCGCCGTCGGACTACACGTCGCAGGTCGACGCATTCCTGCAGTCGCTGCGCTGAGCGCCCACCGGCGCATACGGCCAGGCGTATCGCCGGCGCGGATGATCAGCGCGCCGCGCCGGCCTTCACGTCGGGGCCGTCTGTGCTCGTCGAGCTGGCGTCGCCCGCGAGGAAGCGGTCGGACTTCGATTGCGCGTTGGCGATCGCGGCGCCGACGTCGACCGGCGACGACGCCTTCGCCGCGGCGACGGTCGCCGGCCTGACCGCCGGCGTTGCCGGCGTCGCGGTCGCGGGCGGCGCGGCGGCGTCGGCGACCGGGGCCGATGCGGCGTCGGCCTGCACGGGCGCCGGTGCCGGCACCGGGGCTTGCGCGCCCGGCGTGGCCGGCATCGGCGTCGGCGCGATCGTCGCGACGGCCGGGCGCGCGATGGCCTGGCTCGTCGGCGCCGGCCTGGTCGACACCCTCGCGGCAAGCAGCAACGCGCCAGCGGCCACGAGCGCGGCGATGCCGATCGTCAGCCACAGCGCGAGGCGGCTGCCGGCGCGGCCAGCCGGCGCCGCGACGACGGCGGGGGCGCCGGGCGCAGCGTGCGCGCCGACCTCGGCGGGGAAGTCCGGCGTCGTGTCCTCGAACGCGCGGACGATCATCTCGGTCGGCGCGAGCACGCGGCCGGCCTGCGGCGTCGGCTTCAGCGGCAGGACGCGGGCCGGCTCCGCGCGCGGCATGGCCGGCGTCACGGCGGCTTCGACCGCCGCGGGCGCGACGGGCTGGCTCGTCGCGACGTCAGCGACCGGCGTCGCGGCGTCGGCGACAGGCGCTGCTGCCGTCGTCGTCGCGGGCTCGCCGCTGTCGAGCGCGACACCCGGCGGGGTATCGGCCTTCGTCGGCATCTCGGGCGCGCTCGCGCGCGCGGCACGCGCGACGACCGCGAAGGCCATCGACGCCTGCTCGAAGCGGGCGAGCGCGCTGTCGATCGAGGTGTCGGCCGCGCGCGCCTCCGACGTCCAGTGCTCGACGCGCAAGGCGTCCGCGGCATCCTCGGCGAAGGACGAGTCGAACTGGGTCGGCGTCTCGTCGTCGGCGTGCGACGTCGGATGTCGGTCGTGGGCGGGCGATGTCATGGGGTGACCTCCAACAAGATCGAGCTTCATGCCGACCGTCGTCGCGACCGTCGGATGCGCTTTGTTTTTCGTGCCGTGCCCGGGGCCGGCGGCGCTGTCGCGGCGGCGCGCCGGCCGGGGGCCGGGCGAACCGCCGCCGGCAGTCTAGCGGGGCGTGGCGCGCGTGCGCAGAGGGACGACCCTTGCTC
>JASLEM010000267.1 GCA_030151165.1 Burkholderiaceae bacterium
CGGCCTGCGCACCTCGGCGCTACACGGCGACAAGTCGCAGGACGAGCGCCTGAAGGCCCTGGCCGCGTTCAAGCGCGCCGAGGTCGACGTGCTGGTCTGCACCGACGTCGCCGCCCGCGGCCTCGACATCGCCGACCTGCCGGCCGTCTTCAACTTCGACGTGCCGTTCAACGCCGAGGACTACGTCCACCGCATCGGCCGCACCGGCCGTGCCGGCGCGTCGGGCCTGGCGGTGACGCTCGTCACGCGCGACGACGCGCGCAACATCAGCGACATCGAGAAGCTGATCAACAAGAAGATCGAGCTCGAGCCCTTCGAGGTCGAGGACGACCGCCCGCGCCGTCCGCCGCGCCGCCTGGCCGACGACGAAGGCCGCCGCGAGTCGGCCTCGCCCGCCGCGCGCGTGCCGCCGGCCCCGCGTGCGCCGTCGCCGTCGAAGTCGCGCGATCCGTTCTTCGACCGCCCGTACGAAGCCAGTTCCGCTTCCGCCGATGCCAAGCCCGACTGGGAAACTGCGCACGCGGCGGCGCCGGTCGGTCGCGCCGCGATCTCGGCGAACATCCGCTCGAAGCGCAAGGTCGCCGCGCTGCTGGGTGGCGGCCCGAAGCCCTGACGCGCCCCGCCGGCCGCGACCGGCGCTTCCGCTCCCTGACGATGGCTCCGCGCGCAAGCGCCGGGCCATTTCTCGTTCAGCCGTGCGTTTTCAGCCGAGCAGGCTGAACACCGCCGGCACCCGGTCCGGCAGCTCGATCTTCGACGCCTTCCACTCGGCCGCGGTGCGGCAGATCGACCAGCCGTCCGGCAGCGTCAGCCCGCAGCTGATCGCGAGGCGCGTCGTCGGCTGCAGCACCTCGAGCGCGGCCTCGAGCATCACGGCGTTGCGATAGGGCGTCTCGATGAAGACCTGCGTCTGCTGCAGGCGCTTCGACGTCGCCTCGAGCTCGCGCAGGCGCGCGCGGCGCGGGTTGACGTCGGTCTGCAGGTAGCCGTGGAACACGAAGCTCTGGCCGTTCAGGCCGCTGGCCGCGATCGCCAGCGTGATCGAGCTGGGGCCGCTGAGGGCGACGACCGGGATGCCGAGGTCGTGCGCCGCAGCGACGAGCAGCGCGCCCGGGTCGGCCACGCCGGGCAGGCCGGCCTCGCTGAGCAGGCCGATGTCGTGGCCCTCGAACGCGGGGCGCAGCAGCAGCTCCCACGGCGACGCGCTGGCGACGTCCGGCCGCGGCGGCTGGCCACCCGGGCCGCGCGGCAGCGCCTTGGCGGGCTTGCCCGGCACGGCGCGCTGCGGGCCCTTGGGCGCGCGCGGCAGCTCGTCGATCAGCGTCGCCTGCAACGGCTGCGCGAGGGGCGCGATCTTGTTGACGCGATTGAGGAAGGCGCGCGCGCTGCGGGCGTCTTCCACGACCCAGTGCAGCAGCTTCGACGCCGCGGTGATGACGCCGCCCGCGAGCACGTCGGTGAGCGGGACTTCGGCGGCGCCGAGATCCAGCGCGTTGGGCATCAGCAGCAGGCGGCCGGTCTTCGAGTCGTTGTCGTGGGTCATGGCGAGGTCGGCGCGGCGGCGGCTCGCGCGGTCAGGGGGTCGATGCCGGCGGCGCGCAGCAGGGCGGTGGTGCGGATCAGCGGCAGGCCGATCAGCGCGGTGGGGTCGTCGGATTCGATGGCGTCGAGCAGGGCGATGCCCAGCGTCTCGCACTTGGCGCTGCCGGCGCAGTCGTACGGCTCCTCGGCGCGCAGGTAGAACTCGATCTCGGCGTCGGAGAGCGTGCGAAAGCGCACCGTCACCGGCACGCGCGCGACCTCGGCGAAGCCGGTGGCCGCGCGCACGACGGCGACGCCGGTCTGGAACACGATGCGGCGGCCGCTCATCGCGCGCAGCTGCGCGGTGGCGCGCGCATGATCGCCGGGCTTGCCGATGGACTGGCCGTCGACGTCGGCGACCTGGTCGGCGCCGATCACGACGGCGTCGGGGAACTGCGCGGCGACGGCGCGCGCCTTCGCGAGCGACAGGCGCTCGGCGAGGGCGGCGGGCGCCTCGCCGGGCAGCGGCGTCTCGTCGACGTCGGGCGACAGCGCGCGGAACGGCACGCGCAGACGCTCCAGCAGCTCGCGCCGGTAGCGCGAGGTGGAAGCGAGGATCAGCGGCGGCGCGCCGGGAGGGGATTCTTGGAGCATGGCGGATTGTCGCCCGCGCGCCGCCGCTGCCTGGGCCCTAAAATCGGCGCATGACTGCACCCACCCTCGATCCGCTGCGCCTCAACGTCGCCCAGTTCGCTACCGACGGCCAGGAGCTCGATGGCGACTGGGCCGTCGCCGACCTGTCGCGGCTGGCCGACAGCGAATGCCCGCCCGACGCGGCCGCCGGCGCCGACGTCTCGCGCGCCGTCGCCGAGCCGCAGCGCCGCGTGCGCTGGCACGCGATCGGCTTCCTGAAGCCCGTCGGCGGCCAGGACCAGATCTGGATGTCGCTCACCGCGGACGCCGACGTCGTCCTGCAATGCCAGCGCTGCCTGCAGCCGCTCGACGAGCGCGTGCAGGTCGACCGCCACTTCCGCTTCGTGCCGGACGAGGCGACCGCCGCCGCGCTCGACGACGAGATGGAGGACGACGTGCTCGAGCTGCCGCGCTCGCTCGACCTGCGCGAGCTGGTCGAGGACGAGGTGCTGCTCGCGCTGCCGCTCGTGCCGCGCCACGAGGTCTGCCCCGATCCGCTGCCGCGCGCGTTCGGCGATGTCGAGATCGTCGAGGAAGAGGCGCACCCGTTCGCCGCGCTCGCGATGCTGCGCAAGGACAGGAACGGCGACGGCGGCCCCGACATCGGCTGACGCGGAGCGTCCCGGCCGGGCATGCCACTTGGCGGGTGCCGACGGGCATGCTATACTCGTCGGCTTTCCCTTTTCAACGATTGCCGCGCAAGCGCGAATCCACGTGGATTCGAGGTTGGTCGCGCGGCATGTCGAACGGCTCCGAGCCGCATTTCGGCATCGACCGTCCCCAGGAGATTCACATGGCTGTTCAGCAAAACAAGAAGTCGCCCTCGAAGCGCGGCATGCACCGTTCGCACAACGCGCTCACGACCCCGGGCACGGCCATCGAGTCGACCACGGGCGAAGTGCACCTGCGCCACCACATCAGCCCGACGGGC
>JASLEM010000275.1 GCA_030151165.1 Burkholderiaceae bacterium
CGTCGGCGCGGGCGGCGGCACGGCGGCCAGCGTCGGCGACCGCGGGTCGGGCGGCAGCGGCGTGCTGGCGCAGCCGGCGAGCAGGAGCACGAGCGCGAGCGTGGGGAGCGCGGCCCGCGGCGGGGCGAAGTGCATCGGCGAGGAGGTCATGGCGGTCCGAGCGATGTCGAGCGGAAGAAGTTCAGTCGACGCGCGCGTCGACCGGCCGGCGCGTCACTTGCGCTTCGTGCAGATCGTCTTGCGTGCGCCGAGCTGGTCGGGGTCCGGGTCGGAGCACTCGAAGTCGCCGACCGGCGTGGCGGCGCGCCACGTCGTCGGGCAGTCGGTGTAGCAGACGGTGCCGGTGGCGATGTCGGAGATCTTCACGTCCATCGGCGACAGGCTGTTGCCGACGGCGACGGCCGTCTCGTTCTGCAGTTGCAGCTCGAACTTGGGGTTGGTCGCGCAGCCCTGCAGCGCGGCGGTGGCGAGCAGCGCGGCGGCGAGGCATGGGATCGATGGCTTCATGGCGGGGCGTCCGGGATCGGTCTTGGGAATCCCGCCATTCTCGCGCTCGCGCGCGATCCGCGCCGAGTCGGGTCAACCCGCGCGCCGGCGCACCGGCTCGTCAGGCGCGCGGGCGCTCGCGCAGCCGCAGCCCGGCGCGCGCGCTCAGTTCCAGCGCCACGTGTAGATCACGTCCGCCGAGTTGTCCTCGCCCGACTGCGCGCGGATCGTCAGGCGCTGCGCGATGCGGTAGATCAGCTGCCAGTTGCCGGTGGTCGCGTTGACGCCGCGCTCGTAGCCGACGTAGACGCGCTTGGACACCTGGCGCCCGAGCGAGACGACCGTCGTGCGCACGTCGTTGGCATCCGTCTGCTGGTGGAAGCCGAAGTCGGTCAGCCCCAGGCGCTTGAGCAACTGGTCGGTCGGCGCCTCGTCCTCGCCGGCCAGCAGCGCGATCGCGGCCTGCTGCAGCAGCGCGGTGTCGGCGCCGCCGACGGTCTCGGGCGCGCGGCCCAGCATCAGCCACGAGAGCTTGTCGGCGTCGCTCATCTCGGGCTCGCTCATCAGCTTGACGTGCGGCGCGAGCGCGGTGCCGGTGATGGCGACGCCCACCGTGACGTCGAGGTTCGGGCGCTGGGCGAGGATGTCGAGCCGCGGGTCGTTGACGAGCCCCGTGAACACGATCTCGCCGCGCGTCACCTCGAGCTTCTGGCCGTACGCCGTGTACTGGCCGCCGTCGGTGCGGATCGTGCCGCGTACCGACAGGATGCCGTTCGGGCTCGTGATCTGCAGCGCGCCGCGCAGCTTCGTGTCGATGCCGCGGCCGCGCAGCTCGAGCTTGTCGCCGAGGTCGACGGCGAGGTCGACGTTGGTCGCGCGGCCGGTCTTCGGCACGGCCTGTGCGTTGACCGCGGCGGCGGCGTCGGCGGTGCTGGTGTCGGCCGTCGCGGTGGTCGACGGACCGAGCACCTCGACGTCGCTGTCCAGCGTCGGCGCGTCACCCTTGCTGATGTCGAACAGGCCTTCGTCGATGCCCATCTTGCCGGTGACCTTGATCGCGTCCGCGCCGAGCTCGAGGCCCAGGATGCCCGAGGTCACGACCTTGCGGTCGATGCGGCCCAGCAGCTGGAACTGCGTCGCCTGCACCTGCAGCTTCGCGACCGGCACCGCACCGAGGCTCGCGGCGCCGGTGATCGTGAGCGCGCCGTTGCCGCCCAGCATGTGGAAGTGCTCGATGCGGGCCTCGTTGCCGGTCAGGCGGATGGCGACGTCGCCGTCGTGCCCGTAGACGCCCTCGAGCGCATTGCGCACGACGAGCTTCTGCGCCGTCAGCTCGCCCGTGACCTGCGGCGCGCCCCAGCGGCCGGCGAGCGCGAGGTCGGTGCGCATCTCGCCGCCCAGGCGCCAGCCCGGCGGCAGCCACGCGCCCCACACGTTGAGGTCGGCCACGTGCGCCTGCACGCGGCCCTGCAGCGGCGAGCCGGGCGAGGGCAGCGCCGCGGGCGACGGCGCCTCGGCCGTCCAGTGGCCGGTGAGTTCGCCCAGGCGCGTGCCGGCGATGTTCGCATCGGCCTGCCAGTGCAACCCTTCCGCCTTGACCTGCAGCAACGCGGCGGTCAGGCCCAGCGCCTGCGAATCGGCGTTGGTGTCGCGCGCGAGCTCCGACACGCTCAGGTCGCCCGACGTGCGCGCCACGCGGCCGTCGACATGCCACTGGCCGTCGAACGCCGCGTGCAGCTGCGCCATCATCTGCAGGTCGCCGTGCCAGCCGAGGTCGGGCTGCGCGCGCGCGAGCAGTTGTGCGACGGAGAAGGGCGCGAGCGCCGCGTCCAGGCTCCAGTGCGCGGACGCGCCGGCGTTGGCGGGCGCCGACCAGAACGACGGCTGCCACGCCAGGTGCAGGCCCGCGAACTCGGCGCCGCCGCCGCTCACGCGCAGCGTCTGGAAGCGGCCGGCCGCGTCGCGCGACAGGCTCAGGTCGATCGGCTGCACGTGCACCCAGGCCGGGTTCGCGACGGTCGGCGCGGACGCCGCCGCCGCCACGTCCGCCGGCCGGGCCGCGTTCGCCTCGTCGGCCGCGTGCAGGTCCAGCTGCGCGAGATGCGCCTCCCACGCCGGCGTGTCCACCGCGCCGGCATGCCAGCGGCCCTGCAGCAGCGCGTCCAGGCGCGTCGCGTTGGCGTTGCCGATGTTGGCCAGGTGCGCGAGCCAGGCCGGCGGGCTGACGGGCGCCTCGGCCTGCAGCTGCAGCCGGTGTTCGGCGAGCGTGCCCGACAGGTTGGCGTCCACGTGCGCGATGCGCGCGGCGCCCCATTGGCCGTCGACCAGCTGCACGCTGGCCACGAGCGGCGCCTGCGGGTCGGTGCTGCCCTCGCCCTTCCACTGCAGCTTCGCGAGCTTGACCTGCGGGCCGCTCCAGTCGCTCAGCTCGCCGTGCGTGACGACCTTGAGCGGCGACGCCGCCGGCGCCTTGCGCGACGCCGACTCCGCGATCGCGAGCCGACCGCCGGTCACGTCCAGCTCGAAGCGCGCGCTGCCGTGCGTGGGCCACGGCGCCGC
>JASLEM010000307.1 GCA_030151165.1 Burkholderiaceae bacterium
CTCGATGGCGGCGAGGTCGGGGAAGATGTCCGCGTGGTCGAACTCGAGGTTGTTCAGCACCGCCGTGCGCGGGCGGTAGTGGACGAACTTGCTGCGCTTGTCGAAGAACGCGGTGTCGTACTCGTCGGCCTCGATGACGAAGGGCGAGCGCGCGCCGCCGTCGCCGTGCGCCTTGCCGAGCCGCGCCGAGACGCCGAAGTTGCGCGGCACGCCGCCGACCAGGAAGCCCGGCTCGAGGCCGGCCTGGTCGAGGATCCACGCGAGCATCGCCGTCGTGCTCGTCTTGCCGTGCGTGCCGGCGACGGCCAGCACGTGGCGGCCTTCGAGGACGTGGTCGGCGAGCCACTGCGGGCCGCTCGTGTAGGGCAGTCCGGCGTCGAGGATCGCTTCCATCAGCGGGTTGCCGCGCGAGACGGCGTTGCCGACGACGAACAGGTCGGGCGCCAGCGCGAGCTGGTCGGCGCCGTAGCCGTCGATCAGGTCGATGCCGAGGGCGCGCAGCTGGTCGCTCATCGGCGGGTAGACGTTCGCGTCGCAGCCGGTCACGCGGTGGCCGGCCTCGCGCGCCAGGGCTGCGAGGCCACCCATGAAGGTGCCGCAGATGCCGAGGATGTGGATGTGCATGACAGATTCTTCTTGGTCCGGTCGGACGGGCTCATGCACGAATCGCGCCGGCCCGTCGGACGTTCGCCGTCGTCGGCGAACCGCGGCGGCTTCTCATTGTGACTTCAGCCGGCGATCATCGTCTGCATGCCGGCCCACTCCTCTCCCGGCGGCAGCTGCACCGGGTCGATCACGCGCGCCGCCTCGACGCACAGCATGCGCTTCCAGTCGTCGGCGGGCATGTCGGACAGCTGCGCGGCCTTGTCCGGACCGGGGTTCCAGACGACGTTGTCCGTGAAGCCGCTCTTGTCGATCGAGACCTTGCGGCCCAGCTCGCGCAGCACCAGCGGGTTGGCGACGTCGTGGTAGAGACGGTCGATCTCGCCGACCACCTGCGTCACGTCGCCCCACTGCATCTGCCACTGGCCCGTCGTGTTGTCCTCGTACTTGACGGTCTGCAGGCCTTCGAGCTGTGCCTTGAGCACGTCATTGGTGCGCAGGTACGTGTGCAGCGCGGCGGTGAACTCGAACGGGGTGTCGCCGGTGTTGAGGACGGCCAGCTCGATGTCGACCTGCTTCCCGACGATGCTCACCGTGATCTCGGCCTCGAACTCGTGCGGCCAGATCGCGCGCGTCTCGTCGTTCGCGGCGAAGCGCACGACGGCCTGCGCATGCTGCTGGCCCGGCTGCACCGGCGATTCCTCGAATTCCCAGGTGCGCGTGCGCAGCAGGCCGTGGCGCGGCAGCGTGCCGCGCGTCGCGAACTGCGGGAAGATCACCGGCACGCCGCCGCGCACGGCCTGGCCGGCGCCGTATTCGCTCGTCGGCGACAGGTACAGCTGCTCCTCGCCGCCGGCCGGGATCCAGCTCACGAGGTGGCCGCCGTGCAGCAGGATCGTGGCGCGCGCGCCGTCGGGCGCGCGCAGGGCGACGGCCGGGTGGCCATTGAATTCGGTCAGCTTCGCGAGGGCCATGGGCGCTCAGTTCCCCAGCGTCGCGAATGCCGCGCGCGCCGCCTTCAGCGTGTGCTCGGTCTCGGCCGCGCCGTGCGCCGAACTCACGAAGCCGGCTTCGTAGAGCGCGGGCGCGAAGTAGACGCCGCCGTCCAGCATCGCGTGGAAGAAGCGGTTGAAGCGCTCCTTGTCGACCGCGATCGCGCCGGCGTAGTTGTGCGGCAGCACGTCGGTGAAGAAGAATCCGAACAGGCCGCCCTCGCTGTCGACCGACATCGGGATGCCCGCCGCGTTGGCCGCCGCCTTCAGCCCGTTGACGAGCTCGCGCGTGTGGGCGCCGAGCGCGTCGTGGAAGCCGGGCCGCGAGATCTCCTTGAGCGTCGCGAGGCCGCAGGCAGTCGCGACCGGGTTGCCCGACAGCGTGCCCGCCTGGTAGGCCGGCCCGAGCGGCGCGAGCTGCGCCATGATCTTGCGCGACGCGCCGAACGCCGCCAGCGGCATGCCGCCGCCGATGACCTTGCCGAAGACGCTGATGTCGGGCGCGAAGCCCGGGATCTGCTGCGCGTAGAGGCTTTGCGCGCCGCTGAGCGCGACGCGGAAGCCGGTCATCACCTCGTCGAGGATCAGCAGCGCGCCGTGCTGGTGGCACAGCTCGCGCAGCCGCTTCATGAACGGCACGCTGGTGCGCACGAAGTTCATGTTGCCGGCGATCGGCTCGATGATCACGCAGGCGAGCTCGTCGCCGTAAGCGGCGAACGCCTCCTCGAGTTTCGCGATGTCGTTGAAGTCCAGCACGGTCGTGTGCTGCACGACCTCGGCGGGCACGCCGGCGGAGGTCGGATGGCCGAACGTGGCGAGGCCCGAACCTGCCTTGACCAGCAGCGCGTCCGCGTGGCCGTGGTAGCAGCCCTCGAACTTGATCAGGCGCGAGCGGCCGGTGGCGGCGCGCGCGAGGCGGATCGCGCTCATCGCGGCCTCGGTGCCGGAGCTGACCAGGCGCACCTGCTCGACGCTCGGCACGTGGCGGATGATCTCCTCGGCGAGCTCGACCTCGCGCTCGGTCGGCGCACCGAAGCTGAAGCCGTCGCGCGCCGCCCGCAGCACGGCGTCGAGCACGGCCGGGTGGCCGTGGCCCAGGATCATCGGGCCCCACGACCCGATGTAGTCGACATAGCGCTTGCCCTCGGCGTCGACGATGTAGGCGCCCTCGGCGCGCGCGATGAAGCGCGGCGTGCCGCCGACGGCGCGGAACGCGCGCACCGGCGAGTTGACGCCGCCCGGGATGACCTTCTGGGCGCGTTCGAACAATTCACCGTTAGTGGACACTGCGCGAGCCTCCCACTTCGGTCGTGTCGTCCGACAGCGCCTCTTCGATCGTCTCGTCGCCTTCCTCGTCCTCACCGGGCGGCAGCGCCCAGAAGAAGCGGTCGGGCACGACGCCGCCCATGCCGGGCCGGAAGCCGGCGTCCAGGCTCTGGTCGAGGAACTGCAGCGCCTCGCCGACGGCGGCCTGCAACTCCGCGGCGGCGCCCAGCAGCGCGGCCATCGCGGCGGAGAGGGTGTCGCCGGCGCCGACGAAGGTCGCCTCGAACATCTCGAACTTCTCGCCCGTGAGCGCGCCCTGCGGCGACGCCAGCACGTTGTCGATGAACTGGCCGGCGCCCTTGGCCGGCAGCATCACGCCCGTCACCAGCACGAAGCGCGTGCCGTGCTCGGCGGCGGCCACCGCGAGTTCGCGCGGCGAGGCGGGGCGGTCGGAGTCCCAGTCGGGC
>JASLEM010000382.1 GCA_030151165.1 Burkholderiaceae bacterium
GCGCATCACGCCGCCGGACATCACGCCGCTCGTCAACCTGAGCCTGCCGCACAACCTGGTGTCGACGCTCACCGAATCCACCAGCGGCTTCATCGTCATCACCGGACCCACCGGCTCGGGCAAGAGCGAGACCGCGATGTCCATCCTCGACTGGCACAACGCGCAGCACTCGGGCCACATCCTGACGATCGAGGATCCGGTCGAGAAGAAGATCCCGCCGCGCAAATCCATCATCACGCAGCGCGAGGTCGGCTACGACGTGCTGAGTTTCGCCGACGGCATGCGCGAAGCGCTGCGCATGAGCCCGGACGTGCTGCTGACCTCCGAGATCCGCGACGCCGAGACCGCCGAGCAGGCGATCCAGGGCGGCGAGTCCGGCTCGCTGATGATCGCCACGACGCACGGCAAGTCCGTCACCGGCACGATGCGCAAGATCCTGAGCTACACGGGCACCAGCGCCGACGTGATGCGTTCGGTGCTCGCCGGCAACCTGATCGCCGTCGTGCGCCAGGCGCTCGTGCCGGCCCGCGACGGCAAGCGCTACCTGATGGCGGCCGACGTGCTGTTCAACACCGGCAAGGTGACGCAGTTCATCGAGCGCGGCGACTGGAGCGGCCTCGAGGGCGCGATCCGCGACGACAACCGGCTCGGCGCGAGCGAGTGGGTGCCGATGAACAACCGGCTGGTCGAACTGGTCAAGCGCGGCGAGATCGACGCCGGCGAAGCGATGCGCGAGACCTCGGACATTCCGTCCCTCAAGCGCAAGCTGACAGGGATCGCCTCGTTGCCCGGGATGCGTTGACGCGGAGCGTCGAGGTGACGCTCGGGCGAGCGTCTCCGACGACGGGCTCGACACGCGTCGACGCACGCCCCGCGCACCTGGCGTGCCATCAGGGATAGACGCAATACACCTCGGCGATCGCCGTGCTGGCCGTGGCGGCCCCGGCGCCGTCGGTCAACGAGATCGACCAGCCTGCGCCCGTCCAGGGAGCGCTGCGGACCAACGCCGCATCGCCCGCGACCATCGCGTCGGACTGCGGCAGCAGCTCGAGCGTCGGCACGGGCCGCGTGGGGCCGGCCGTCGCCGGGCAGCCGAGCGGCAGCGCGGTGGCGACGGGCAGGACGTCCCCGTGACGCACCGCGAAGCTGCGCATGAAGACGCGCGACGACAGCAACGCCGACACGCTCGCGTAATAGCCGCCGCGACACATCAACGCGTCGCCGGTGCTGGCGTCCGCCGCGGACTGCCCGATGCGGGTGCACGCGCCGCCCAGGCTCGCCACGCGTGCCGTGGCCCGGTAGTGGCCGCCCTGGCAAGTCGCGAGGCCACCGCCGCCGAGCATCGCGAGCTGGCCGGCCGAACATGCGTCCCCTTCATCGACGAACGAAGTCAGCGCGATCCTCGGGGCCTGCAGCGTTCCCGTGGCGCTGATGGCGCCGCCGCAGAGCGCGTCGATCGACCCGTCCGGCGCCAGCCTGACGCAGGGCGCGCCGCCGCCGTCGCGCACCTCGACGGACTGCGCGTCGACCTGCAGCGTCGACTTGAACTCGCTGCGAGTGCCGCCATCGCCGAACAAGGTGTTGCCCGCGACGGTGAGGTCGCCCGCCAGCGCCGGGTCGCGGGCGTCGCCGATGCGCAGGAACGACCCGAACGCCGAGGCCCGCGTGCCGATCCGCACGCCGACGACGCCCGCCGGATGCGCCGCCACCGGGTTGCCGAGCGCCCAGGTGTTGCCGAAGCCGCTGATCGTGTCGGGGCTCGTCGCCAGCGAGACGCCCGAATCCGCCCCGATCCGGTTGAGGATGGCGCCGATCGCCACGCCGTCGGTGGCACCGGCCGAACTCCGGATCGGGCCGGCGATGACGACCTGCCCCTCGACGTCGCACGCGACGGGCACGCAGCCCGCCGGCACGCGCCTGAACGCCACTTTGTAGGGCGCGTCGTTCAGGCTGGAGGCTTCGGCGCTCCATCCGGTCGGCAGGTAGCCCATCGCCACGAGCTGCGCGATCGTGGGTTGCCATACCAGCTCGCCGTCGACGAGTCGCGGCGCGACGACCACGCCGGCCCGGCCCAGGGCATTGCCGTTCTGGATCGCGCCGAGCGACCCAGAGATCGCGTTGTTGGCCGCGTCGCGCAGATGGTCGAGGATCGTCGCTTCGGCATTGCCGGCATCACGCCGTCCCTGCAACTGGTTGCCTCTCGACACGCTCACCGCGGCGAGTGCCGAGACGAGCAGGCCCAGCAGCGCGAACACCAGCGCGTTGCCACGCTGGCGCACCCTGGTTCGGCCTCCGGCCCGGCCCTCGGCCCTGGCCCTGGCCGCGGCTCCTGCTCCGGTGCCCTTGCCCGTGCTCGTTCCTGCTTTCCTGCCGCCGCCACCCGGCCACGCGCGAACTCGGATCATGGATCAGCTGCGTCCGAAGATCCAATGGATGCTGACGGCAGGCGCCCCGATGCACTGTGCGTTGAGCACGGCGACATCGACGACGCCGTCCAGCGGCTTCACGGCGGAAGACCCGATCGTGATCTCGCGCGCCAAGCCTTGCGTCGCGTTCACCAGCTGGGCGCATTGCGACGACGGCACGTTGGCATAGGACAGTATGGCCGTGCCGGCGGTCGCCGACGAGTTGTCGTTCAGCGTGATGGCCCCCGAATAGGCGCTCGTCGCCGTGGAGCCGCTGGAGTCGGCGCGGATCTCGGGGATGACGCGCGACCCCACGGCGATCGCCGTCGTCAGGCCGGCGTAGCCGTACTGGCCGTAGTTCTGCTGCGCCGCGCCGACGATGGCGCCGATCTCGCTGACGGTGCTCTGCGACTGCGCGTCCGCCTGCGCGCGCTGGTAGTAGCCGATGCCCAGCGCGAGGACGATGCCGCCGACCACCAGCCCCAGCATCGCGAACACGAGCGCGTTGCCGCGCTGGCGCGACGTGGCGGCCGGCGCGATCGACGCGGAGCGCGCCCGTTGCATTGCGACTGACTTCATGGAAATTCCTTGTTGGAGTGATGTTTGACGAGAGGTGTCCTCGGCGGGAACAGGCGCGTGCGAGCGTCGCGGGGAGGCATGCGACGTCAGTGCGTCGGGTGTGCGGCCTCGTAGGCCGCGCGCAAGGCCATCAGGTTCGATGGCTCCATCAACTGCGCGAAGCTGGCCGGCACGGACATCGAGGCGACGCCCATGAAGGTCGCCACGGATGCGAACGCGCCCACCAGCGCGAAGTTCGCGACGACGGCCGCGCGCTTCACGCGAGCGAGCACGCGCTCGCCCTCGGTCGTGCCGAGCCGGATCAGCACGTCGGAGAACGAGGCGGCGGATCGGCTGAGCTTCGACACGCGCGACAGCAGGTAGGGCGACAGCAGCCCACGCCGGAACGCCTCCACCGTGCCGGTCGGGTTCTCCTCGAGCGCGTCGAGCACGCGCGCGAGGTGCCAGCGCATCCACGGGGACGCGCGCTGGGCGACGTCCTCGAGGCTGCCCTGCAGGGTCTCGCCGGTCTTCAGCAGCATGGCCATCGAGCAGAACAGGATCCCGGACTGGAAGTCGCGGTACAGGCCGTAGACGGGCCAGGCCTCGACACGCAGCCTGCCCGCGCCGCGCCAGCGCGGAAGCGACCACAGCAGCAGCGCGATGCCCGCCACGATCCCGAGCGCCGACTGCAGGCCGAACGCGTCAGCGAACTCCGCCACGCGGCGCGCCCATCCGTTCATGCCCGTCCACAACGCGTCCCGCGCATACGCGGGCGTGCTTTCGTCGATGGCCAGGATGACCTGGCCCAGCGAGGCGATCAGCGCATAGCAGATCGGAATCGTGACGAGCGGCAACCCCGCATTCGACGCCACCACGCGCAGCATCCGCTGCTGCTGGTCGATCGAGTCGGCCAGCGCCAGCAAGGCCTGCGGCTTGTCCGCGGCGCGGTCGACCGCGATCAGCAGCACGCGATCGGCGCGTGGCACGAGCCCCTCGACCAGCGAGGACACCTCGCTCGCGTTCTCGCCGCCCTGGTGGCGCCGCAGGATGAGCCTTAGCGCCCGCGCGCGGCTGTGCTGCCGCGTCAGCCGCGCGTTGGCGATCTCGCCCTCGAGGAAGCCGACCATCGCCTCGTTGCGCTCGTACATCTCCGCGAAGTCGCGATAGAACTCCGCGCGCCGCGAGCGAAATTCCGCGAGCGCCAACCAGTGCAGCATCGCGGACGGCGTCATGCGCGGCACTCCGACGACACGGCGGCGCGGCGCGCGGGGAGGATCTCGAAGCGCTCGAAACCGTCGAACTCCTCGCAGTTGCGCACGTCGATCTCGCCTTGCAAGGCCTTGTAGAGCGCGTGTTCGAACACCGTCTTGCCGGTCATGTCGGCGCTCGTGAACACACGGTCGCTGGCCGATCGGTAGTGCTGCAGTGCCGCGTCGTCGTCGTTGTCGCGCACGTGGCGGAGCCATGTCCGGTCGGGTTGCAGCATCTCGGCGACGATGGTCTTGCCGCGCGTTCCCCGGCCCTCGCAGGCCTCGCAGCCGCCCGGGCGCGTCCAGCGCAAGGCGGCGGTCGACAACCCGAAGCGCCGTCGCAGGACGTCCTCGATCTCGCGCGCGTCGGCGTCCATCCTGATCGCGTCCGCGGTGCCCAGCGCGCAACGCCGGCACAGCCGCGGCACGAGCGCCTGGTAGACGAGCAGGTTGAGGATGTTGGGGCCGGTGAGCGCCTGGCGGCTGACGCCGATCTGGTCGTTGGTCAGCCGCGGGATGATGTTGGAGATCAGGTGCGCATGCACGGTGCCCATCGCGAGGTGGCCGGTCTCGGCGACCTGCAGCGCGAACAGCGCGGTGAGCTTGTCGCGGATCTCGCCCAGCATCACGCCGTCCGGGTCGGAGCGCATCAGCGCGCGCATGACCTCGGCGTAGCGCCGGCGCGTCTCGTCGTCGTTGCCGATGTCGCGCAGCACCTCGATCTGGTGCGCGCCGGCGATCTCGTACTCGATCGGATCCTCGACCGTGTAGATCGCCTTGTGCTCGAGCCCGGGCAGCGATTCGATGAAGCTCTTCAGGCTCGTCGACTTGCCGGAACTCGTCACGCCCGACAGCAGCACGATGCCCTTGCCGGCGCGACCGGCGAGCCGCAACAGGCGCAGGTGGCTGGGCGCGTAGCCCGCGTCGTCGAAGCGGATGCGGTTCTCGTCGCCGGTGCGCAGGATCCGCACCACCGTCTTGGGCCCGAGCCGGCCGCGCACGTTCTGGTAGCGCAGTTGCCCGGTCGAGCCGGCGAGGTCGAGATCGATCATGCAGTCGACGAACTGCGTGGCCGCGTACTGCGAGACGTTGTTGCCCTTGCGCGTGCTGTTGTAGCCGGCCGCGATGGCATCGATCGTCTCCTTGCGGCTGTAGCGGCCGGCGCGCCCGTCCGCCAGCGGCTCGATGCGGCCGTCGACACGCACGCGCACCAGGCCCACGTTGCCGCGGACCTCGATGTGCAAATCCGTCGCGCCGGCCAGCACCGCCGACGCGATCCAGCGCTCGAACAGCTGCATCGGCAGCCCTTTCGCGCCGCCCTGGCCCGTGGCGCCGGTGTTGCGCAGGATCTCGCGCAGCACATGCGCCTCGGCGACGATCTCGTCGAGGCCACCGTATCCTCGCGCCCGCAACGCGCCCTTCACGGCCTTGAGCGTGGCGTCCAGCGCGAGTCGTTCGGCGGCCGTCATCTCGGCGCGCACGAGCCGCGCCCGCCGGCCGCCGCAGTCGAGGACGACCAGCTTCTCCTGCATCGCCGCCGGCAATGGATAGACGGCATCCGCACCGACCGTCAGCAACGACTGGTAGGCCGGAAGCTGGTGGAAATGGGCGACGACCTCCGACGCGGCATCGCGTCCGCGCTCACGGCCCGAGGCGGCCGATCGCTCCGGAGCTCCGGCAGTCGAGGCACGCGACGGCACCTTCGCGGACGCCGGCGCGCACGCCGACGCGCGCATCAGGCCGCGCCATCTCGCGAACTCGGGCATCCTCACGGCCGGCCTCCCGGCACGGGCGCCAACGCGATGGTCATGACGGCCGGGCGTCTCGCGCCATGCGAACCCGCCTCGTCGATCCGCACCAGCACGACACGGTCGACCGCGACGGCATCGACCTGCCACCGCGTGCCCGGCACCCGCTCGCCGGCCGCCAGCACGTGGACGCGGCCGCCGACGACGACCTCGGCGACCGCGCGCGACGCGCTCGCGAACACGCCGTTGACGATTACCGACGGCGCCGGCGAACGCAACGCCATCCCGGGCGACGACGGCGGCTTCGACACCGGCGGCAATGCCTCTCTCGATCCCGGCGCGGCCGGCGGCGCCAGCGCCTTGTCGATCGACTCGCGCTGCATCCGGCTGTAGTCGGCGATCGTCTGCGCCTGCGCGTTCGAGAGCGGCGACGCCAGGCACGCCGCGACCAGCGCGAGCGACCGCCCGAGCCGCAGGAACCTAGCGAGCGGCGACATAGAAGACTCCCGACGCGGAGAACTTGAGCAGGTTCCTGGCATCGTTCGCGCCGCCGGCATCGCCGACGTCGACCTTGACCGACTCCCAACTGACGAAGTCCGGCGCCGAGCGCAGCGCCTCGAGGATGAACGCGCCCGGCACGCCGCGCAGGCTGGCGTCGCCCGCCAGGATCGCGTCCGGCGGGCGGAAGCCGGTCGGCAGGTCGGGCACGCGCGGCCACAAGGTCGGCGGCTTGAACTCGAGGTCGATGTCGGCCGTTCGCCAGCGCTGCAACTGGTCGCCGACGTCCGACCACGCCGCCTGCAGCGAGCGCAGCGGCCGGCCCGGCGCGAGCAGGCTCGTGCGCGCGACGCGCAGCGGGCGCGAGGTGCGCGCCGCGTCGAGCACGGGCACCACGGCGCCGGGCGGCACGAGCATCTCGAGCGCGTCCCGCGGCAAAGCCTGGCGCAGGTCGCCGAAGCTCCCGCCGCGCCGCACCCAGTCGCACGTGCAGGTCGCGAGGCGCGCGTTGCACTCCGCCGACGCGAGACGCCAGCCCGGCACGCGCGCGGGCAGGTCGAACAAGCCCGCCGCCGCGGCCACCAGCGCGGCGCGATCGGTGGCCATCTGCGCACGCTGCGCGGCCAGCGCGGCGCGGTACTTCGGCACGGGATCGGCGGCGCGGGCCGCCTGCGCGGCCTGTCGCGCGAGCTCCAGCTGACGCACGTGCTGCACGAGCATCCACCCACCGCCGAGGGCCGTCGCGACCAGCCCCGCGCCGACGATGGGCCACGGATCGACCGGGATGGCCTGCACGCGCGCCTGGCGGTCGGCCGCGGCGGCGAGCCAGGCGAAGTCCGCCGGCTCGCAGTTCGGATAGGCGACCGGGTTGTCGCTCCAGATCGGCCGATCCTCGCCGCCAAGCGCGTTGCGCGCGTCGACCTCGTTGCTCAGCACGTCGACCACCGGGACGCCGTCCTCGAGGCAGACGACGAAATGCCGATCTTCCTTGCGCGCCCCGGCGGCCGCGACGGTGAGGACGAGCGCCGCGTTCGGCGCGCGCGAGCCGACCCGGCGCGCGAAGCACGCCGCGGCGGCGAAGGTCGCCTTCGGCAGCGCCTGCCCGTCCTCGGAAGCCCGCGGTAGATAGAGACCGTAGCGCGCCTGCGTGGCGCACCGGGACTGCGCGTAGTGCGTCGCGTCGCGGGTCAGTGCCCTCGCCTCCTGCAAGGCGCGCCGGCGACTCTGGCCCGCGGACGGCGCGCGCCAGAGCAGCCCGCCGAGCAGGCTGCCCTGCGGGGTGGTCGCGATCAATCGGTCGATGGTCGTCATGGTGGAGGCGTGGATGCGGATGCCGTACGAATGGCGCGTGGCCAGTCGAAAGCGGAGACGGGAAGCGGAGGACGGAAAGCGGCGAAGCGAATCAGAGGATCGTGGGCCGCACGAAGATGACGAACTCCTCGCGCAGGCGGGTCTGCGTCCGGCTGCCGCCCAGGCCGACCGGCGCACCGTCCGTCAGCGTGCGCCGGTCGCTGCTCCCGACGCTGCGGCTCAGGCCGGTGATGACGAGGATCTGCCCGGCCTTCAGGGCGACGGTCGACTGGTCGTTGATCGCGGTGGTCTCCGGCGTCTGCACCGTCTGCTGCGCGCTGCCGGTGCCGGAGGTGAAGTCCACGAGGTCGACCAGCGACGACAACCCGATGCCGAACTTCAGCAGCACGGTGTCGTTGTCCAGGATGAAGGGCTGCGCGAGGTAGCGGTCGCCGGTGGTCACGGTCGAGGTCACCAGGCCCGGCGCACCGACACCCGTCGTCGAGGCCGCGCCCGGGATCGTCGCGCTGACGTAGGCGCGGCCGCCGAGGCTGGACTTGCGATCCCAGTTGCGGTTCAACGCGAGCAGGCTGACCTCGCGGTGCTGCGTCGACACGCCGTACTCGCTGAGCAGCCGCAGCAACGCGGTGCTGCCGCCGAGATGCCGCGTGGCCGATGTCGACACACCCGACTTCCCGGGCGTCAGGATCGCGAAGCCGATGTTCGCCGCGGTGGCGGAGGTGAGCGCGGACGGCGCGCCGAACGTGCCGGTGTAGGCGCCGCCGAGCGCGGACAGGACGGCGTCCCACTCGATGCCGCGCTCGTCCGACTCGTTGCGCGTGATGCTGTAGATGTCGAACTGCACCTGCGCCTGGCGCAGCAGGCTCTCGTTCTCGACGCGGATGAAGTCGCGCACCTTGGACAGCGTCTCCTGCGTCGCCGTGACGGCGATCCGGCCCGAGCCGTCCGAGCGCACGGCCGAGGATCCCGGCACGTCGCGCAGGATCTGGTGGATCGCGGCGAGGATGGACGCGGTGGCGTTCGACTTGCCGTGCTCGTTGACCTCGTTGCTCGAGCTCGCGCTGCTGCTGGTGCTGCCGCCGCCACTGCCACCGCCACCACCACTGCCGCCGCTCGTGGCGTTGGCCTGGTCGGCGCCGCTGAGGCCGAGGTGGTAGTCCGTCTCGCTCTCGAGCGCCGCGACCTCGAAGAACTCGGTGCGGAAACGCTCGATCACGACCACGCCGTCGCGGTACTCCCACGACAGGCCGAGCTGGTCGGTGACGAGATCGAGGTAGCCTTCGAGCGACCCCGACCAGCGCATCGCGACGGCGTTGACCGACGTCTCGCCGGTCGTGCCCGCTGCCGGCGCGAACGTCGGCGCGAACGTCGGCGCGAAAGCCGGCGTGGCGGGCAAGGTCGGCAACGGCGGCAGCGCGATCGGTGTCGGCGACGTCGCGCCGGTCGGCGACGCGGCGCTGCCGTGCGCCGGCGCCTCGGGGAAGGCGAAGACGTCGGCCTTCAGGCGCACGGGCACGCCGGTGACCGCTGTGATGCGATCGGCCATCGTGCGCAGGCCGACCTTGCCACCGCTGGCGGCATCGTCGAAGTTCAGGGCCACCGGCTCCGTGAAGATGCCGGGCAGACGCTCGCCGCTGCCCATCGGCACGCTGACCGATGCGACCCACGCGGCACGCGAGTGCCGCAGCACGGGCCGCGCGCGCTGGCCGGCGGCGCGCAGGTCGGCATCGGACGACGAGCCCGCGGCGACCACGCCCTGCTGCGCGAGGCTGCGCCCGGCGCGTACGGCGGACGCGCCGGCGTCGCCATCGGCGTGGTCCGCAGCGATGCGCCCCGCGATGTCCGGCTCCGCGCAGGCGGTCAGCAGGCAGGCGAGCAGGCACGCCACGGCGCAGGCCGGGACGCACGCCGGCGCATCGATACTCCGGCGCGACGAGACGGTCCTCATGGCGCCTCGCATTCACGCACCTGCTCGCCCTGGCGCGTGATGCGCACCAGCGGCGGCGTGTTGGCGTAGACGCAGGCTTCCAGCGGATAGTCGCTCTCGCGGATGCCGGCCGAACCCAGCACGGCACGCAGCGCCTGCTCGAAGCTGCCGTCGTAGCGGTCGGGCGCGCCGATCAGGAAGTTGCGCTGCGCGTCCCACTTGAGGCGATAGCCCGCCCGCGCGGCCCACCGCTCGAGCGTGCGCGCGAGCGTGATGTCCTGCGGCAGCACGCTCCACGGCGCCGCGGGCTCGCCGTCGCCTGGCGCACGCGCCAGGTCGCCGACATAGGGCGCGACGGGCAACGCCGCGTCGACCGTGCCGGCGGCACGCGCCGTCCCCATGCCGGCCAGCAGCGCGATGCGTGCCGCCGTTCGTATCGAGCTTCTCATCGAGCCATCTCCCCGGAATCCGTTGTCGTGGTTGTCGCCGCCATGGCGGTGGTCGTCGCCGCTGCTGCCACCGTCGCCCGCGCCCGATCCACCGCTGCGAAGCGAACGACGCGGTCGGCATAGGCCTGCGCCTGCACCGGATAGCCTTGCGCCCGCAAGCCGGCGGCGACGGCCCTGACGGCATCGACGAACGTCGTCGCGGCGACGCGCATCGAGCCGTTCACCGGCGCCGTCCAGCCGACGTCCCACACCACGTCGTAGCCGCTCGCCCGAGCCCAGCGGCGCAGGGTGCCGGCGATGTCGCCGTCGGCGGGATCGATGTCGAAGATCGGCGGGGTCGCGGCCGCGGCGAGCGGGGCGAGGTCGCGCGGCACGGTCGTCGTCCAGCGGATCGTCGATGCTGTGGCCGCCGTCGATGTCGCGCCCTCTCGGATCTCGACGTCGGCCGGCGCGACACCCCGCGCGATCAAGGCGTGGCGCAGCGCCAGCGCGCGTGCCCGCGCCAGCGCGTCGTGCGCGTCGTGCGCGCCCGCGTCACCGCGCCCTTCGACGACGATGCCCACGCCGCGGCCGATGCGCGCGACGAGCGCCGACAGCGCCGCGCGCACCTCCGGCGTCGGCACCGCGCTGCCCGCCGCGAACACGATCGGCTGCGCGTGCGCGACGCGGCGATCGATCCATGGCGTGGCCAGCGTGCGAAACGCGGGCGTGTCGTCGCCGGCATCCATCGGCGTCGGCGACACCGGCGGCTCGGCCTCGATCGACTCGGGCTCGAGCGTCTCGCCGCCCAGCGCCGCGTCGCCGCGCCGGACGCTGGCGCGCGCGGCGCCGAGCGCCAGCGTGAAGTCGCTCGCGCCGGTGCGCGCGGTGAAGTACTGGCCCTCGGGCTGCAGCACCAGCAACTGCGGCTCCTTGCCGGTGAACACGGCGGGCATCGCCAGGCCCGGGCGCGGCTGGAAGTAGAGCTTGCCGGCGCCGTCGTCGAAGACCTGCGCGGGCCGCGCGCGGAGGTCGCCGCGGATCGCATAGCCGAAGTCGTAGCGGCCGACCAGCCGCCGGCCGGGCAGGCTCAGCGCGTTGGCGCCGACGACCATCAGGAGCGCGAAGCAGGCGGCGCGCGCGAACACGGCGCGCGGCGATCGCGGGTGCGTCGCCTCAGGCGCTGCAGTGCGTGGTTCGGACATCGCGGGAATCGACTTTCATGATGCGTCGATTCTGCGAGCGCCCGCACGAAACTCCCGGTGGCAAACGGCGCGGAAATCGCGCGTTTGGCGGGGCTGGCGGATTAACGCGCGCTGCGCGCCGCGTCAGTGCTCGCGTTCAAGCAGCGCCTTCTCGATGCGTCGGTCCGGCACCAGCCAGATCAGCGCGGCGACCAGGTACAGCGCCTGCGCGAGCCCCGCGACGCAGAACGACGCGATGACGCCCGCGAGGTACAGCACCGGCGACACGCGGCCCTTCCAGTCGCGGCCGATCGCACGCCGCAGCAGCGAATCGGGGCCTTCGGAGCGCAGGATCAGCGTCTGCAGGATGTACCACGAGAGCGCCGCCATCAGCAGCACGACGCCGTACACCGCCGACGGCATCGGCCCGAAATGGTTCTCGCCCATCCAGCCGGTGGTGAACGGGAACAGCGAGAGCCAGAACAGCAGGTTCAGGTTCGCCCACAGCATGCCGCCGGTGACCGTGGTGGTGGCGTGCAGCAGGTGGTGGTGGTTGTTCCAGTAGATGCCGACGTAGATGAAACTCAGCACGTAGCTGAGGAACACCGGCCACAGCTCGACGAGCGCCGCGAGGTCGGCGCCGTGCGGCACGTGCAGCTCCAGCACCATGATCGTGATGATGATGGCCAGCACGCCATCGCTGAACGCCTCGAATCGACCCTTGCCCATGTGCTCTCCCTGCCGCGCGACGCCGCGCCGGCACATTGTCTAGCCTCGCGGCGCGATGGCTTCGACGACCGACGGCGTCGCGGCGGAATTGCACCCCGCGCGCGCCGCTTTTCGGGCGTCCCGACCGCGGCCGCCGGCGTACGCTGTGCATCATGGAGACGCTCGCCCTCACGCCGCACGCGCCCGCCGCGTCGATCGCGTGCGGCGGCGATGATGCGCTGGCGCACGCCTTCGCGCTCTTCACGCAACGCCGCGACGCCGACGCCCTCCCCCACGCCCGCGCGGCGCTCGCCGCGTCGCCGTGGCGCGCCGACGCGTGGACGCTGCTGGGCATCCTCGAGCAACGCGCAGGCCGCGCCGCCGAGGCCGAGTCGGCCTACCGCGCGGCACTGCGCCTGCGCCCCGACTACGCCGACGCCTGGACGAACCTCGGCAACCTGCTGCGCGACCGCGGCGACCGGCGCGGCACGCTGCTCGCGTTCCAGCAGGCGATGCGGCTCGCGCCGCGCAGCGCCGAGCCGGCCTACAACCTGGGCGTCGCGCTCGAGCATTTCGGCGACTGGGCCGGCGCGCTCGCGGCCTTCGACGCGGCGGTCGAATGCGATCCCGCGCATGTCGACAGCCGCTGGAACCGCGCGCTCGCCCTGCTGCGCCACGGCCGCTTCGAGGAAGGGTTCCGCGACTACGAAGCGCGCCTGCAACGCGACCCGCCGGCGTCATGGCGCTGCGCGCAACCCGTGTGGGACGGCCGCCCGCTCGACGGCCGCACGATCCTCGTCCGGGCCGAGCAGGGCTTCGGCGACGCGCTGCAGTTCCTGCGCTTCGTGCCCGCGGTCGCGGCGCGCGGCGGGCGCGTCGTGCTCGAGGTCGCCGACGGCCTGCAGCGCCTCGCCGCGCGCCTGCCGGGCGTCGCCGCCGTCACGACACGCGGCACCGCGCCGCCGCCGTTCGACACGCACGTCGCGCTGATGAGCCTGCCCTTCGCGCTCGGCATGAAAAACGCCGGGATCGCGTCGCCCACGTCCCCCGTGAACGCACCCTACCTTCACGCCGATGCAGCCGCCACCGCGCGTTGGCGCGACCGCCTGCGTGGCGCGCAGCCCGCGCGCGAGCTCGCCATCGGCCTCGTCTGGGCGACGCACCCCGCGCTGCGCAACGCCGCCGAACGCTCGCCCGGATGGCACGCGCTGCGCGCGCTGCTCGACGTCCCCGGCACGCGCTGGTTCGGCCTGCAGAAAGGCCCCGGCCACGACGAACTGCGCGACGCCACCCCGCCCGCGAACTTCGTCGACCTCGACGCCGACATCGCCGACTTCGACGACACCGCCGCCATCATCGCCGGCCTCGACCTCGTCGTGACCTGCGACACCGCGGTCGCCCACCTCGCCGGCGCGATGGGCAGGCCGGCCTTCGTGCTGCTGCCGTCCACCCCCGACTGGCGCCACGGCCTCGACGCGCGATCGACCTGCTGGTATCCGAGCCTGCGCCTGTTCCGCCAGGCCGAGCGCGGCGACTGGAATGCGGTCTGCGCGGAGGTCGCCGGCACGCTGCGGCGCAGCATCGGCGACGCGTCCTGAAACGGGCCTGAAGTCGTGTCCGGATGTGTCCGGCGGGCCGCTCGATTGCCCAGTTGAATCATCGGCGAAACGTGAAATCGAACCGCAAATCCCGCCTGCCGGCGCGCGCTCTCTGTGCCGGCGAGAGGCGGGCGGCGCCACACTCGGATCACGTTTCTCGCCTCTCGCAACGACACCCATGAACCGATTCGATCCGCTCCGAAAACTGATGCACGTCGACGAAGCCGTGGCCCGGTTCGCGGCGCTGCCCGGCACCGTGGTCACGACCGGCGTGTTCGACATCCTGCACCGCGGCCATGTCGCCTACCTCGCCGAGGCGCGCCAGCTCGGCGACCGCCTCGTCGTCGCGATCCACAGCGACGCGTCGACCCGCGCCCTCGACAAGGGCCCCGACCGGCCGCTGCACGCCGAAGGCGACCGCGCGTTCCAGGTCGCGGCGCTCGAAAGCGTCGACGCGGTCGTCGTCTTCAACGAGCCCACGCCCATCGCATTGCTGACGAAGCTGCGGCCGTCGGTCTACGTCAAGGGCGCCGACCACGACATGAGCCGGCTCGCCGAAGCCGCGCTCGTCAACAGCTGGGGCGGCCACGCGATCGCGCTGCCGTTCGTCGACGGGTTCTCCACGAGCTCGCTGGTCGAACGCATCCGGGCGACGGCACCGGTGCTGTACGGAGAGGAATCGTGAGCGCCAGCAGGCGGGCCGTCTTCCTCGGTCGCGACGGCGTCCTGAACGAGGACCGCGGCCACGTCAGCCGCCCCGAGGAATTCGCGTGGCTGCCGGGCGCGATCCATGCGTTGCGCGCGCTGCGCGGCGCGGGTTGGCGGCTGGTCGTCGTCAGCAACCAGCCGGGCATCGCGCGCGGCCTGTTCGGACCGGCGGAATACGACAACCTCACCGGCTGGATGCACGCCGAGCTCGCGCAGCACGGCGTCGCGCTCGACGGCGTCTACCACTGCCCGCACCTGCCCGACGCGCCGCTGGCCGTCTGGTGCCGCCTGTGCGACTGCCGCAAGCCCGCGCCGGGCATGCTGCGGCGCGCCGCGCGCGACCTGAAGCTCGACCTCGCGTCCTGCGTGATGATCGGCGCCGAGCCCGCCGACATCGCCGCTGGTCGCGCCGCCGGCACGGCCGCCTGCATCCGCATCGCCGACGCGATCGACCACGCCTCCTTCGACATCGCCGAGCCCGCCGCCGACTTCACCTGCGCCGACCTCGAGCAGGCCGCCGACTGGCTGCTGCACCACGAGAAGAAGCTGCACGCGTGACGCGTGACGCGAGCCGCGCTGACGTGACGTGCCGCGCGCGCGTCACGCGCGCTCGCTGAACCCTTCGAGCACGTTCACCACGTTGACGCCCACCTCGTCGACGGCGTAGCCGCCTTCCATCGTGAACACGGTCGGCAGCGCGCAGCCCGCGACGGCCGCGCCGATGCGCCGGTAGTCGTCGCTCTTCAACAGGAAGCGCGAGATCGGGTCGCCCTCGAAGGTGTCGACGCCGAGTGCGACGACGAGCGCGTCGGCGCGAAAGCGCGCGACCTCGTCGAGGCCGCGCTGCAGCGCCGCGCGCCACGTGTCGAAGCCGGTACCGGCCGGCAGCGGCAGGTTGAGGTTGAAGCCGAGGCCGGCGCCGGTGCCGCGCTCGTCGGCGTGGCCGAGGAAGAACGGGTACTCGGTCAGCGGGTCGCCGTGGATCGACACCGTCAGCACGTCGGCGCGCTCGTCGAAGATCGTCTGCGTGCCGTTGCCGTGGTGGTAGTCGACATCGAGCACCGCCACGCGCGCCGCGCCCGCGTCGCGCAGCGCCTGCGCGGCGAGCGCGGCGTTGTTGAGGAAGCAGTAGCCGCCGAAGAAATCCGGGCCCGCGTGATGGCCCGGCGGCCGCGTGAGCGCCATCGCCGCGCGCGTGGCGCCGCCGCCCACCGCGCGCGCCGCGTCGATCGCGCA
>JASLEM010000422.1 GCA_030151165.1 Burkholderiaceae bacterium
CGATGGGCTCGGGCGCGAGCGCCACCAGCCGCGCCAGCCCCCACAGCACCAGCACCATCGCGATCGCGGCGGCGGCCATCGTCGCGTTGCTGCGGCCCTTGCGCCCCCAGGCCGCCGGCCAGGGCGATTTCAGTCGTGCACTCGCCATGGCGCTCACTTGCAGCGGATGTCTTCGTTGAACCACTTCTTCGAGATCGCGGCGTAGGTGCCGTCGGCCATGATCGCGGCGAGCGCCTTGTCGACCTCGGCCGCGAGCGGCGTGTTGCCCTTGGCGACGGCCGCCGCGATCTTCTCGGAGAACAGCAGGTCGCCGGTCTTCAGCGCGGTGCCCGGCGTCGCCGCGAGCGAGGCGCGGGCGAGGAAGCGGTCGGTGACCCATGCGTCGACGTGGCCGGTCTCGAGCGCGGCGCGCGCCGAGTTGTCCTGCGGGAAGTTCTTGACGTCCTTGACCGGCAGCTTCTTCACGTTGTCGTAGTACGTCGTGCCCGTCTGCACCGCGACGACCTTGCCGGTCAGGTCCTTGGCGGTGCGCAGCGCGCCGTCCTTCGAGACGATGATGCCGCCGGTGCAGTAGTGCGGGTCGGCGAAGGTCACCGCCTTGGCGCGCTCCTCGGTCACGCCGTGCGACGCGATCACCATGTCCCAGCGGTCCTGCTGGAGGCCGACGAGCAGGCCGTCGAAGCCCATCGTCTTCCAGTCGACCTTCAGGCCCATCTTCGCGGCGACGGCGTTGGCGATGTCGATCTCGAAGCCGGTCAGCTTGCCGCCGTCGACGAAGTTGAACGGCGCGAACTTGCCTTCGGTGGCGATGACGATGGTGCCGCTCTTGTGGATGTCGGCGACGCTGCGCGCGTGCGCGGCACCGGCGGCGAGCAGCGCGGCGCCGGCCAGGGCGATCGCGGTGCGGCGGGAGAACGACTTGAAGGAGATGCGGTTCATGGGGAGGCTTTCTTCAGGCGCCGCGCGGCCGACAGCCTCGGGCGCGCGGTTCGGATCGAGGGAAATTGGGTCGGGTCGGCGAGTGCGTCAAAGGTCGCCGATGAAATAGCGCTTGAGGCCGGCGAGGATCATCTCGGTGGCCACGGCGGTCAGCACGAGGCCCATCAGCTTCTCGATGGCGGCCACCATCTGCGAGCCCAGCACGCGCCGGATGCGGTCGGCCGCGAGCAGCACGACGCCGCTCACGCCGAGCGCCGCGGTCAGCGCGACGATCCATTCGACGATGTGCTCGGGCTGGCGCGAGGCGAGCAGCAGCACGGTCGCCATCGCCGACGGCCCGGCCAGCAACGGCACCGCGAGCGGGAAGATGAACGGTTCGCGCTTCTGCGTGTCGGTGCCGTAGATCTCGCCGCCGCCGAAGATCATGCGGATCGCGATGATGATCAGGATCACGCCGCCGGCGACCTCGAGCGAGCGCTCCGACAGCCGCATCAGCGTCAGGAAGCCCTGCCCCGACACCATGAACAGCAGCAGCACGACGAAGGCGATCACCACCTCGCGGATCGCCACCCGAGTGCGCCGCTCGGGCGGCACCACGCTCAGGATGGAGATGAAGACGGGCAGGCTGCCGAACGGGTCGAGCACGAGCAGCAGCAGAATGAACGCGGAGAGAAACGTGTGATCCATGGGAGCGCGATTGTCGGGATGCGGCCGCTGCGGTCAATGGCGCGCCAGCCACACGGCAGGACGCACGAGACGCAAGAAGCGGGCCGATCGAGCAAATTCCTGTTAAGGGAGCGTGAAAATTCGGTTCGGGATCCGCGAAACGCACGACTGTATCCGCGGCGCGGGGAAATAAGGTTTCGAAAAATTGCGTCGATTCCGCTAGTATCGATCCGTTTCTTTCACGGATGTCAGTTTGAGCTCAGACGCAACCCCGCTGGACGCCATCGACCGCAAGATTCTTCAGACGCTCCAGGAATCGGGCCGGATGTCCAACGTCGACCTCGCCGCGGCGATCCACCTGTCCGCCCCGCAATGCTTCCGGCGCGTGCGCGCGCTCGAGGAACGCGGCGTGATCCGCGGCTACCACGCCGAGGTCGACGCGCAGGCGCTGGGCCTGGGCGTGATGGCGTACGTCAGCCTGAACATCGTCGGCAACGCGTTCGGCCAGGTGCGCGAGATCGAGGCCACGCTGCGCGACTTCCCGCAGGTGCTCGAGTGCCACATCGTCTCGGGCGACTGCGACTACCTGCTCAAGGTCGTCGCGCAGGACCTGAAGGCGTTGTCGCACTTCCTCACCGACCGCCTGATGCAGGTGCCGGGCGTCGCCAACGTGCGCTCGATGATCTGCCTCGAGGAGATCAAGCCCGCGGCCGCGCTGCCGTGCGAGGGCTGAGCGGATCGCGTCGCGCCGCATCGTTTGACATCGAATCAGTACGACTGTATTATCCAGTCATGCCCAAACCCTCTCACCGCGAGAAACTGCTGCAGGTCGGCATGCAGGTCGTCCACGAGCACGGCTTCGCCGGGGCCAGCGTGCGCGACATCGTGCAGGCCGCCGGGGTGCCGCAAGGCTCGTTCACCAACCACTTCACGTCGAAGGAGGCCTTCGGCCTCGAGGTGATCGACCTGTACTTCGCGAACTCGGTCGAGTCGATGCGCCAGACCTTGCGCAACGACGATCTGCCGCCGCTGGAACGGCTGCGCGCGTACATCGACGCGAGCAAGAACCGCCTCAACAAGCACAACATGCGCAATGGGTGCCTGCTGGGCAATTTCACCGCGGAAGCGACCGACACGAGCGAGCCGATCCGGCTGCGGCTGGTCGAGGTCTTCGCGGAGGTCCAGGCGTCCGTCGCGTACTGCCTGCGCGCGGCCGTGCGCGCGGGCGAGATCGCGCCGAGCACCGACTGCAACGAGATCGCCGGCTTCATCGTCTCGTCGCTGCAGGGCGCCAACCTGCTGGCCAAGGCGCAGCGCAGCCCCGTGCCCGTCGAGCGTTTCAAGGAAGTGCTGTTCGGCCGGGTGCTCCAGCGCATCGGCTCGGCCGACGTGGCGCACTGAGCATCCCCTGGCGGAACGCGGGCAACCGCGTTTTTTGTTGATCCAATTTAATACGGTCGTCCATACTTAATCACTCCATCGGTCGCGACCCCTCCGGCGCCGCCGTCGACACCAGGAAGCACCCCATGTCCGCCCCGATCTCCGCTCCCGTCGTCCTCATCACCGGCGCCCTCGCCGGCATCGGCCGCGCCACCGCGCTGGCCTTCGCGCGCGAAGGCGCCCGCCTGGTCGTCTCGGGCCGGCGCGACGACGCCGGCGCGGCGCTGGTCCGCGAGCTGCGCGAACTCGGCGCCGAGGCCGAATTCGTGCGTGCGGACGTTCGCCACGAGGCGGACGTCGCGGCGCTGGTCGACGCCGCCGTCGCGCGCTTCGGCCGGCTCGACGTCGCCGTCAACAACGCCGGCACCGAGGGCCAGCCCGGCGCGCTGACCGAGCAGACGCCCGAGCGCTACGCGGCGACCTTCGACACCAACGTCCTCGGCACGATCCTCAGCCTCAAGCACGAGCTGCGCGTGATGCTCGCGCAGGGCGCCGGCAGCATCGTCAACCTGTCGTCCACGATGGGCCACCGCGGCCAGGCCAACGCTGGCCTGTACGTCGCGAGCAAGCACGCGGTCGAGGGGCTGACGAAGGTCGCGGCGCTCGAAGGCGCGGCCGCGGGCGTGCGCGTCAACGCCGTCGCGCCGGGGCCGGTCGAGACCGGCATGCTCGAGCGCTTCGCCGGCGCCGACCGCTTCGAGGCGATGGCGGCCGCGCTGCCGCTCAAGCGCCTCGGCAAGCCGGAGGAGATCGCGCAGGCGATCGTGTTCCTCGCTTCCGGCAAGGCCGGCTTCCTGACCGGCCAGGTCATCGACGTCAACGGCGGCAAGACCGCGTTCTGAACCCCTCGCCCGCACTGGAGCAACCCATGACCACCCGCACCATCCGCATCCCCGGCCCCGACCACCCGATCACGATCACGCCGAACGGCCAGCGCGTCGTCGTCACCGCCGGCGGCAAGGTGATCGCCGATTCGCGCGCGGCGCTGACGCTGCAGGAAGCCGCCTATCCGCCGGTGCTGTACATCCCGCGCGCCGACGTCGACATGGCCGCGCTCGAGCGCAGCGCGCACGCGAGCTACTGCCCGTACAAGGGCGATGCCGCCTACTACAGCATCCCGGCCGGCGGCGAACGGGCGGTCGACGCGGTGTGGACGTACGAGGCGCCGTACGACGCAGTGGCCGCCATCCGCGACCACGTCGCGTTCTACCCGGATCGCGTCGACTCGATCGAGCAACGCGCCTGACCGGCGGCGCGGCGACGCGATCGCCGCGCTCCGCTTCCGGCCATCCGCCCGTTCCTCCGCGGCGCCGACACGCGCCGCGGCGGTGGCGTTCGCCCTTCCTCGCCGCACCGCAAGGATTCCCATGACGACATCCCCGCCCTCCCCGCGCCAGCTCGGCCGCCGCGCCAGCTTCGCCGTCTCGGCCGCCGTGGTCGCGCACACGTTGTGGACGAGCGCGGCGCCGGCCGTCACCTACCCGCTGTACGCGGCGCGCTGGCACCTCACGCCCACGGTCACGACCGGCATGTTCGCCATCTATCCGGTGACGGTGGTGCTCGCGCTGCTGCTGTTCGGCAGCCTGTCCGACCGCGTCGGGCGGCGCGCGATGATGCTCGCGGGGGTCGCGTCGTCGCTGCTGGGCGTCGGGTTGTTCGCGATCGCGCCGGGCGTCGCGTGGCTGTACGCCGGGCGCATGCTGATGGGGCTGGGCGTCGGGCTGTCGGCCGGGCCGTCGACAGCCGCGCTCGTCGAGTTCGGCGGCGCCGGGCAGCAGGAGCGCGCCAACGTGGTCGCGACGGCCGCCACCGCGTTCGGCCTCGGCATGGCGACGCTCGCGGGCGGCGCGCTGATCCAGTACGCGCCCTGGCCGCTGCACCTGAACTTCGTCGTGCTGTCCGCGGTGCTCGCCGTGCTGCTCGTGGCCTGCTGGTTCCTGCCGCGGCCTGCCACACGACCGACGCTGGCGGGTTGGCGGCCGGGCACCGTCGCCGTGCCGCGGGCGCTCGTGCCGGTCTTCGTGACATCGGCCACGGCCGTCACCGCCGGCTACGTCCAGGGCGCGCTGCTGCTGTCGCTCGGCACGCAGATCGCGCGCGACCTGATCGGCTCGCACAACGCGCTGGTCAACGGCGCGTCGCTCACCGTCTTCGCGCTGGTGACGGCGGGCACGGCGCTGGTCGCGCGTCGCCTGCCCGGCGCGTTCGCCATCGCGCTCGGCGGCGCGGTCGCGATCGTCGGTCTCGGATCGCTGATGCTCGCCGCGCAGGAGCGCTCGCTGCCGATCTATTTCGGCGCCTCGGCGCTCGCCGGCGCCGGCTACAGCCTGCTGTTCCTCGGCGGCCTGACGCTCATCAACGCGCACGCCCCGCCACACCACCGCGGCGGCACGCTGTCGGCCATCTACCTGGTCGGCTACCTGTTGATGGGCGCGATCGCGCTGTCGCTGGGCGTCGTCGCGACGCACCGCGGGCTGATGGCCGCCCTCGGCATCGGCGTCGCGGGCATCGGCGCGATTTCCGGCCTGGCGGCCCTGCTGGCGCTCGCCGGTGTCGTCCGTGTCGCCGGAAGGCCCGCGAGGCGGGGTCGCGCTGGTCGGCAGGTCGAGCTGGAAACTTGAGCGCGTAAGCGGGGGGCGGCGAGCCCTTTATCCGACCTTCGAAAAATGGGGCGCTCGGCACATTGGAACTTCCGACATGGAGGCTTCCGATGCACCCCCGCTCCGTCCGTTTTTACCGCGTTTTCTCCGCGCTCGCGCTGCTCGCCGCCAGCGTGTCCGCCACGGCCGTCCACGCGCAGCCGCGCCCGCTCAGCGAGGCCGAGATGAGCGGCGTGCGCGGCGCCGACGGCTCGATCCTGGCCGGCCTCGCGCCGGGGTCGTCGTCGCAGGGCAGCCAGAACGATTTCAGCAAGGGCATCGCCGCCGCGTTCTCGAGCAGCACCGGCGCGACGCTGCTGACCCCCGCCGAGTTCGCCACCGCGCTGACCGGCACCGGCATGACACCCGGCATGTTCGCGAGCTACGACGGCCAGCCGGTCGCGCAGATCAAGGTCGACGCGGCGCCGGTGACGTTCAGCTTCGACATCTCGCAGATCCTGCAGTCCACGACCGGCCTCTCGTACAGCGGCCCGTCGATGGGCACGATCACGCTGAAGGACTTCGACGCCCGCGGCACCACGATCTGGGTCTGGCAGCACCACTGATCGCGGCTCGCCCGCCCGCTATCCGCGCGGGTGGTGCTTCGCGTGCAGCTGGCGCAGCCGCTCGCGCGCGACGTGGGTGTAGATCGTCGTCGTCGAGATGTCCGCGTGCCCCAGCAGCAACTGCACGGCGCGCAGGTCGGCGCCGTGGTTGAGCAGGTGCGTCGCGAACGCGTGGCGCAGCGTGTGCGGCGAGATCGGTACCTGGATGCCGGCCATCAGCGCGTACTTCTTGACGAGGTTCCAGAACATCTGGCGCGTCATCGCGGCCGCGCGCACGGTGACGAACAGTGCGTCGCTGCGGCGCCCGGCCAGCAGGTCGCCGCGCGCCGAGTCGAGCCAGGCCTCGAGCCAGCGCCGTGCCTCGTCGCCGAACGGCACGAGGCGCTCTTTCGCGCCCTTGCCCGTCACGCGGACGACGCCGTCGGCCAGGCTCAGGTGGACCAGCTTGAGCTCGACGAGCTCGCTCACGCGCAGCCCGCTCGCATACATGAGCTCCAGCATCGCGCGGTCGCGCGCGCCGAGCGGCGTGTCGATCGCGGGCGCGGCCAGCAGCGCGTCGACCTGCGCCTCGCTGAGCGTCTTCGGCACGCGCATCGCCTGGCGCGCGGGGCGCAACCGCAGCGTCGGATCCTCGGTCGCCGCGTGCTCGCGCAGGGCCCAGCGGTAGAAGCGTCGGAACACGGCGAGCCGCCGGTTCGCGCTCGTCGCCTTGCTGCCCGCGTGGCGCGCGAGCATGTAGCCCTGGACGTCGACGGCGCGCGCCTGCGCGAGGTCGCGCGCCTCGGTCTCCGACAGCCACGCCGCGAACAGCGACAGGTCGCGCCGGTACGCCGCCAGCGAGTTGCGCGCGAGGCCGTCCTCCAGCCACAGCGCGTCGAGGAAACGGTCGGCCACCGCCTGGCTGCGCTGCATCGCGGCCGACAGCGACGCGGCGGGCGATGCGTCGACCTTGGCGGCCTTCACGACCTTCTTCGCCGCCGGGCCCTTCGGCTTGCGCGGCTTTGCCGGCGCGGCGTCGTCGCCCAAGCTCAACCCGGCGTGCCGAGCATGCCGGCCTTCATGCGCGGATCGATCGCGCGGTCGCCGATGAAGATGTTCAGCAGCGCGGCGTAGAGGTCGGCGCCCGGCACCGGCCGGCCGACCTTCCTGCCGTTCAACGTCATCGTGAGGCCGACGTCCGGTGCGAAGTCGAGGTTGACGACGTCGCCCTTCTTCACGTCGCCGACGCTGCGCAGCGTGCGGTCGAAGTCGTCGATGCGCGACTGCATCGCCGCGACCTGCTCGGGCGGCATGCGCTTGGCGATGCCGCCGGTGAAGGCCTTCGCGAACTCGTCGGACGGGCCGTCCATCAGCATGCGCACCTGCAGCCGCTTCGGCCCGGTCTGCGCGAGGATGTCGGCACCGCTCGCGCTCCTGGCGGGCAGGTAGAGGCCGGCCAGGTAGACCTTGTAGATCAGCGCCGAGCGCAGGCCGACGCCGTTCAGCTGCAGGTCGGTGTCGGCGACCTTCGCGGCGCCGGCGAAGGTCTGGCCTTCCATCGTGATCGGCGCGGCGGCGTAGACGCTGGGCACGAACACGAGCGCCGCCAGCGCGAGCAGCGCGACGCCGACGAGGCCCTGCACGACCGCGCGCACGGCGCGGACGAAGCGGCGCGTGGTGACGCCGTGTGAACTTCGAATCATCTCGTTCTCCTGGAGCGGGGCCGACGGGCGACCCCTCACTCGTTCAACGCGCCGGCCCCGGGGTCGGACGACGGCGCGGACGACAGCGCCCACTGTAGGTGCTCGCGCAACAGCGCGCTGGCGTCGGGCCATGCGGCCCGCAGCGCGGCCTCGATCGGCGCGCGCGGCTCGCCGGCGTGCAGCGCATTGCCGAGCGCGACCGCGAGATTCCGCCGCCATCTCGCATGGCCGATACGGCGGATCGGCGAGCCTTCGGTGCGCTTCAGGAACTCGTCCTCCGTCCACGCGAACAGCTCCAGCAGCGTCGGCTCGGCCCAGTCGGTGCGCTCTGCAAAGTCAGGTAAAGGGCTGCGGCGCGCGAACTTGTTCCAGGGGCAGACGACCTGGCAATCGTCGCAGCCGTAGATGCGGTTGCCCATCGCGCGGCGGAATTCGAGCGGGATCGGCCCGTCGTTCTCGATCGTCAGGTACGAGATGCAGCGCCGCGCGTCGAGCCGTTGCGGCGCGACGATGGCCTGCGTCGGGCAGACGTCGATGCACGACGTGCAGCGCCCGCAATGCGCCTCGGCGGCGGCCGTGAGCGGCAGCGCGAGGTCGACGAAGATCTCGCCGAGGAAGAACATCGAGCCGGCGTCGCGCGCGAGCAGCAGCGTGTGCTTGCCGCGCCAGCCCAGGCCGGTGCGCGATGCGAGTTCGACCTCCAGCACCGGCGCCGAATCGGTGAAGCAGCGATGGCCCAGCGGGCCGATCTCGTCGGCGAGGCGGTCGGCGAGCTGCTGCAGGCGGTGGCGCAGCACCTTGTGATAGTCGCGGCCCCGCGCATAGACCGACACCACCGCCTCGCCCGGCCGCGCCAGCCGCGCCTCTTCCTCGGCCTGCCAGTCGGGCCCGCGCGAGGCCGGCAGGTAGTCCATGCGCGCCGTGATCACGCGCACCGTGCCCGGGTGCAGTTCGGCGGGCCGTGCGCGCTTCATGCCGTGCGCGGCCATGTAGCCCATGCTGCCGTGGAAGCCGGCCTCGAGCCACGCGCGCAGGCCGTCCTCGGCGTCGTCGCCGAGATCGACCTCGGCGACGCCGATCTGTGAGAATCCGAGCTCCCGCGCCCAGGTTTCGAGGCGCTGCAAGAGAGCGAGTCCCGGGGCATCGGCCCCGACGTCATGACGCAGCAACATCCGCCGATTCTAGAAACTCGCCAGGCGACCTGGCGCGACGAGGCTTCTTGCCAGGCCACGGCCGCCGCGCTCGCCCGCGCGCCGGGGCTGCGCGACGCCTTCGTCGAACTCGAGGGCCCGCTCGGTGCCGGCAAGACGACGTTCGCGCGCCACCTGCTGCAAGCGATGGGCGTCGAAGGCCGCGTCAAGAGCCCGACGTACGCGGTCGTCGAGACCTACGAGCTGCCGCACGTCGCGATCTCGCACTTCGACTTCTACCGCTTCGACGACCCGCAGGAATGGGAGGACGCCGGCCTGCGCGACCTGTTCGGCGCGCCCGGCCTGAAGCTCGTCGAATGGGCCGAGAAGGCCGAGCCGCTGCTGCCCGTGCCCGACCTGCGCGTGACGATCACGCCACACGACGGCACCGAACGCGCGGTCCGACTCGACGCGATGACCCCGCTGGGCAAGCAATTGCTTGACAATATCGACTCATGAATTTGAAGCGACGAGACGTGTTGAAGCGCGGAGGCGGCCTGGCGCTGCTCCTCGGCGCCAGCGACCTCGCCTTCGGCGCCGCCATCGTCGCCGTGCGCATCTGGCCCGCGGCCGACTACACGCGCGTCACGATCGAGTCCGACCAGCCGCTGTCCGCGCAGAACTTCCTCGCGGAGAATCCGTACCGGCTCGTCATCGACATCGACAAGCTCGAGCTCAGCCCCGCGCTGCGCGAGCTCGTCGGCAAGGTGCGCGCGGACGACCCGTACATCGCCGGGGTGCGCGTCGGCCAGAACCAGCCGCGCGTCGTGCGGCTCGTGCTCGACCTGAAGCAGCCCGTCGAGCCGCAGATGTTCCCGCTCGACCCGGTCGCGGCCTACCAGTACCGGCTCGTGTTCGACCTCTATCCCGCGCAGGCCCAGGATCCGATGCTCGCGCTGGTGCGCGGCAAGGAGCAGGCCGAGCGCGCCGCCGCGCAATCGGTACAGGACGCCCTCGGCGAGTTCATCGGCAAGATCCCGGGCGGCGCGAGCGCGCCGCAGGTCGGCGGGCCGCCGGTGGACGTCGCCGCGGCCGTCGTGCCGAACGCCGCCTCGGGCCCGCGCGTGGCCGAAGCGGCGTCCGCGGCCCTGCGCGGCGAAGGCGTGGCCGCCGCCGCGATCGAGCCGCAGCCGCCGTTCGTCGCGCGACCGCTCACGCCGGAAGAGAAGCGCAAGGTCGACCGCCTGCTGGTCATCGCGATCGACCCGGGCCACGGCGGCGAGGATCCCGGCGCGATCGGCCCGAGCGGGCTGAAGGAGAAGGACGTCGTCCTCGCGATCGCGATGCAGTTGCGCGAACGCCTCAACGCCAAGCCCGGCGTGCGGGTGCTGATGACGCGCGACTCCGACTTCTTCGTGCCGCTCGGCGAGCGCGTGAGGAAGGCCGAGCGCGTGCAGGCCGACCTCTTCGTCTCGATCCACGCGGACGCGTTCTTCACGCCCGAGGCGCGCGGCGCGTCCGTCTTCGCGCTGAGCGACCACGGCGCCAGCAGCGCCGCCGCGAGCTGGATGGCGCGGCGCGAGAACTCGGCCGACCTCGTGGGCGGCGTCAACGTCAAGGTCAAGGACGCGCAGGTCATGCGCGCGATGCTCGACATGAGCACCACCGCGCAGATCAAGGACAGCATGAAGCTCGGCGGCGAGGTGCTGAGCCACATCGGCAAGGTCGGCAAGCTGCACCGCGGCCAGGTCGAGCAGGCGAGCTTCGCGGTGCTGAAGGCGCCGTCCATCCCGTCGATCCTCGTCGAGACGGCGTTCATCTCGAACCCGCAGGAAGAGGACAAGCTGCGCGACCCGGACTACCGCCACCAGCTCGTCGAGGCGCTCTACACGGGCATCGACCGCTACTTCGCGAAGAACCCGCCGATCGCGCGGCATCGCGAC
>JASLEM010000424.1 GCA_030151165.1 Burkholderiaceae bacterium
TTCGTCAACAAGATGGACCGCGAAGTGCAGGAGCCGCTGGCGCTGATGGACGAGATCGAGCGCGAGCTGGGCATGAGCGTCGTGCCGTTCACCTGGCCAGTGGGCATGGGCAAGGCGTTCGGCGGCGTCGTCGACCTGCGCAAGCACCAGATGCGCGTGTTCTCGCCGGGCGAGGACCGCGTCGGCGGCGACGAGGAAGTGCTGACCGACCTCGACGACCCCGCGCACGGCGAGCGCTTCGGCATGTGGTGGGAACAGTCGCGCAACGAGATCGAGCTGCTCGGCGCCGCGGCGCCGTCGTTCGACGAGGAGG
Organism: Burkholderiaceae bacterium; assembly: GCA_030151165.1. The sequence goes on from JASLEM010000424.1 coordinate 314, forward strand.
CCTTCCTGGAAGGCCGCCAGACGCCGATGTTCTTCGGCTCGGCGATCAACAACTTCGGGGTGCAGGAGATCCTCGACTCGCTCGTGAACCTCGCCCCCGCGCCGGGCCCGCGTCCGGCGATGCAACGCGAGGTCGCGCCCGACGAGGGCAAGTTCACCGGCGTCGTCTTCAAGATCCAGGCCAACATGGACCCGTCGCACCGCGACCGCATCGCGTTCCTGCGCGTGGCGTCCGGCCACTTCGAGCGCGGCATGCGGCTGAAGGTCGTGCGCTCGGGCAAGGAGATGCGGCCGAACACGGTCGTGTCGTTCCTGTCGCAGCGCCGCGAGCTGCTGGACGAGGCCTTCGCCGGCGACATCATCGGCATCCCCAACCACGGCGTGCTGCAGCTGGGCGACACGCTGACCGAAGGCGAGTCGCTGCAGTTCACCGGCCTGCCGTTCTTCGCGCCGGAGCTGTTCCGCAGCGTCGAGGTGGCCGATCCGCTGAAGACCAAGCAGCTGCGCGCCGGCCTGACGCAGCTCGGCGAGGAAGGCGCGATCCAGGTCTTCCGCCCGGTGCTCGGCACGGTGCTGCTGCTCGGCGCGGTCGGCCAGCTGCAGTTCGAGGTCGTCGCGCACCGGCTCGAGCACGAGTACGGCGTCAAGGCGCGCATCACGCCCGCGCGCTACGCGCTCGCGCGCTGGGTCACCTGCGAGCCGGACGACGGCGGCGACCGCGAGCTGCAGCGCTTCATCGACGCCAACGCCCACCGCGTCGCCTACGACGCCGTGAACGCGCCGGCGGTGCTGGTCGAGTACTCGCCCGAGCTGCGCGCGATCGAGGCGAACTGGCCGAAGATCAAGTTCCATGCGCTGCGGGAGCATGCCGGTCTCGTGTTCCAGAAGCGCATGGGAGATTGAGCCCCACGCTCGCTGGCGCCTTGGCTTGCGAGGCGGGTTGAGAATCGCTGTCCATGCGGGTTCTTTTCATCCACCAGAACATCCCGGGCCAGTTCCGGCACCTGATCGGCGCGTTGCTGGCCGAGCCCGGCAACGAGGTGTGGGCGATCGGCGGGGACGAGGCGGCGGCGCGGGCGGTGAAGCTGTTGCCGCGGTTGAAGCTGGTGTCGTACAAGCTGGGCGCGGCGGAAGCGGCGGTGCCGCATCCGTGGCTGGCGGGGGTCGATGCGCAGGTGCGGCGAGGGCAGATCGTGGCGCGGGCGATGCGGCAGATGAAGGAGCGCGGGCTCGTGTTCGACGTCGTCGTCGCGCATCCGGGCTGGGGCGAGGCGTTGTTCGTGAAGGACGTCTTCCCGTCGACGCCGCTGCTGTCGTACTTCGAGTTCTTCTATTCGTTCGCCGGTGCGGACGTCGGTTTCGATCCCGAGTTCCCGCCCGCCCCGGACGACGCGCTGCGGCTGCGGCTGCGCAACGCGATGCACCTGTCGGCGCTGAACGCATGCGACGCGGGCTTCACGCCGACCGAATGGCAGCGCGCGCAGTTCCCGTCCGAATATCGATCGCGCATCGCCGTCGTGCATGAGGGCGTCGACACCGACGCGATCCGCCCCGACCCGCACGCGCGCTTCACGTGGCAGGGCCGCGTGTTCGCGGCCAGCGAGCCCATCGTCACCTACGTCGCGCGCAACCTCGAGCCGTACCGCGGCGTCCACCGCTTCCTGCGCGCGCTGCCCGCATTGCTGGCCGCGGCGCCGGGCGCGCAGGTGCTGGTCGTCGGCGGCGACGAGGTGAGCTACGGCGCGCCGTCCGCGCATCCGGGTGGCTGGCGCGGCGCGCTGGTCGACGAGCTCGCCGCCGCCGGCACGCCGCTCGACGCGCAGCGCGTGCACTTCATCGGCAAGCTGCCGCATGCCGAGTACGTGAAGGTGCTGCAGGTCTCGGCCGCGCACGTGTACCTGACGTACCCGTTCGTGCTGTCGTGGTCGCTGCTGGAGGCGATGGCCGCGGGCTGCCAGGTCGTCGCGAGCCGCACGGCGCCGGTGCTCGAGGTGCTGGACGACGCGAGCGCGCGGCTGGTCGACTTCTTCGACCACGACGCGCTGGTCGCCGCGATCGTCGCCGCGCTGCGCGACCCCGCGCACGGGCGCGCGTCACGCGAGGCCGCGCGCGCGGCGGTCGTCGAGCGCTTCGACCTGCGCACGCGCTGCCTGCCGGCGGGGCTCGCGCTGATCCGGTCGCTGGCGGAATCGAGGGCGTGAGCAAGTCGGGCGAGAATCCGCGGATGTCCCGAAGCCGCGTCTCCCTCTATCTCGACCTGATCCGCTGGAACCGCCCCGCCGGCTGGCTGCTGTTGTTGTGGCCCACGCTCGCGGCGTTGTGGATCGCCGCCGACGGCTTTCCCGGCTGGCACCTGCTTGCCGTGTTCACGCTCGGCACGATCCTGATGCGCAGCGCGGGCTGCTGCATCAACGACGTCGCCGACCGCGACTTCGACAGGCACGTCAAGCGCACCGCCAACCGGCCGGTGACCAGCGGCGCGCTGTCGGTGAAGCAGGCGCTGGTCTTCGGCGCGATCCTCGCGCTGCTCGCGTTCTGCCTCGTGCTCACGACCAACGCGCCGACGATCCTGCTGTCGTTCTTCGGCCTCGTGATCACGCTCGCCTACCCGTACGCGAAGCGCTTCGTGTCGATGCCGCAGGCCGTGCTGGGCATCGCGTTCAGCTTCGGCATCCCGATGGCGTTCTCGGCCGCGCAGGGCGCGCAGGAATGGAGCTTCGCGGCGATCCGCGCCGCGGTGCCGGCCACTGCCTGGCTGCTGCTGGTCGGCAACCTGTTCTGGGTGCTGGCCTACGACACCGAGTACGCGATGGTCGACCGCGACGACGACCTGAAGATCGGCATGCGCACCTCGGCCATCACGCTCGGCCGCTTCGACGTGGCCGGCATCATGGCCTTCTACGCGGTCTACCTGCTCGGCTGGCTCTACCTCGGTCTGAAGCTGGGCCTCGGCCCGGCCTACGCGGTGGGCATCGTCGTCGCCGCGCTGCAGGCGGCGTGGCACTTCACGCTGATCTGGGGCCGCACGCGCGAAGGATGCTTCCGCGCCTTCCGCGCGAACCACTGGGTCGGCGCGGCAGTGTTCGCGGGCGTGGTGCTGTCGTTCTGGCTGAAGTGACGCCGGGGCTCAGCCCCCGAACTCGTCGCCCATCTCTTTTGCACGCGCCTGCGCGGCGCGCAGCGCCTGCACGATGGCCGGCTTCACGCCCGCGGTCTCCATCGACGTGATCGCGGCGTAGGTCGTGCCGCCCTTCGAGGTCACGCGGGCTCGCAGCGTCTCGGGCGGCTCGTCGGACGCGCGCGCCAGCGACGTCGCGCCCTTGAACGTCGCGAGCGCGAGCCGTCGGCCCTGCCCGGCGTCGAGGCCCATGTCGGCCGCGGCCTGCATCATCGCCTCGATGAAGAAGAACACGTAGGCCGGGCCGGAGCCGGAGAGCGCGGTGACGGCGTCGAGGTCGCTTTCCTGCGCGACCCACAGCGTCTCGCCCGTCGGCGCGAGCACGGCCTCGATCGTGGCGCGGTCGTCGGCCGTCACTGCGGCGCGCGCGAACAGGCCCGCGATGCCTTCGCCGATCAGCGCGGGCGTGTTGGGCATCGCGCGCACGACACGCTCGCTGCCGGTGGCCCGGGCGATCGAGTCGCTGCGGATGCCCGCCATCACCGACAGGTGCAGCGCGCCGCCCACGAACGCCGCGCACGGCGCCGCGGCGTCCGCGAACACCTGCGGCTTGACGGCCCAGACGACGACCTGCGCGCCCTCGAGCACCGCCCCGCCGGCGGCCTCGACGCGCACGCCAAATTTGTCACGGACCACGTCGGCTTGCGGTGCGTGCGGTTCGACCACGACGATGCGATCGGCGGGGTGCCCGGCGGCGACCAGGCCGCCGATGATCGCGCTGGCCATGTTGCCGCCGCCGACGAAGGCGAGGCGCGGCGCGCCAGAGGAGGCCGAAGGCCCCGCGGGTGGCGCGGTCAGGGGGTTCGAGTTCATCATCCGGCGAGTGTAGGGGCGCGCCGGTGAGGCATGAAGACGCGTCCGGCCGTAACCGGCATGAAACCGAAGCGCAGGGGTCATGCAAAACTTGCATGAGGCTCCGTGACTAATTCGGCGCGGTCCGGCCTACAGTCCGCACCACTCCCGGCGAGGGCTCGTTTCCGATCGAGACCGCCCCTGCCAAGGACCTTGCACGGCCGCCGCTCACGAGGCCTCGCGGCGTGCGAACCTCAACTTCTCGATTAGGAATTCCGTCATGAGCAATCTGTCGTACGTCGACGCGACCGGTGACAGTCCCTGGGATACGTACCTGTCGCAAGTCGACCGCGTGATCCCCTACCTGGGCAACCTGGGCCGCTGGGCCGAGACGCT
>JASLEM010000458.1 GCA_030151165.1 Burkholderiaceae bacterium
CCGTCACAGCCGTCACAGCGACGAGCGCGCCCGCGCCGCGCGCGTCCCGCCCGCGCGCGAGCAACGCGCCGACGACGAGCACCGCCGGCAGCACGAGGTAGAACTGCTCCTCGATGCACAACGACCACGCATGCGAGAACGCGGTGCCGGCCTGCAGGCCGATGTTCTGGGTGAAGGTCAGGAAGCGCCACAGCGGCGGCGGCGGTCGGCCGCCGAGCGATTCGGGGAACAGGAAGTAGGCCGCGAGCACGACCCAGAAGACCGGCAACGTGCGCAAGGCGCGGCGCGCGTAGAAGCGCGGCAGCGACAGCGCGCGGCCGCGCACGATGCCCGCGAACAGCTGGTTGGCGATCAGGTAGCCGCTCAGCACGAAGAACAGGTCGACGCCGACCCAGCCGACCTCGCCCGGCCAGCCGAAGGTCGACGTGCCGCTGACGAAGGCGGTGTAGTGCGACATGAAGACGAGCGCGATCGCGGCGGCGCGCAGCGTGTCGAGGCCGGGGTTGCGGGAGCGGGTGGCGGTCATGTCGGAAGGCAGGCGGCGAGCAGTCGTGAAGGCACGCGGATCGTACGGCCAGGGGTATCGGGCGAGGCAGGGATTGCGACGGGCGGCGGTTTGCGCAGCCCGGCCGACGGCGCGAGCATGGAGCTAACTGCCCTACGCGTCGCCGGCGCCTCAGCGCGACGCCGCCGACGCGGGGCGCCCGAAGTTTGCGAGCGCGACCACGAGCTCGGGCGCGTCGACGATCGTGTTGTGGCTGGCCTTGGGCACCTGCACGTACGTGACCTGCCCGCGCGTGAAGCGGGCACGCAGCTGCTCGGTGCTGGCGGCCGGGATCACCTCGTCGCGCTCGGCCGCGACGATCAGCGTGGGCGCGGTGATGCGCGGCACGTAGCGCCACGATTCGTACTTGTCGATCAGCAGCCAGCTCACCGGCACCCAGGGGAAGTCCTTCTGCGCAATGCCCAGCAGGCTGTCGTACGGCGTCACCAGCACGAGGCGCGACACCGGCCGCGTGCTCGCGAGCCGCGCCGCGACGCCGCTGCCGAGGCTGCGGCCGACGACGATCACGTCCGGATGCTGGGCGTGCACCTTGTCGAACAGGCTCGCGGCGTCCTCGGTGATCGCGGCCTCGCTCGGCCGCCCCGCGCTGCCGCCGTAACCGCGGTAGTGCAGCATGACGATCTCGCGGTCGGGGAACGCGGCCAGCATCGGGCCGAGGCTGCTCGACACGTCCTCCCCGTTGCCGCCGAAATAGAGCACCGCGCCGGGCCCCGCGTGCGGGCGCACCGTCAGCTGCAGCAGCGCGTCGGGGCGCTGGAACGGCGCGGCCGATTCCGTCGGCCCGAGCCGGCGCGGCTGCGGGAAGTACTGGAGGTGGCGCTGGTAGAAGAAGAGGCCGGCGCACACGCCGACGTAGACGAGCACGACGGCGCCGAGGATCAGGGTCAGCATGCGGATCACGGAGGGCTCGGTGGAAGGCCCGGCGACGAGCCGGCGCGTCGGTCGGGCGACCTCGGGGCATTCTGCCTGCGAACCACGATTGCGCTGCGCCGGCCGCCGCTGCCCTGCTGCGCCGCAGCATCGCCCACGCCCCGGCGGCGAGCCCGCGACGCGGCGCGACATGATGCGCTCGCGACGTGTCCATTCGCCGTCCGCCCTGGGGCCGCACTGACGCCAGCGAGGCCTTTGGGCCCGATTCTTGACAGGCGGGCGTGGCGATCGCAATGTCCCGGAGGGCGGGGTGCGCACCGCGCGAAGACGCGGTCCGACGTGCTCCATCGACAGCCAGCAACCATCAGGAGACCACCATGGACATGCTCGAACCGGGCCGCGTCGGCTTCGCCGTGAACTTCAAGAAGCGCTATGGCAACTACATCGGCGGCGAGTGGGTCGAGCCGACGAAGGGCGAGTATTTCGAGAACGTGACGCCGGTGACCGGCCGCGTGTTCTGCGAGATCCCGCGCTCGGGCCCGGAGGACATCGAGCGCGCGCTCGACGCCGCCCATGCCGCGAAGACCGCCTGGGGCAAGACCTCGCCCGGCGAGCGCGCGAACATCCTCAACCGCATCGCCGACCGCATGGAGCAGAACCTCGAGCTGCTCGCCACGGCGGAGACCTGGGACAACGGCAAGCCGATCCGCGAGACGATGGCCGCCGACATGCCGCTGGCGATCGACCACTTCCGCTACTTCGCGTCGTGCATCCGCGGGCAGGAAGGCGGCATCAGCGAGATCGACGACACGACCTACGCCTACCACTTCCACGAGCCGCTGGGCGTCGTCGGCCAGATCATCCCGTGGAACTTCCCGATCCTGATGGCCGTGTGGAAGCTCGCCCCGGCGCTCGCCGCCGGCAACTGCGTCGTGCTGAAGCCCGCGGAACAGACGCCCGCGTCGATCCTGGTACTGATGGAGCTGATCGGCGACCTGCTGCCCAAGGGCGTGGTCAACGTCGTCAACGGCTTCGGGCTGGAGGCGGGCAAGCCGCTGGCGTCGAGCAAGCGCATCGCCAAGATCGCGTTCACCGGCGAGACGACGACGGGCCGGCTGATCATGCAGTACGCGAGCCAGAACATCATCCCGGTGACGCTGGAACTCGGCGGCAAGTCGCCCAACATCTTCTTCGCCGATGTCGCGAGCAAGGACGACGCGTTCCTCGACAAGGCGCTCGAGGGCTTCACGATGTTCGCGCTCAACCAGGGCGAGGTCTGCACCTGCCCGTCGCGCGCGCTGGTGCAGGAGTCGATCTACGACCAGTTCATGGAACGCGCGATCAAGCGCGTGGCCGCGATCAAGCAGGGCAACCCGCTCGACTCGTCGACCATGATCGGCGCGCAGGCGTCGACCGAGCAGCTCGAGAAGATCCTGAGCTACCTCGACCTCGGCAAGCAGGAAGGCGCCGAGTGCCTGATCGGCGGCGAGCGCAACATGTTCAAGGACGACCTCGAAGGCGGCTACTACGTGAAGCCGACCGTCTTCAAGGGCCACAACAAGATGCGCATCTTCCAGGAGGAGATCTTCGGCCCGGTCGTCTCGGTGACGACGTTCAAGGACGAGGAGGAAGCGCTCGCGCTCGCCAACGACACGCTCTACGGCCTCGGCGCCGGCGTGTGGTCGCGCGACATGAACACCGCCTTCCGCATGGGCCGCGGCATCCAGGCCGGACGGGTGTGGACGAACTGCTATCACGCGTACCCGGCGCACGCGGCCTTCGGTGGCTACAAGCAGTCGGGCATCGGCCGCGAGAACCACAAGATGATGCTCGACCACTACCAGCAGACCAAGAACCTGCTGGTCAGCTACAGCGACAAGGCCCTCGGCTTCTTCTGACAGGATCGCCGTCCTGCCCTGACGACGTCGGGCGCCGCACGCGAGGGCTTGCGGCGCCCCTTTTTTCCGACCTCGCGAAAGTTGACACCATGACGGCCACCGCCATCGACACGAGCATCGAGACCCCCGCCCAGGTCGTCGCGACCGACGCGGCGATCGCGCTGATCGACCGCCTGAAAGCGCGCTACGGCGATCTGATGTTCCACCAGTCCGGCGGCTGCTGCGACGGCAGCGCGCCGATGTGCTTCCCGCTCGGCGACTTCCTGCTCGGCGACAGCGACCGCCACCTCGGCGACATCGGCGGCGTGCCGTTCTACATCAGCGAGTCGCAGTACGAATACTGGAGCCACACGCAGCTGATCATCGACGTCGTGCCCGGCCGCGGCGGCATGTTCTCGCTCGAAGGCCCCGAAGGCCTGCGCTTCCTCACGCGTTCGCGCTTCTACGAGGACGCCGAGTGGGACGCGCTGGTGGCGAGCGGCAAGGCGAAGAACTGAGCGTACCCGCCGGCAAAGCACGGCGCCGCGCGTTCCGTTGCAGAATGGTCGCGTCGCGGCGACGCCGCCCTCCCCGTACGGAGCGTCCATGAACCTCGCCGAAGCCACGATCGGCCAGTTGCTCGTCCCGGTCGACGACTTCGACCGCGGCATCTCCTTCTACCGCGACACCCTCGGCCTGCCCTTCCTGATCGCCGCGCCGCCGCAGATGGCGTTCTTCCAGTGCGGCGACGTGCGCCTGCTCGTCGGCGTGCTGCCGCCGGGCCAGGCGCCGCAGCGCGGCTCCGCGATCTATTTCCGCGTCGCGGACATCCACGCCGTGCACGCGTCGCTCGTCGCCCTCGAGGTCGAATTCGCCAGCGCGCCGCATGCCGTCCACCGCACGCCCACGTCGACGCTGTGGCTCGCGGAGTTCAAGGATCCGGACGGCAACGCGCTGGCGCTGATGTGCGACGTGCCCGCCGCGGCCGACGCCGCATGACCCACCCGCTGGACGCCCTCTTCCCGTCGAACGACCGCATCGCGCCCGCGCGACCCGGCGCGTCGGGCGACGCGCCGCCGCCGTATCCGGGCGAGATGGTCACGGTCGCGCGGCGCTTCAATTCGCTCGAGGCCGAGCTGCTGCGCGGCCGCCTCGAGGCCGACGGCATCCCCGCCACGCTCGGCGACCCGCACACCGTGCAGACCGACTCCCTGCTCACCGTCGCGCTCGGCGGCGTGCGCATCCTCGTGCCGACGGCGTACGAGCGGCAGGCGCTGCGCACCGTCGCGGACGTCGACGGCGGCGCCTTCGCGCTCGAGGACGGCGCGGACGTCAGCGACGACGCGCCGGACGCCACCGACGCCCCGGGCGCCGGCCACGCGAGCGTCTTCGCGCGCGTCCGCAACATCGGGCTCGCGATCATCGTGGCCATCGTCGCCTGCAAGCTCGCCGCGGTCGCCTGGCTCCTGGTCTCGCACGGCTGATCCGCCGGCGCAATGCCCCCACGGCGGGGCGGCGCGGCCCGAGGCGCATACTCCCCGACTTCCTTCCCGTTTCCCGAAGCGCTTCGTGCGGGCTTCGCGCCCCACGTCATGCCCGGTTATCTCGTCAAGCAGGAACGCGTCGCCATCGCCGGCGTCGAGGATCTCCTGATCCGCTCGCTCCTCGACAAGCAGCAGTTCTCCGACCCGCAGGGCGACGCCGAGCGGCTGGGCATCTCGTCGTCGCTGTGGCCGCTGTTCGGGCTGCTGTGGCCGTCGGGCATGCACCTCGCGGTGCGGCTGGGCGCGCGCGGCGTCGTGGCGGGCGACCGCATCCTCGAGATCGGCTGCGGGCTGGGCCTGGCCAGCATCGTCGCCCACCGCGCCGGCGCCGACGTGACCGCCAGCGACTGCCATCCGCTCGCCGGCCGCTTCCTCTCGGCCAACCTGCGCCTGAACGACCTCGCGCCGATGAAGTACCGCCACGGGCAGTGGCCGGGCCTCGTGCTGCCGCGCGACGGGTTGATCGAGCCGGCACCGACCGTCGTGGGCGGGCTGTTCGACCTGATCGTCGGCAGCGACGTGCTCTACGAACGCGACGAGGCCGGCACGCTCGCCGACTTCATCGCCCGCCTCGCGGCGCCGGTCGCCGAGGTCTGGATCGTCGACCCGAACCGCGGCAACCGCAGCGCGTTCCACAGGAACATGGCACGCCACGGCTTCGCGATGCGCGAGGAGCACCTCGACCACGCGGCGCTGGACGGCGTGGCGGCGTACAAGGGCCGCATGCTGACGTATGCGCGCGCGGGCTGACGAGCACGCGGATGCCCGCATTGCCGCATCGCGCGCGCGACACGGAACGCGGATTGCCGCAAACTCCCGAGGTCGCTCCGCGCGACAAAGGAGTGCGCCATGAATCCCCTCGTCAATCGCAACCACACGGCCACCGACATCGGCCGGCCGCCGCCGGCGGACGCGCCGTCGCAGGTCGTGCCCTGGGCCGAGACCTCGGCGCACAGCATCGGTGCCGACGACGCGGCCACGCGCTACCAGGGCGACCTGTTCCTGCCCGGCTGGCTGCGCATCGAGCTGCAACCCACCGCCGAGCAGGGGCCCGGCGCCTGAGCCGCGCGCCGCGCTGCGCTCACTTCGAGGCGATCGCCTCGACCTGGATGCGCAGGTTCACGGCCATGTCGAAGCCGTAGTCCTTGCCGGCCGGCATGCCGAACTCGTCGCGCTGGATCGTCGCATAGACGTCCGCGCCGCAGACCTCACGCTTGAGCATCGGGTGCGGCATGCACTTGAACTTGCGGATGTCGAGCGTCACCGGCTTCGTCACGCCGTGCAGCGTCAGCGTGCCGGGCGCATGCGTCGGCGCACCGTCGACGAAGTCGGCCAGCGTGCCCTTGAACGTCGCCTTCGGGTACTTCGCGCTCTCGAACAGGTCCTTGCCCTTCGCCTCCTTGTCGAGCGCGGCGAGCCCGAAGTCGGCGCTGTTCATGTCGA
>JASLEM010000469.1 GCA_030151165.1 Burkholderiaceae bacterium
GGCATGAACAGCACCGAGAAGACCGAGCTGATGCGCGAGATCGTCAACATCCAGGGCCGCGGCTACACGATCTTCATGATCGAGCACGACATGCGCTTCGTGATGGGCCTGTGCGAGGAGATCTCCGTGCTGAACTTCGGCCGCATCATCGCGCGCGGCGTGCCCGAGCAGATCCGCAACGACCCGCAGGTCATCGAGGCCTACCTGGGGCGCGAGGACGACGAGGCGACCGCCGACACCGGAGTGGAACGATGAGCTCGCACGGCCGCCCGAAGGGCGAATGCTCCCCCTCGGGGGGAAGGCGCGCAGCGCCAAGGGGGCACCGATGAGCGAGGCGCTGCTCTCCGTCACCGGCCTCGCGGTGAACTACGGCCACATCGAGGCCGTCAAGGACGTCGACTTCTCGCTGCGGCAAGGCCAGATCACGACGCTCGTCGGCGCCAACGGCGCGGGCAAGTCGACGACGCTGCTCGCGCTGTCCGGCCTGATCCCCAAGGCCGCGGGCAAGGTGATGTTCGACGGCCACGACGTCACTGCGCTGGCCGCGCACAAGCTCGTCGGCGCCGGCCTCGTGCAGGTCGCCGAGGGCCGCGCGACGCTCACCACGCTGACCGTGCGCGAGAACCTCGAGCTCGGCGCCTACACGCGGCGCGACGGCGCGGCCGCGCGCGCGAGCGACCTCGAGAAGATGTTCGCGCTGTTCCCGCGCCTGAAGGAGCGCGAGTCGGGCCTGGCGGGCAACCTGTCGGGCGGCGAGCAGCAGATGCTGGCGATCGGCCGCGCGCTGATGGCGCGCCCGCGCGTGCTGCTGCTGGACGAGCCGTCGATGGGTCTCGCGCCGATCGTCGTGCAGGGCATCTTCCGCACGCTGCGCGACATCAACCGCGACGGCCTGACGATCTTCCTCGTCGAGCAGAACGTGCGCCAGGCGCTCAAGATCGCCGAGCGCGCCTACGTGCTCGAGACCGGCCGCGTCGTGCTCCAAGGCAGCGGCCGCGAGCTGCTGGACGAGCCGCGCGTGCAGGAAGCCTACCTGGGCGGCTGACGCGCCGCCGCGCGCTCAAGGCGTCACGACGCGAGCGTCCATCGCCTTGCGCAGCTCGCGCAGCAGCTCGATCGCCGGCGTCGGCTTGGGCAGCACGCGCAGGCCGCCCGAGACGGCGTCTTCCAGCTGCTTCGCGTAGCCGGTGATCAGCACCACCGGCAGCCGCGGCCACTGCTCGCGCAAGCGGAACGCGAGATCCATGCCGCTCAGCTTGCCGGGCATCTCGATGTCGCTCAGCACGATGTCGGGCAGCTGCGCGCCGCCCTGCAGCGCGGCGAGCGCGGTGTCGGCGCTCCACATGTGCGTGACGTCGAGGCCGGCGGACTGCAGGATCGCCGCGGTGGAGACCGCGACGTCCTCGTTGTCCTCGACCAGCAGCACGCGGCCGGCGACCTGCTCCCACGTGGTCGTGTCCGCGGGGGGCACGGTGCGCGGGCGCGCGGCCTCGGCGGGCAGCACCATCTCGACGGTCGTCCCCTGCCCCGGCTCGCTGGCGATGCGCGCCAGGCCGCCCGACTGCGCGCAGAAGCCGTGCACCTGGCTCAGCCCCAGCCCCGAGCCGGCCTCGTGCATGCGCGTGGTGTAGAACGGCTCGAACACGCGCGGAAGCACGTCGGGCGGGATACCGACCCCCGTATCGGCCGCCGAGATCACCACCATCGCGCGCCCGTCCGGCTGCGCCTCGTTGCGCGCGCCGATGCGCAGCCGTCCGCCGGACGTCATCGCGTGCCTGCCGTTGAGCGACAGGTTGATCAGCGACAGCTCGAGCTCCGCGACGTCGACGCGCACCGGCCGCGTGTCGGGCTGCACGACGATGTCCATGTCGATGCGCGATCCGAGCGTGCTGCGCAGCAGGCCGTCGATGCCGGGCAGCCAGGCCTGCAGGTCGATCGTCTCCGGCCGCAGCGCCTGCTTGCGCGAGAACGACAGCAGCTGGCGCGTCAGCCGCGTGCCCGATTGCACGGCGCGCGCCATCGCCTGCAGGTGGCGCTCCTCCGCCAGTTGCGGGTGCAGGTGGCGGTGCACGTGCAGGCTGCTGCTGATGATGGCCAGCAGGTTGTTGAAGTCGTGCGCGACACCGCCCGTGAGCTGCGCGAGCGTCTCGAGCTTCTGGCTCTCGAGCATGCCCTTCTCGGCCGCCGCGCGGCGCTGGACGGCCTCGTTCAGCGCCGCGGTGATGGCCTGCTCGCGCCGCGTCTTGCGGATGGCCACGAGCGACACCCACGTCAGCCCCGCCGTCACCGGCAACAGCAGCGCCGCGAGCAGGCCGACGAAGTGCAGCCAGCCTGCGAACATCGCGGCGCGGCTCACGCCGGCGACGACGTACAGCGGGTAGTTGCCGACGCGCTGGAAGCTCACGAAGCGCATCTGGCCGTCGCGCCGCGACTCCACCAGCGCGTGCCCGCTGCGCTCGCCGGCGGCGATCCGCGGCAGGATCGTGTCCTGCGGGCTGACGTGCGTGCGCGGCGGCGACGCGGGCGGCCACGCGGCCAGGATCTCGCCGTCGGTGCGGATCAGCGCGAAGCGCGCGAGGTCGGGCGAGTCGGTGGACAGCGAGCGGTAGTAGTCGCGGAAGTACGCCGGCGAGAGCGAGACCGCGATGATCCCCGCGAACTCGCCGTCCGGCGACGAGCGCCGGATCGACACGTTCATCAGCTCGAGCCCCGTCTGGCGGCCCGTGATCACCGCGCTGATGCCCAGCGGCGCGCCCGCCGGGCGTTCGGCGACGAAGTACGGGCGGTCGGCGACGGAGACGACATGATCGGTCGGATAGCGGTCGCTGCGCGCGAGCGGGCGGCCGTCCGGCCCCCAGACGTTCAGGTTGACGACCACCGGCAGCCCCGCGGCCATGTCCGCCAGGCGCTTGTGGATGGACTCCTCGCGCGCGCGGACGTCGGCCTCGGCGCCGCTGGCGGCCTCGTCGGCGCGGCGCGCGATGCGCTCGGCGACGTCGAAGGTGCGCTCGGCCTGGCCCTTCACGAGGATGCTGGCGCGCTCGGCGGCTTCCAGCGCCTCGTTGCGCGCGCGTTCGTAGCCCCACCACGCCGCCGCGCAGAACGCGACGAGCGGGATCAGCACGGCGCCCCACAGCACCGCGCGCAGCCAGCTCGTGAGCGGCGCGTCGTCGGCGGCGCCGATCGCGTCGGCTGGCGGCGCGGAGCGCGCGCGCAGGTTGCAGACGAGGCAGATGAAGATCGCGACGACCGCGAACGAGCCGACGTGCATCGGCTGCTCCGCCACGGCGACGGTCGGCGGGATGAACGGCAGCACGGCGACCAGCCCGCAGCACGCCGCCACGCCCAGCCCCGCGACGATGCCCCACATCGACGCCGCGAACACGACCGCCGGGTAGGCGATCAGGAACGGCATCTGGTCGCCCAGCATCGGCTGCAACGACACGCGCAGGCCGACGCTGGCCGCGGCGGTCAGGGCGACGAGCATCCAGCGGGGAAGCATCCGCAGCCGGGTTGCGAGCGCGATCGGCGGGCGACGGGACGTCGTTGGCATGAAGCCTTGGTGCGGTGGGCGACTGCGCAATGGTAGCGGTGTGGCGGCGTCCCTGCCCTGCGCGCGGCTGTCGATCCGGTGGAGAAAGCGTCGAACAGTTCCGCATCGGGCGCGCTTGTCCGCATGCCGCCGGCGCATTTAATAAACTGGTTTATCATATAGCCGTATATGAAAAAACTGGACGTCTCCAATCGCTTCGCCTTCCTGGTCAACGAGGTCGGCCGCCTGTACGGCCGCGAGTTCGACCAGCTGTCCCGCGAGGAGCTGGGCCTGTCGCGCGCGCAATGCCGGCTGATCGGCCAGGTCGCGATGAACGACGGCGACCGCCCGTGGACGCAGGCCGAGCTCGCCCAGCAGCTCGACCTGACGCCGATGGGCGTGGCCACGCTGTGCGACCGCATGGAAGCCGCCGGCCTCATCACGCGCAAACCGAGCGCGACCGACCGCCGCGCCAACGCGATCGAGCTGCAGCCGCGCGCGCAGGAGGCGCTCGTGAAGGCGATCGCCGTGAGCGACCGCGTGCAGGAGAACGCCCTCGCCGGCTTCAGCGCCGCCGAGCGCAAGCAGTTGCTGGCGATGCTGCAGCGCGTCCGCGCGAACCTGCACAAGACGCCCGTCGAGCCGGAGGCCGCACGATGAGCGACGCCATCGACCACGACGCGATCCCGCATCGCGGCCTGATCACCGTCTCCATCATGCTGGCGACGATCATGCAGGCGCTCGACACCACGATCGCCAACGTCGCGCTGCCGCACATGCAGGGCGCGCTGCAGAGCTCGCAGGACCAAATCTCGTGGGTGCTGACCTCGTACATCGTCGCCGCCGCGATCGCCACGCCGCTCACCGGCTGGCTCTGCGCGGCGTTCGGCCGGCGCAAGGTCTTCCTCGCCGCCGTGCTCGGCTTTACGGTGGCGTCCGCGCTGTGCGGGATGGCGGTCAACATCGGCGAGATCGTCGCCGCGCGGTTGCTGCAAGGCCTGTTCGGCGCGGCGCTGGTGCCGCTGTCGCAGGCGGTGCTGCTGGACATCAACCCGAAGGAGAAGGTCGGCCAGGCGATGGCGATCTGGGGCGCGGGCATCATGATCGGCCCGATCCTCGGCCCGATGCTGGGCGGCTGGCTCACGGAGAACGCGAGCTGGCGCTGGGTGTTCTACATCAACCTGCCGGTCGGCGTGCTCGCGTTCTACGGCATCGCGCGCTTCCTGCCCGAGAACCGGCCGCAGGGCATCAAGCTCGACCTGTTCGGCTTCACCACGCTGAGCCTGACGATCGGCCTGCTGCAGATGTTCCTCGACCGCGGCGAGCAGCTCGACTGGTTCTCGTCGATGGAGATCCGCGTCGAGGCGATCGGCTGCGTGATCGCGTTCGCGCTGTTCCTCGCGCACACGTTCACCGCGATCGGGCAGTCGTTCTTCGACCGCCGCCTGCTCAAGGACGCCAACTTCGTCGCCGGCCTGCTGCTGGCGTTCACCGTCGGCCTGACGCTCTACGCCACGATGGCGCTGCTGCCCAACCTGCTGCAGGGCCTGCTGAACTACCCCGTGGTGTATACCGGCATGGTGATGGCGCCGCGCGGCGTGGGCACGATGGCGGCGATGCTGATGGTGAGCCGCCTGCTGAAGTACTTCGACCCGCGCGCGATCATGGCGCTCGGCTTCGTGCTGACCGCGATCGCGCTGTACATGATGGCGCACATGACGCTGGACATGGACAGCTCCGTCATCACCACCTCGGGCGTGATCCAGGGCATGGGCATCGGCTTCACGTTCGTGCCGCTGAGCGCGGTGACCTTCGCGACGCTCGCACCCAACCTGCGCAACGACGGCACGCCGATCTACAGCCTGCTGCGCAACATCGGCTCGAGCGTCGGCATCTCGATCGTGCAGGCGATGCTCACCTCGGGCATCGCGCGGGCGCACGCACAGCTGTCGGTCGACATCAACTACGCCAACCACGTCGTGCAGAGCCTGCCGCCGATGATGAGCCCGAACAGCCAGGCGGGCCTGGCGCTCATCGACGGCGAGGTCACGCGCCAGGCGGCGATGATGGCCTACCTCGCCGACTTCCGCTTCATGCTCGCGCTGACCATCGTCTCGATGCCGCTGCTGCTGCTGATCCGCAAGGCCAAGCCGGTTCCGAAGGCGCCCGGCGCGGCGGCCCCGGAGCCGGAACTGGAGATGGCGCACGAGGTCTGACCGGCGCCGGCTGTCGCCTGCGGGACAGGCTGGCCGCGCCGGCCAACACCTGGCTCGCGAAGTCAGTGCATCGATGCGACGGCGCAGGGGTCGTCACCGACACCGACGAGCCGCAACAGGGGGACAATCACGCCACGACGGCGCCCGCGCCGTCCCGACGTGAAGGACGCCCCATGAAGAACGACCTGCCGCCCGCCCCGACCAGCGAAGAGATCGCGCAGACGCTGCAAGCCGCGCTCGCGACGCAGCGCGACGCCTACTTCGCGCACCCGGTGCCCACGCTCGCCGAGCGCAAGGCCGACCTGCGAACGCTGCAGCGCTTCATCCGCGAGCACAAGGACGCGCTGTGCGCCGCGATCAGCGCCGACTACGGCCACCGCTCGACGCACGAGACGCTGCTCGCCGAGGTCTTCCCGGCGATGGACGGCATCTCGCACGTCATCGGCTCG
>JASLEM010000488.1 GCA_030151165.1 Burkholderiaceae bacterium
CTGACGTGCACGTCCAGCGCCGTCGGCAGGCTCGGCACGGCACCGGCGTAGCCCGCGGCCGCGCGCAACGCGGGCGCCCAGCGCTCGGCCAGCAGGCGCGCGACCGTGCGGTTGCGCTCGACGTAGAACGCCGCGCCGAACAGCAGCACCAGCGCGAAGGAGGTCGCGACCTGCGCGAGGACGAGTCGCTTGAAGAGGGTCGGCGCGCGCATGGGGGCGGTCGGCACGTTCAGCGCGGCACGAACACGTAGCCTTCGCCGCGCACGGTGTCGATCCAGTCCGCGCCGGGCCGCACCTCCTGCAACTTGCGGCGCAGGCGCGCGACCTGGACGTCGACCGTGCGATCCTGCGGCCGGTAGCCGCCGGCCTGCACGGCGTCGCTCAAGGCCTCGCGCGACAGCGCCGTGCCCGGCGCGCGGGCGAGCGCGACGAGCAGCTTGAACTCGACGCTCGTGAGCGCGAGCGCCTGCGCGCCGACGCGCACCTCGCGGCGCAACAGGTCGATCTCGAGCGTGTCGAAGCGCAGCAGCGATGGCTCCGCGCGGCCCGGCGTCGCGCGCCGCAGCAGCGCGCGGACACGGGCGACGAGCTCACGCGATTCGAACGGCTTCGCGAGGTAGTCGTCGGCGCCGATCTCGAGGCCCAGCACGCGATCGAGCGGATCGCCGCGCGCGGTGAGCATCACGATGCCGAGCGCCGGGTGCAGCGCGCGCCAGCGGCGGCAGAGGTCGTAGCCGTTGGCGTCCGGCAGCATCACGTCCAGCAGCACGAGCTCCGGCCTCAGCGCCGCGAGATCGCGTTCGCCGTCGCCGCCGGTCAGCACCGCGTGCGTCGCCCAGCCTTCGCGCTGCAGCAGCTCCACGACCATGCCGGAGAGCTCGGCGTCGTCGTCGACGATCAGGATCAGCGGCTTCGAGTTCATGCGCGTGAGGAAGGGAAGGGCCTCGGTCGGCTCGAGTGTAGGCGGGCGTCCCGCGGGCGCGCGAGATGTTTCAGCGCCGTCGCATTTCGTCGCGCGGCGTGGTCGCGAAGCGGACGGGGCGGCCGTTGAATGAGGGCATCGACAACGTCGTCGTGCACCTTTCAATCACAGGAGCTCACCATGTTCACCAGGACTTTCGCTCTCGCCGCCATCGCCGCCCTGACCATCGCCACCGGCGCCGCGCACGCCGGCGGCCACTCGTCGGCGATCACCTTCGGCAACGGCAACACCGCGACGCGCACCGTGCAGCGCGCGGACGGCCACGTCGTCGACACCACCACCGGCCCGAACGGCGCCACGCGCACGCGCACCGTCGACCGCACCGCCGGCGCCACGACCGCGAGCGTGACGGGCTTCGACGGCGCCACGGCCTCGCGCAGCACCGTGCGCACCGGCGACGGCTCGACGACGACCATCACCGGTCGCCGCGGCCGCACCGGCACCATCGTCACCACGCACTGAGTGGCGCGCCATGCCCGCACCGATCGCGAACGCCGGCGGGATCTTCGAGGTCGAGCCGCACCTGCACGGCGCGCTCGGCGTCCTCGCCGGCGTGCTGGTGGCGGCGGTGCTGCTCGAGGCGCTGCTGCGGCGTTTCGTGCTGCACCGGCCGGTGGCGTGGGGCGGCGTCGCCGCTTCGCTGGCGGACGCGGTCGTGCGGCGCGGCGTCGAGCTCGCAGGCCTGACGCTCGCCGCGCCCGTGCCGGCCTGGGCGTTCGCGCATCGCGCGACGACGATCCGCATGGACTCGGCCGTCGCGTGGCTGGCGCTGCTCCTGCTCGTGGAGTTCGTCTACTACTGGCACCATCGCGTCATGCACCGCGTGCGCTGGTTCTGGGCGACGCATTCGGTGCACCACTCGTCGAACGAGCTGATGCTGGCGTCGGCGATCCGCCTCGGCTGGACGGGCCGGCTCGGCGGTGCGCTGGTGTTCTATTCGCCGCTGGTGTGGGCCGGCTTCGCGCCGCAGGCCGTGTTCGGGCTCGTCGCGGCCGGCCTTTTCTACCAGTTCTGGATCCATGCCGACTGGCTGCCGCGCCTCGGGCCGCTGGAGTGGGGGCTCAACACGCCGACGCACCACCGCGTCCACCACGCGAGCAACCCCGAGTACCTCGACTGCAACTACGGCAGCGTGCTGATCGTCTGGGATCGCCTGTTCGGCACCTTCGTCGACGAGCGCGCCGACATCGCGATCCGCTACGGCCTCGTGCATCCGGTGCACAGCCACAACCCGGTGCGCATCGCGTTCAACGAATGGCTCGCGATGGGCCGGGCCTTCCTCGGCACGCGTGGCGTGCGGGCGCGGCTGGGCGTGCTGTTCGGGCCGCCTTGAGGCCTAGCGGCGCTGCCGCGTCGATACGACCGTCCTATCGCCGCCATTGACCTTCCTTCACACGCGCGGCGCCCCGCGTCCGTAAAATGCGCGGATGCTCCAGCAACGCACGCTCAAGTCGATCACCCGCGCCGTCGGCGTGGGGCTGCACAGCGGACAGAAGGTGGAGATGACGCTGCGTCCCGCGGCGCCCGACACCGGCATCGTGTTCCGCCGCGTCGACCTGCCGCAGCCGGTCGACATCCCGGTCAACACGACGTCGGTGTCCGACACCCGCATGGCCTCGACGATCTCGCCCGGCGGCGACCCCGGCGGCCCGAAGGTGCAGACCATCGAGCACCTGATGTCGGCCTGCGCGGGGCTGGGCGTCGACAACATGATCGTCGACATCACCGCCGACGAGGTGCCCATCCTCGACGGCTCGTCGGCCAGCTTCGTGTTCCTGCTGCAGAGCGCGGGCATCGCGCTGCAGGACGCGCCGAAGCGCTTCCTGCGCGTGGTCAAGCCGGTCGAGGTGCGCCGCGGCGAGGGCGCCTCGCTGGCGTGGGCGCGCCTCGAGCCCTACCACGGCTTCAAGCTGACGTTCGAGATCGAGTTCAACCACCCGGCGGTCGACGCGACCGGCCAGCAGGTGAGCTTCGACATGGGCGGCGGCCAGTACAAGCGCGACATCGCGCGCGCCCGCACCTTCGGCTTCACGAAGGATCTCGACCTGATGCGCTCGCGCGGCCTGACGATGGGCGGAAGCATGGACAACGCGATCGTCGTCGACGACTCGCGCGTGCTCAACGCCGACGGCCTGCGCTACGACGACGAGTTCGTGAAGCACAAGATCCTCGACGCCATCGGCGACCTCTTCGTCGTCGGCCACCCGCTGCTCGCGAGCTACCACGCCTACCGCAGCGGCCACGCGCTCAACAACCTGCTGCTGCGCGCGCTGCTCGCCGACCCGAGCGCCTACGAGACGGTCACGTTCGAGGACGTCGCGAAGGCGCCCGCCGGGTTCGCCGAACTCGCGCCAGCCTGGTAGACAAGCGCCAGCTGTTGGCGCAGCACTGCGGCCGGCGCTGCCGCTCGACTCTGAGCACGAAGTTCAAGGGAGCGCTGGAGCCGGCTTCGCCGGGCCAGTCGCGGAGCGCCCCCTCGGGGGGCAGCGAGCGCCAGCGAGCGTGGGGGCTCAACTCTCCGGCCACTGCGGCTCCTCGCCGCTGTCGTCGAAGCGCGGGAAGATCGTCATGTTCACGATCTTGCCTTTCGCCGCCCAGAACATCAGGCCGTGCTGCTCGCTCTGGAAGCACTGGCCGGAGTCGGCGAAGTCGTCGGTGAGTTCGAGGTCGGCGATGTCGGCCTCGGCGGCCAGGCGCGGCAGGGCCTCGACCTCGCAGCCGATGATCGCGACACCGTTGATCGTCGTCTCCGTCGACCAGGCGGTGATCGACTCCAGCTTGGAATCGGGCACGGCCTCGAACTCCAGCTCGATCTCGCCGCCCTGGTAGAACCAGGTCTCGACGGCGCCGCTTTCCTCGTCGCGCGAGGTCTCGACGGAGTCGGGCTTGCCGGCCGCCGCGCGCACGAGGTCGCGGCTCATGCCGAGCACGAAGGGGGAGATTCCGAAGTAGGGTGTTGCGTCGGCCATGGGAGCTCGCGAGAGGGAGGACAGGCCGGCGGCGGGGCGGATCGCCGCCGGCGAAACCGTCAGTATGTACGACCGCCGCGAAACTGGGCGTGCTGCTTGCGCGCGAGCGGGGTGGCCGCCGCCAGCGCGGCCATCGTGCGGCCGGCGTGCGCGTGCATGATCGCGAGCCCCAGCGCGTCCGCGGCGTCCTTGCCGGGCACGCCCGGCAGCGCGAGCAGGCGCTTGACCATCTCCTGGATCTGCTCCTTCTTTGCCTGTCCCGCGCCGGCCACGGCCTTCTTCATCTGCGTGGCCGTGTACTCGGAGACCGCGAGCCCGGCCGAGACGAGCGCCGCCAGCGCCGCGCCGCGCGCCTGGCCCAGCAGCAGCGTGCTCTGCGGGTTGACGTTGACGAAGACGATCTCGATCGCCGCCTCCTGCGGGCCGTAGTGCTGCACGACCTCGCGCACGCCGTCGAACAGGATCGCGATGCGGCCGGGCAGGTCGCCGCGCGCGTGCTTGACGGTGCTGATCGTGCCGCTGGCCACGTAGCGCAGCGTCGCGCCTTCGCAGTCGATCACGCCGAAGCCGGTCGTCTGCAGGCCGGGGTCGATGCCGAGGATGCGCATGGTCAGGCTCGCGTCTGGAAATACCAGCGGGCCGAGTGGAAGAACACGGGCGCCGCGAAGCACAGCGGCGCGACGCGGTCGAGCAGCCCGACGGCGCCGGTGACCGCGCCGGTGTTGCCCCAGTAGTTCACGCCCGCGTCCTTCTTCAGCGCCGTCATCACGAACTCGCCGAGCGTCCCGGCCGCGCCCGCGATGAAGGCCATGCCCATCGCCTGCAGCAGCTTGAACGGCGTGATCCAGAACAGCAGCCCGCCGACGACCGCCGCGCCCAGGCACGCGATGAACCACGCACGCAGGCCGAAGCTGCGGTCGATCATGCGCGCGACCGGGCGGCGGCGCAGCTGGTGGCTGGCGATCTGCTCGAAGAGCTGCGCCGAGACCGTCACGATCACGAGGAAGAACACGAGGAACGCGCCGCGGTCCTGCGCGTGCGGGAAGTCGAGCAGCAGCAGCGCGGGTGCATGCGAGAGCCCGAACACGCACACCATCACGCCCCACTGGATCTTCGCGTTGCGCTCGAGGAAGCGCAGCGGGTCGCCGCCGAGCGCGCTCAGCACGGGAATCGCGAGGAACACGTAGACCGGGATGAACACGGTGAAGAGATCGAAGCTGCGGCTGCCGGCGAGGATGTACTGCACCGGCAGCACGACGAAGAACGCCAGCATCAGGCTGCGGTGGTCGGCGCGGCGCGTCTGCATCAGCGTGACGAACTCGCGCAGCGCGAGGAACGAGACGACGGCGAACAGGAACGTCGCGCCGGCCGCGCCCGAGACCCACGCGAGCCAGAACACCAGCGCGCCCGTCCACATCGCGCGCAGGTTGGCGACGAACGCCGTCATCGCGCGCTCGCTGACGGGCTTGCGCTCGCGCATCGCGACGAACACGGTGCCGGCCGACACGAGCAGCAGCCCGCCGAACAGGATCAGGAACAGCATGCCGATCTGCTGCTGCGTGGTGAGGGATTGCAGCCACTTCATGCGGCACCGCCCGGCTTGAGGTCGATCACCGCGTTGCGCGCGCGGGCGAGGAAGTCGGCCTTGGTCTCGTCGACACCCGGGTTGCAGGCGGCGCCGAACGTCACCGTGCACAGGATCGGCACGGGCACGACCTCGCCCTTGGGCATCACGCGCTGCACGTTGTCGATCCACGCGGGGATCAGCTGCACGTGCGGGAACTTGCGCGCGAGGTGGAACAGGCCGCTCTTGAACTCCTGCGGGATACCCTTGCCGCTGCGCGTGCCTTCCGGGAAGATCACCAGCGACGCGCCCTGCTCGAGCGCCTCGACCAGCGGCGCCAGCGGATCGGGCCCGCCTTCCTTGCGCTCGCGGTCGACGTACACCGCGCGGAACACCTCGCGCGTGATCCAGTGCTTGAGCGGCGTCTTCGTCCAGTAGTCGCTGGCGGCGATCGGGCGCGTCTGCACGCGCAGGTCGGCGGGCAGCACGGCCCAGATCAGCACCCAGTCGAGGTGACTCTGGTGGTTGGCGAAATAGATGCGTTGTTCCGCTTTCGGCGGCACGCCTTTCCAGTGGCCTTGCGCGCCCGTGATGAGGCGCGCAATGGCCGCGAGCACGAAGCCCAATGCGTCAGCAGCGGTCATGCGGCCATTGTGTCCGAACGCCGCGCGGCGACGCATCGGCACGTGCCCTCGGACGGGGGCGTCGTGCAATCCCACCGTTTCCGAGATCGTGGGAGCGACAGCGGCGGCGCGAAGCCCCATCGTTGCCGTCGGATTCATGCCGATTCGTTCAAGGGGAGGCGAGATGGACAAGGCACTCTGGCTCACGTCGTTCAACGGCGCGGACGTCGACCGGCTGCTCGATCACTGCGCGGAGGCCGGCGTCACGCTGCTGTGCATCCGCACGACGAGCTCCGCGCTGCCGGGCGCCATCGCGTCGTTCGCGAAGCAGGGCATCCGCGTCTACGGCTGGCGCTGGCCCGCGGTGGCACCCGGCCCGCACACCGCGCCGAACTACTACGCGCTGGACGAGGCGGCCTACGTCGCCGGGACGCTGATCCCGGCGGGGCTGGCCGGCTACGTCGTCGACCCGGAGTCCGACGGGCCCGGGCAGGTGGACGACTGGAACGACGCCGCGCACGCCGGCCTGGCCACCGAGTTCTGCGCGCGGATCCGCGCCGCGGCGCCCGCGGGATTCCATCTCGGCGTCACGTCGGGCTGCGAATATCCGCGCAACCACGCGCAGATCCCGTGGACATCGTTCGTCGCGGCGGCGGACGCGCTATACCCCCAGACCTATTGGCGGATCAGCACCGGCGACATCGTCCATGGCGGTACGCCGTCGTCGTCGGTCGCGGCCGGCATGGCGGCGTGGTCGAGGATCGCGGCTGGCAAGCCCATCGTCGCCATCGGCGGCGAGCTGGACAGCGTCCTGCCGCAGGAGATCCGCGACTTCGGCGCGCTCATCGCCGGCAAGCAGGCCGTCGCCCACTTCTACGCGGATTCGCAGCAGACCTCGCCCGCGATCCTGAAGGCGATCGGCGCGCTCTGAGCCGGCGCGCACGCCGGCCGGCGGCCGACCGTGGCCGGTCAGTGGCGGAAGTGGCGCGTGCCCGTCAGCACCATCGCGATGCCGCGCTCGTCGGCGGCGGAGATGACTTCCTCGTCGCGCATCGAGCCGCCCGGCTGGATCACGCAGGTCGCGCCGGCGTCGATGACGACGTCGAGGCCGTCGCGGAACGGGAAGAAGGCGTCGCTCGCGACGGCCGTGCCCTTGAGCGACAGGTCGGCGTTCGCGGCCTTGATGCTGGCGATGCGCGCCGAGTCGATGCGGCTCATCTGGCCCGCGCCCACGCCCATCGTCATGCCGTTGGCGCAGAACACGATCGCGTTGCTCTTGACGAACTTGGCGACCTTCCACGCGAACATCAGGTCGGTCATCTGC
>JASLEM010000235.1 GCA_030151165.1 Burkholderiaceae bacterium
CCTGCAGGACGAAGGCCAGTTCGGCAACGCGCTGATCTATTCGGCGTTCAACTACGCCCGGGGCCGCGTGCGCGGGCTGGAGCTGACGGCGAACTACCACCACGGCGCGTTCTCGAGCTACGCCAACCTCGCGTTCTCGAAAGCCGAAGGCAAGGACATCGTGACCGGCCAGTTCAACTTCGATCCGGACGAGATCACCTACATCGCCTCGCACTGGGTGCACCTCGACCACGACCAGGCGGTCACCGCGTCGGCCGGCGCGTCGTACCGCTTCGCGACGCAGACCACGCTGAGCGCCGATGCGCTCTTCGGCAGCGGCCTGCGCAGCGGCTTCGCCAACAGCGAGCACCTGCCGAGCTACACGCAGGTCAACGCCTCGGTGTCGCAGATGTTCGACCTCGGCAAGACGGTCGGGCCGGTCGAGGGGCGGCTGTCGCTGATCAACGCGTTCGACAAGACCTACGAGCTGCGCGACGGCACCGGCATCGGCGTCGGCGCCCCGCAGTACGGACCGCGCCGCACGATCTACGCGAGCGTGACGAAGACGTTCTGACGACGATGGCGCCCGCGCTCGCGCGTCACGCGCGGGGGCGGGCGCGGGTCAGCGCGAGCCCGCGACCCGCTCGGGCGCCGGCGTGCCCGGCAGCTGGGCGTCGCGCAGCCGCGCGGCGAGTTCGGCCGGGTCGTCGCGCACGTCGCGGACGTCCGCGGTGCGCAGGCTGTCCATCGGCGTGTCCGGGCCGGTGGCGACGAGGATCGCGGGCGTCGAGGTGTCGGCCGCCTGCGCCGCCACGGTCGATCCGGCGCGATCGCTGCAGGCGGCCAGCGCCGCGATCGCGGCGGCGAGCAGGAGACATCTCGGGGCGGATCGGTTCATCGGGCACTCCTCGAGGCGCGTCGGCGCCAGCGTCAATTCAGGGCGTACTGCGCCGACGGATGGCGGGCGCTCTGCTGCTGCAGAGCGTGGGCCGCGACCAGTTCGTTCGGCACGGCGACGGGTGTCGTCGCGGTCGCCTCGAGCGCCGGCGCCGGCAGTTCCTCGCGCGCCGACTCCACCAGCAGCTTGCGGATGCGCTCGGCCGCGCGATCCCAGGTGCAGCTGTGCACGGCGATCAGCGCGTCGATGCGACGCTGGCGCCGCAGCGGGCCGCGTTCGGTCAGCGCTGCGCGGCAGGCCTCGACGAAGCCGTTCGCGTCGGGTGCGAGCCGCACGATGTGGCCGTACAGCGCGACGACGTCGTGCGTCGGCGTGCTCACCACCGACTTCTGCCCGGCCAGGTACGCGAGCGCCTGCGGCGGGCATTCGTGGCGCGCGGCGACGTCGCACCTGAGCGGCAGCATGCAGACGTCCCAGTGCGCCTGCAGGTGCGGCAGGATCGCGAGCGTCTGCGGGCCGACCCAGTGGATGTTGGCGCGCTGCGGCAGCGCCGCCGGGTCGATGCCGACCAGCGGGCCGGCCATCACGAGCTGCCAGTCGGGGCGCAGGTCGGCGACGCGCGCCAACAGGTCGAGGTCGATGCGCTCGTCGATCACGCCGAAGAAGCCCAGGCGCGGATTCGGGATCGCGGCGTGCAGCGAGCGCGCCGACACCGCCTCGATCGACGTGCCGGCGAGCGCGGCCGGCGCGAAGTGCTCGGGGTCGACGGCGTTCGCGATGCAGTGCACGTTCGAGTTCAGCCCGCGGTGCGACTGGTACAGCGACGGGCCCGCCGCGACGACGACGTCGGCGAGCTGCATCAGCGCGTCCGCGCGCTGGCGCAGCGTGGCGTCGGCGCCGTCGGCCGCGGCGTAGTCTTCCATCACGTCGGCGATCACGCAGCGCGGGGCCAGTGCCTGCGCCAGCGGCAGCGCCATCGGCGTGTAGAGCCACGCGATCAGCTGCGAGATGCCCTGCTCGTGCATGAAGTCGGCCAGCAGCGCCTGCAGCACCGGCAACTGGTCGTCGTGGAAGCCGGGCGCGGCGGCCGTGTCGACGCGCGTGTGCGGCACCAGCACCTCGATGCCCGGCGCGGGCATGTCATGGCCGAGCCAGGCGTCCGCGTGCGTGGTCACCGGTTCCTCGACGACGACGACCCGGTAATGCTTTGCAAGCCGGGTCAGCAGATGTTGCGGTCTCTGCGTGTCGAAACCCCAGCGCAACGGCGAGAAGACGACCAGCGCGGGCAGGCTCCGCGACGGGGTGCGGGCGTCGGCGCCTCGGGCGGTGGGCGTCGCGCTGGCAGCGGGGAAATGCATGGGGCCGGCTCCTGGATCCTGGGGTGGGCGCTGGGTGGGGCGCAGACACCGGCGGGGGCGGAAACGTCGTGTCGCCGGTGGCGGGCGGGGCGCTTCCGGCACGGCGCCGGTATCAAAAAGCACATGGTGTGAAGCTTGGCAAATGCCGTGCCGCACTGCACAACCGCGGCGGGCGGCGTGAGAGAATCGGTTCGAAAGTCTTCTCGGGCCGCGCTCGCTCCTCGCGGGGCGCCGCGGCACGGAAAAGCCCGGCCGGATGTGCATTGGCACGGGCGAAGGCGCCGTTGGGGGGAACCTCCGGCGTGTTTACCGACTCGACAACGTTTCCTGCCGCAGCCCGTGCCGTGCCTCGTTCGCCGGCGCCCGCTGCCGCGGGGAAGGAAAGTCGCTGACAACCTGAGGACACCGTGACGATCGTGATGAGCTCGCCCGACAAAGTTGGCAAGTACCGGATCACCGGCGTGATCGGCGAAGGCGTGAGCGGCGTGGTCTACAAGGCGTTCGACCCGCAGCTGCAGCGCGTCGTCGCCGTCA
>JASLEM010000243.1 GCA_030151165.1 Burkholderiaceae bacterium
GCCGCCGTCCGGCATGTCCGCTGCAGTCGCCAGTGCGGCGGCATTGAGCGCGCCGGCCGACGTTCCCGAGAACACGCGGTACGGATTGCCCGCCGGCGCCCCCGCCGCGGCGCGCAGCCGCGCGATGGCGCGCAACACGCCGACCTGGTACGCGGCGCGCGCTCCGCCACCCGTGAGGATCAATCCGGTTGTCGAAGCACCATGCATGGCGCGCAGTATGCGACGAACGCGGAAACCGTGGCGACCGCGGGCGCGGGCGCG
This sequence comes from Burkholderiaceae bacterium, assembly GCA_030151165.1. Next base: position 262 of record JASLEM010000243.1, read on the forward strand.
CGTAACGCGAACACCCGCGCGCCGATCGACGATCGTGTGACGCCGCGTGACGACCGAACCGCTCGTTCAGTCGGCGATGTCGATGTCGTGTCGATCGACCTCAGCGTGCGCCGGCTGGGTCCTCGGCGCACGGTGTCGTCGAACCATCGCCGATCGACGAAGGCTCGAGGCGCGGACCATGCGCCTCGAGCCGATCAGCGGTCGACGTTCTCGTTCGGGCGAGTCTGGTAGGCGCCGCGGGCGTCGCGCTGGCCTTGCCCCGGGCCCGCGCCGTGGTCGTGGCCGCGATCGTCGCCACGGCCGCCGTTCTGGCCGGCACCCTGTCCCGCGCCCTGTCCCGCGCCTTGTCCGCCTTGTCCGCCTTGGCCGCCTTGTCCGCCGTTCTGGCCGCCGTTGCCCGGGCCGCCATGCCCACTGTTCTGGCCGCCGTATTGGCCGCCGGCCTGCCCGCCCGGCGTGGCGCCGTTCTGGCCGTTGCCGTGCTGGTGATCGTGGCCGCCGTCCTGGCCGCCGCGATTGCCGCCGTTCTGCCAGCCGTTGCCATTGCCGCTCACGTAGCCGCCGCCGTTGCCACCATTGCCGCCGTTGCCATACACCGGCTGCGGACGCTGGCCCGGTTGCCAGGCGGCGACCGGCTGCACGCCATGGCCGTGCGCCTGCTCCCAGCGCTGGCGATCCTGCTGGTCGCGGCCGGCGCGCTCGCGGGCCATGCGGTCGTCGTCCGCGCGGTCATGGCCGTCGCGTGCGTGATCCCAGCCGGACTGTTGCCGGGCACGCTGCTGCTCGCGTTGCCACTGCTCCTGCGAGCGCTGCTGTTCCACGCGCCACTGCTGTTGCTGGCGCCAGCCCTGCTCGCGGTTCCAGCGGTCGCGCTCCCAGCGTTCGCGCGCGACGCGATCCTGCTCGAGCCACTGCGCCTGCGACCACGAGCGCTGCTCCGGCGTCCATGCGCGGCGCATCACGTTGTCTCGGTACCAGCCGTCCTGCACGAAATACACCGGCACGCCGCACGCGCCGTAGTCGCGGCAGGCATCGGCCCAGTGCGTGCGCTGCCATTCGGGCACCCAGAGATAGACGGGCGGCTCGTCGTAGGCCGGCGGCGAATAGACGGGGACGCCGCCGTCGGCGTACTCGACGAGTTGCGGCGGCGCCTCGCCGTCGCCGGTCGCGATGACCGGCTGCTCGTCGTAGACCATCGGCGCCTGCACATACCCGCCGATCGCGACCCGGCCGTACACGCCCGGCTCGACGACGATGGACCACGACGCCGCGTCCGCCACGCCGCAGGCGGCGATGAGGGCGAGACCCGCGGCGGCGATCAGGGTGCGTTTCATGACAGGCTCCAGGAAGTTGTCGGTGCCCTTCCTCAACGCGGCGATCGTTCAGCTAGTTGTCAGGGTCGACGTAAATGTCGGAAACATGGAGAGACGTTTCGCAACGTTTGAGTCGCCGCCGAGTCATGCCTCTCGAGGCCGTCGCCCGGCCTCGGAACGCGCGGCACGCCATTCGCGCCACCTTGCCGCTTCGGCCTCCGCGTCCCGGAGCTGCCGGCGCAGCAGCCGCGCGACTAGCATGAAGACGCCGATGATCGGCAGGTACACGACGCACGACGCCGCCATGCCCTGCAGCGCACCGATCACCTCGCTGCGCACCACCGCGTCGGCCGAGGCCTGGAACGGCACCGCGTCCGCGCGCTCCACGGCGACGGCGCGATGAACAGGCTCGCCCAAGAGGCCCGACGGGATGTCGAGCCAGCGCACGACCACGCGGCGACCGTTCCAGCGGTCGTCGAACGGCGGGCAGGTGTCGGCCACCCGCGAGAAGACCCGCCGTGCGCACATCAGGTCGATGTTCTTGCCGTCGATCACCACCGCCACCCCGGCCGGCGACCCTCGGGTCGCGCCGTGCCAATTCGCCAAGCCAGCCCCCTCATGCAGCGCGCCGCGTGCAGCATCCTGGAATGCCATCGCGCGACCCAGCGATGCGCATGGCTCGGCCATGAACGCGAACATCATCAGCCACATGCAGAGAAGAATGCGGTCGAGACTGCGGATGTTCTCCCTCCGCGCTTCGAGGCTCAGATCGGCCATCCACCCCTCCGGGTCGCAGTCGTCGCGGAGCGTCGCACGTTCGACGCCTTCATTGGCACGCCCTCAATCGTTCGCCGCATCGCCACACCGTCGCTGCACGACCTCGCCGACCGACGCACTGCCGAGTGCCGTCGCGCTCGCCCCGAGCTGCGTGCGAATGGCCACGTGGATCGCGTCGGCGATCGCCGGATTGCCGCCGCTCATCTTCAGCAACTCCTCGCGCGTGATCCAGCCGATGCGTTCGCGGTGCGCGCGCTTCAACGCGTTCTCACGGTCGAAGCGAGCCTCGAGGTCGTCGATGCCGCGGGCCGTCGTGACCCCTGCACCATCAGCGGTCGCGGCAGTGAGTCGCGCGCGGTGCTCGGCCAGCAAGCGCGGCCATGGCGTGTTCGTCGGGTGGAAGCGGCGATCGAGTTCGGCCGGCATGCCGATCTTCTCGGCGGCGGCCGCGTTGCTGGACGAGAAGAAGCGGCCGTCCGACATCTCGGACGAGAACTCGACGCTGTGGCGCGTGCCGCCGAACTTGAACAGCAGCCCCGGCGCGGCGATCCAGCGTCCGTTCTTCAGGCCGGTGAACACCTTGCCCCACAGCCGACGCCAGCGCGGCTTGACCTGGTAGTAGTTCGCGACGATGCGGCCGTCGGGCGAGACGAGGCAGCGGATCATCGTCGGCGCGATCATCGTCGTCGGCGACTCGTTGATGTCCGAGCGCGAAGTCCTGCACGAACGAGAAGCCCGCCGACTCGAGCTCGGAACGCAGGCGCCGGTAGACGCGCAGGTCGAGATGGCGGAATGCGGTCTCGTCGACGCGCGCCCGCGTCGGCGGCCGGCCGTAGGTGCGCTGCAGGTTGCGCAGGATCCTGGCGGCCGCCGCCTCGATCGCCGGGTTCATCGCGACACGGCCCCTCAGTCGTACACGACCTGAGGCGACTGCGTCGGCAGGATCTGCTTCCAGCGCGCGAGCGCATCGTCGCTGGGCCAGAAGCGGCCCTGGTCGCCGAGGTCGAGCTCCGCGACGGCCGCGCCCTCCACCTTCACCTTCACGCGCACGCCCAGGCCGTGCACCGACTCGCCGTGCTCGGTGATCGAGCGCCGCGCCGGCCATTGCTTGACCAGCTCGATCAGCGGCGCGACGTTGCCGTCCGCCTGCACGACCAGGTGGCGGCCGAAGCGGGCGCGCGCGGCCGCGAGATCCCACACCTGCGTGACGTTCAGGCGCAGGCCGCCGCTGAAGCGATCGGGCTGCACCTTGCCTTGCACCACGACGAACTCGTAGTCGCGCAGCGCGTCGCGGTTGGCATCGAGCACGCCCTCGTTGGCGACGGCCTCGATCGCCTCGGTGCGGTCGTCGACCTTGAAGATCGCGACGCGCCCGCGCTGGCCGTTGATGACGCGCAGGTCGCTGACGATGCCGCACATCACCTGCGGCTCGCGCGAGTCCATCAGGTCGCCGATGCGCAGCTTGCAGAACTTGCGCGCCTCGGGCTCGTACTGGTCGAACATGTGGCCCGACAGGTAGAAGCCGACGGCGGTCTTCTCCAGCGTGAGCTTCTCGCGGATGCTCCACGGCTCGACCTGCACCAGCGCCGGCTCCTGCGTGGACGCGCCGTGCTCGTCGGCGCCGCCGAAGTCGAACAGGCCCGACTGCTGCGCGTGCGCGGCCTGCGCGTCGGCCCATTCGAAGGCGAGGCCCACGCTCGCGAGCGTGGCGGCACGGTCGGGATGCAGTGCGTCGAAGGCGCCGGCCTTGACCAGCGCGTCGACCACGCGCTTGTTGACGCGCGAGCGGTCGACCCGCTTGGCGAAGTCGAAGATGCTGCTGAACGGCCGCGCGACGTCGCT
>JASLEM010000567.1 GCA_030151165.1 Burkholderiaceae bacterium
GACCAGCCAGATGCCGGCAGTGGCCGCCAGCGCCGGCACCAGCGGCGGCCAGCCGGGCACCGCGAGGAACATGCCGATCACCGCGCAGAACACGATCAGCTGGACGACACGCGGCTTGGTCAGCGCGTAGAACTGCCGCCAACGCGACGGCGTGGCGGGCTGGACGGGGGTGGCGACGGGGACGGAACTCATGACGACAGGGGTCGATTTCTCGATTTCAGGACGGCCGCGGCTTCGAGGCCCAGGCAGATCACCAGGGCAGCCGCCCCGGCAGTGTGCGCCAGAGCAGCAACCATCGGCCATCCAAGGACAACATTCGACAGGCCGGTCGCCAATTGCACCACGACCAGCCCGGCGATCAGCGCCGCCCGGCGACGCGCCGCCGGCCCGCGCCGGGCCAGCCGCGCGACGAGCCAGCCCATCGCCAGGACCAGCACGAGCGCGAACAACCGGTGCGCCCACTGGATCGCCACCAGCGCGGTCATCGCGATCGGCTCGCCGTGGGCGTCGCGGCCGAGTTCGCGCGCGAAGGTGAAGCCGTCCGCCCAGTCCATCGCGGGCCACCAGTGGCCGTTGCATTGCGGGAAGCCCGTGCACGCGAGCACGGCGTAGTTGGTGCTGACCCAGCCGCCGAGCGCGATCTGCGCGAGCAACGCGAGCGCGGCCAGCCCGAGTGCGACCCGGTCCCGCGCCGAAAGGTTCCCGCGCCCACCGTCGGACGGCGCCGGCGACTGGATCGCCAGCAACGCCAGCAGGCCCATGCCGCCGAGCAGGTGGCCGGTGACGATGGCCGGATAGAGCTTCCACGTCACCGTCAGCGCGCCGAACACGCCCTGCCCGATCACCCACAGCAGCGTGACGAACGCCCACACGGCCGAGCGGCGATCCTTCGCCATCGCGGCCGTCACCAGCATCAGGATGATCAGCGTGCCGAGCGCCATCGCGAAGTAGCGGTGGATCATCTCGATCCACGCCTTCTTCTCGGTCACCGGCCCGTTCGGTGCGGCCGCCTGCGCGTCGGAGATCGCGTGGGCGGCGGCGACCGGGCTGGCCGTCGCGTAGCAACCCGGCCAGTCGGGGCAGCCGAGGCCGGAATCGGACAGCCGCGTGAAGGCGCCGAAGCAGACCAGGTCGAAGCACAGGAACAGCGTCAGCGCCGCGAGCGCGCCCACGCGCTGCACGCGGCTCTTGTGGCGCAGCCCGCCGCGCCACCACGCGGCCATCAGCACGACCGAGACGATGGCCAGCGCGATCAGCGCGAGGCCGGTCAGCGAGGTCCAGTCGTAGGCGGCCGGCGACGCGTTCATCGCGCGTCCTTCGCCCGATCCCACCACGCCGAGGCGCGCAGCAGCTTGTCGATGTCCTTCTTCAGCTTGATCGGGTCGGCGTCGGCGGGCGCACGCATCATCCAGTTGCCGAGCGGGTCGACGATGTAGAGGTGATCCTCCAGCGCGTGGCCGGCCTCGGGCTCGAGCCAGCGTGCCAGCGCCTCGCGATCGACGCGGTACGCCGTGACCGCGGGCTTGGCGGCGATCGCGGCGGCGAGCGGCGGCGCGATGGCTTCGGGGCTGTCGACGAGCCAGACCTTGTCGATGCGGTCGCTCTCCGCGCCCATCATCTCGCGCAGCTGGCGCTGCATGAACAGATGGTTCTCGCAGGCCTTGTCGCAGCGCGCGGGCGCCACCACCACAAGCAGCCACTGGCCCTTCAGCGTGGTCAGCGGGACCGAGTGGCCCGACATGTCCTGCGCGGGCAGCTCGACGAGGTCGGGCAGCGGACGCTGCGGGTCGACCAGCGTCGCGTAGTTGGTCTGGCCGAGGCGCGGCCGGATCACGTAGTACGTCAGGTACGAGGCCACCACCGGCAGCGCGCACGCGAGCAGGATCAGCAGCATCGTGACGCGGCCGCGCCGGCTCTGCGCCGCGGCGAGGTCGCGCGTCGGCGCGGGCGTCTCGTGCAGCGTGAGCGCGAGCGACTCGAGGCCGCCCTGCTCCGTGGCCGGGCCGTCCTGCACGCCGGTCGGGGGCAGGATGTCGGAGGCGGTCGTGTCGGGGCCGGTGGCGGCGAGGTCGTCAGGCGGCTGGGCGTTCATGAGGCGGGAGGCGGTCGACGCGGGCGTCGAGGTCGAAGGAGAAGGAGATGTGGCGTCCGGGATCGAGGTCGGGCTTCGGCGGGTCAGGCGTCGTCCGACGGCGAGCGCCGGCGGAAGAACTGCACCCAGACGTACAGGCCGAGGAACGCGACGCTCATCGCGAACCACTGCACCGCGTAGCCGTAGTTGGTGACGGCGTTGCCGTCCGGTGCGGGCCAGTCGCGGCGCAGGCCGTCGCCGGCATTGTCGCCGGTGGGCTGCTCGATGGCCGTGACGGGCCGCAGCGACAGCCCGGACTCGGCCGCGAACGGCGCGGCCTCGAGATTCTGCCGCACCGGGCCGCCGGCGCCGTGGCCGATGTCGATCCAGTGCGACGGCCAGGGCGCGACACGCGCGTCGACGCGCACCACGCCGGTCGGCGAGTTCACGGCGGGCGCCTTCATCGGGTCGGCGTCGTCGCGCGCGATCCAGCCGCGTTGCACGACGATCGCGCTGCCGTCGGGCAGCCGCAGCGGCGTCATCACGAAGAAGCCGGCACGCTCGTCCATCGTCCGGTTCATCAGGAACACGGTGTGCGCCGTGTCCCACCGGCCCTGCAGCGTGATCTTGCTCTGCCACTGGTTCGCACCGGTCTCCGCGTCGCGCGCGAGCGCGTCGGCCGGCAGCGGCGCCATCGTGCCGCGCGCGGCGATCAGCTCGGCCGCCGAGACTTTCTGGTGCGCGCGCGACAGCTGCCACACGCCCAGCCGCGCGGTCAGCATTGCGCAGGCGAGCGCCGCGACGAACCAGACGATGCGCGAGCGCGTGGTGGGCGCCGCGGCGGGCGCGGCCTCAGGGGAAGCACCGGCCGGCGCGGGGGGGCGAGTGGAATAATCGTTCTTCATGAAAATCGTGATCGTCGCTTTCCTGGTGCTCGTCCTGGCCGCGCTCGGCGGTGCCGGGTTCGTGATGCTGCGCCACAAGCCCGACGACGGCCGCCCGGGCAACGCGCCCGACAAGCGCATGGCCCGTGTACTCGCGCTGCGCGTCGGGCTGTCGGTGACGCTGTTCCTGCTGATTCTCCTCGCCTACGCGCTCGGCTGGATCCACCCGTCGGGCATCCCGGTCGGCACCTGAACGGCGGAAGACGAGGCCCGAAGCGGGGATCGCGCAACGCGTATTGTCGCGTTCGTTCGAGACACGCCCGCGTCGGCGCGTCCTACAATGAAAACGCCGCCCGGATCGAGGCGGCGTTCTTCTTCGTGCCGGCGGCGAGCCCGTCGGCCCGCCGCGCCGGTCACAACCAGTAGACGACGACGTAGAGGCCCAGCCAGACGACGTCGACGAAGTGCCAGTACCAGGCCGCGCCCTCGAAGCCGAAGTGGCGCGTCGGCGTGAAGTGGCCCTTCTGCAGGCGCAGCGTGATGAACAGCAGCATCAGCATGCCGACGAACACGTGGAAGCCGTGGAAGCCGGTGAGCATGAAGAAGGTCGAGCCGTAGATGCCCGACGACAGCTTCAGGTTCATCTCGGTATACGCCTCGTGGTACTCGTAGGCCTGGCAGCAGATGAAGCACGCACCCAGCAGCACGGTGAGCCACATCCATGCGATCGCCTTCGGGCGGTGGTCGGCGATCAGCGCGTGGTGGGCGATCGTCAGCGTGACGCCGGAGGTCAGCAGGATCGCGGTGTTGAGCGTCGGGATCGGCCACGGGCCCATCGTGCGGAACGGCGCGATCGTGTCCGCCGGCGAGGCGGTGACGCCGGCCTGGACGCTCGGCCAGATCGCGTGGAAGTCAGGCCACAGCAGCTGGTGGTCGAGGTTGCCGAGCATCGGCAGCGCGATGTTGCGGGCCCAGAACAGCGCGCCGAAGAACGACGCGAAGAACATCACCTCCGAGAAGATGAACCAGCTCATGCTCCAACGGAAGGAGACGTCGACGGTGTCGGAATACAGCCCGCCCTCGCTCTCGCCGATCGCGGTCGTGAACCATTGCGCGAGCGTCGCGAGCCAGACCACCAGGCCGGTCAGCAGGCACCAGGAGCCCCACTCGTGCCCGTTGATCCACTGGCTGCCGCCGAGGATCATCAGGAACAGGCCCGCGGCCACGCTGATCGGGTAGCGCGACGGCGTCGGGATGAAGTAGTGCGGGGCCGTTCCGTGGGGAACGCCGTGCGAACCAGAGGCGGACATGTGTGCTGTTCTCCAGACTCTTGCAGATCGATGGAATCGCTTCGTTTATCGCTTCGTTGTCTTCTTGATTCGTCTCTTGCCGCAGCCCGCCGGCGCCGCTAGTGCGCGACGCCCGAGCCGATCACCCAGTGCACGAGCAGCACCAGCGCCAGCACGAACAGCGCGGCACCGAGGACGCCCGCGATGGCGACGTGGATCGGGTTCAGGTTCCGGACGTCCTGCTCGTGATCCTTCGAGCGCCGGATGCCGAAGAACGACCACGCCACCGCGCGCGCCGTCTGCCCGAACGCGGCCTTGCGCGCGGTGGGCGACGGCTCGTCGCGAGGATCGTCGATCGGGGCGGTCATCGCTTCACGCATGCGGCTTGGCGGATTCGAGCTGGCCGACGGGCGCCGGCGGCGTCGTGCCGCCGACCTCGAAGAACGTGTACGACAACGTGATCGTGCCGACGTCCTTCGGCAGCTTGTCGTCGACGTAGAACACCACCGGCCACGTCTTCGACTCGCCGGGCGCCAGCGTGTGCTGCGTGAAGCAGAAGCACTCGATCTTGTTGAAGTGCGCCTGCGCGTTGCCCGGCGCGTAGCTGGGGATCGCCTGCGCCGTCATCGTGCGGTTCTGCGTGTTCCTGAACTCGTACATCACCGTCGTCAACGCGCCCGGATGCACGGTCACCGAACTCTGCGCCGGATGGAACTCCCACGGGCCGCGCGCGTTGGCGTCGAACTCCACCGTGACGCTGCGCGTCAGGTCGACCTGCGTGTTGACGGAGCCGGGCTCCTTGCCGTAGGCCGCGCCGACGTCGCCGCGCGCGATCACGTTGACGCCCAGCGCCTCGCAGATCGACTTGTACATCGGCACCATCGCGTAGCCGAAGCCGAACATCAGCACGACGACCAGCGTCAGCTTGAACAGCATGTCGCGGTTGTGGCGCCGCGGCTTCCGCGGCGCCTTCGCGGGCTTCGGCGCCTCGGGCGGCGGGGTCGGCAGGTCGTCGCTCATAGGCCGAACAGCATCGCCTTGGCGACGAAGCCGACGAGGAACACGATCGCCACCGACGCCAGCGTGAGGCCGAGGCGAAGGTTCTTGCGGCGTTGGTCAGGAGTCAGGGCCATGGAGGTCGATCGGTCGATTCGTCGGTTCGGCGCCTGGGCCGGGTTCAGCCGATGACCTTCGTGGCGGCCTTGTTCAGCTTCGGCGGCGTTTCGTACGTGTGCCACGGCGCCGGCGACGGCACTTCCCACTCGAGGCCCTCGGCGCCTTCCCACGGCTGCTGCGGCGCGGGCGCGCCCTTGCCGCGCATCACCGGCACGACGATGAACAGCAGGAAGAACACCTGCGTCAGGCCGAAGCCGAACGCGCCGACCGACGCGAGCGCGTTGAAGTCGGCGAACTGCATCGGGTAGTCGGCCACGCGGCGCGGCATGCCGGCCAGGCCGAGGAAGTGCATCGGGAAGAACGTGACGTTGAAGAACACCAGCGACAGCCAGAAGTGCAGCTTGCCGCGGAACTCGCTGTACATCACGCCGGTCCACTTCGGGCTCCAGTAGTAGAAGCCGGAGAACATCCCGAACAGCGAGCCGGCGACGAGCACGTAGTGGAAGTGCGCGACGACGTAGTAGGTGTCCTGCAGCTGGATGTCGATCGGCGCCATCGAGCAGATCAGGCCGGTGAAGCCGCCCATCGTGAACACGAAGATGAAGCCGACG
>JASLEM010000580.1 GCA_030151165.1 Burkholderiaceae bacterium
TCCTCCAGTCGTTCGAAACTGTCTCACGCACGAGCACCACCGCGCGAAATGGAGGCATCCCCGCTAGGTTGGGCAATTCTGCTTCTGGGGCTACCTGCAGGTAGCGCGCGTTGGCTGTCATCTCGTGAAGCCTACCCCAAAGCGGTCAGCGGTCAGCGGCCAGCGGCAGCTTCTGGCCGAACTCAGTCGCCCACCGGCGGGCAGACCGCGAGACCGGCCGTAGACCCGTGCGGCCGGTTCACGTGCTATCTGATCAAACTCTCTTCTCCAGGCGTCCGTGGTGCATCACTCGCGAGGAAGCGCCAGATCAACCAAAAAACCATCGCTTCACAAGCCCCAACGATTGCGCACAGCCCCAAGTCTCTTGACAGGTCACGCAAACAGATCCCGCCCAAGACCGTCCCAACTGCAGCTCCGACTGCCAGGGCTGAAATCCAGTTCACCAGCCCGCCTCGTTTGAGCGCGAGCAGTACCGGGAGCATCAGCACTGTGGGGCCGAAAGCCAGAAGATAGGTTAACCACAACAGTGACGAGTGCCAAAGGGCGTGCGAAACGCTTCCTGTTGAAACCACGACCCAGGCTGTGATCACGCCATATGGAACAAGCGGAGCAATGAATGTTGCAACGATGGTGGCGTACAAAGGTCGCATTCAAATCGATACGTCTAGGTCCGTAAACCGGAGGTTGGTCTTCCCGAAAGCTGCCATTCACAGAAGACCGCTCCTGGCCGCATGCCGCCGCGAAACGGTCAGGGCGATCGTAACGCAGCCGACTCAAAGCGGAAAACCGCAGTTGGCGATGGCGCGCCGAAAGCAGCCGCTCAGCCGAGCGTCCGGGTTGGCCCAAGCAACGGAGTGCCATCCTCGAATGGATCCAGTCGTTCAAGAGCGCGATCAATCAACGTACGCACCGCGGTGATGGGCAAGCCTGGAGCAAACGCACTGAATGTCACGGTGTGATCTGAATCGCAGCGGAAGACCTCGGCAAGCACCTCGCCCGCCTCCGAAACCAACTCGACGCCAAGACCGTCCCGAACAACGTCTGACGCAACTTGCGTTCTCACTTAAATTCTCCCAGTGGCGTGCTCGTCGTGCACGCGCCTGACGAGTCCTCTCCAGTACAGATACTCCGCGCTCTGCAGATGGCGCTTCTCTTCCTCGCGCTGGCGCTTGCTCGTTTCGATGCTCTCCCGATACCCGCCCTTGCAGGGCATGCACAGGCCGCCGTTCCTCGTCGCGGTGTCGGGATAGATGGAGTCGCCGCAGCGATCGCAGGGGAGGCGTTGCGTCATGGCTAAATTCTATGAGGACCGCGCATGAAAAAGGCCGCTCGTCGAGCGGCCTTCCCGGTCGACGCCCCGCAGGCTCAGGCGCGCGATTGGCGGCGGCGGGCGGCGAAGCCGACCAGGCCGAGGCCGGCGAGCAGCATCGAGAGGTTGCCGGCTTCGGGGACGGCGCTGCGCATCGAGGTCAGCAGCATCGGGTCGCCCGCGTAGTCCGCCGTGGTCAGCACGAAGTAGCTGGTGCCGACGGGCGCGCTGGCGCTGTTGCCGAAGAAGTTGAGGTCGCCGGCGCTGCCGTTCGATTCGCCCCAGGTGTTGCCGCCGCCTTGCGGCTGGCCCACGAGTTCGCGTGAGAAGTCGAGCGCCTGCGGCGCCCAGACGACCATGAAGCTGAAGTCGGACAGGCCGAACGTGCCGTTGCCGGCATCGGCGCCGCTGACCGTGATGCTCAGGTTCGTGACGCGGGAATCCGGGAAGGCGAACTCGTTGTAGTTCGAGTTGATCGAGCTCGTATCGATCGTGATCTGGCCGGTCGCCGTGGCGGTGTTGCCGAACGAGGTGCCGCTCCACGCCAGGTCGAACGTTTCCTGCGCCGCGAAGGCCGGGCTCGCCAGGACGCCTGCCGCGAGGATCGCCGCCGCCTGCTTGATGAACTTGTTCATGCTTGTCTTCTCCGTGTCGTGTTTGGTTGTTGGAATTCGCGGGCGGATCGTATCGGCAACGCGCGCGACGACTTGAGCGCCGCGGTGATGATGCGCAACGAAGCCGTCGACTAGTTCACGAACTTCCACGTCAGTCGCGATGATCGGGCGATCAGTTCGATTGACCGCCGCGCCGATGCGCTAGCGGATTCCCACCGCCTTCAGGATCGCCGCCTCGACCCGTGGCCAGGAGGCCGAGGTGACGGCGACTTCGTCGAAGTGGCTGGCGTCGGGCAGCACGAGGGTGTCGGCCGCGTCGCCGCGCTCGCGCACCTGCGCGGCGTAGTCCGCGGACTCGCGCGGCGTGAGGATCGTGTCGTGGTCGCCGTTGATGAACAGCGTGTCGCTGCCGTTGGGCGTGAGCGCGATCGGGCTGGTGTCCGCGTAGACGTCGGGCCGCGCGGGTGTCGGCGGGCCGGTGAGCTGGTCGCCGTCGAGCGTGCAGCGCGTCTTCCAGAGCTGCCCGAGCGCGCGGACGTCGCCGGCGGCGCCGAGCGCGACTACGTGGGGGATCGCAAGCGGATGGGGCTCGTGCAGCGGACTCGTGGTCGGCAAGCGGGCTCGGCCGGCGGCCCACAGCCCGAGCACGCCGCCGGCCGAGTGGCCGACGATGGCGAGGCGGTGGGTGTCGAGATGCCGCTGCGCGGCCTGCGCCTGGATCAGGTCGAGCGCGGCGCGGATGTCGAGGAAGGTGCCCGGGTAGCCGCCGCCGGGGGTATCGAGGCCGCGGTAGTCGACGCTGAAGACGGCGATGCCCTTGGCCGCCAGCGCGCCCGCCATGCCGCGCAGCTGCGGCATGCCTTCGTACGCGTTGAGGAAGCAGCCGCCGTGGATCAACACGACGACGGGAAACGGCCCGGCGCCAGCCGGCTCGAAGCTCTCGACGACCTGCTGCGGCGCGGTGCCGTAGGCGATGCGCTCGGTAGGCGCCGGCCCGTGCAGCGCCAGGTAGTCCGACAGGCTCATCGGCGTGGCCGCGTGCGCGGGGAAGCTGGCGGACAGGCTCGCGAGGGCGAGGCTGGCGAGCAGGGGTGCTGTTCTTTTCATCGGGGCTCCCATGCGCCGGTCGGGCGGCGGACTGATGGTTCGAGGCGGCAGTATCCGACTCGAATGGGGGGATTGCTGATTTCGCCGCGGGCGACGCATCCATTTCCAGTCGTAAACCACCCCTTGCCCGCGTCGGCGGCGCCTTCAAATCCGGCACAATCTGCAGCGCTCCAAACGCACGCTCGCTGTCGAGCACGGCCGCCGCGCCGCTCCAAATTCCCCAGCCCCGGATCGATCCGCGGGCTTCACCCGGCTTCCTCGCGAAGCACCTGTCCATGACCATCCATTCCCGTACCGCGCGCCTGATTCCTTCCGCCCTCGTCGCCGCTTCCCTGATCGCCCTGGCCGGCCCGGCCGCCGCCGCGCCGCACGCCAAGCCCCATCCCGCGCCGCACGCGGCCGCGCGCAAGTCGGCCGAGGCCGCCCAGCCCGCGATGACGACGGATGCGAACGGGCTGTCGGTGCCGGTGCTCGAGAACAAGGCGTGGGTGCTGATGGACTTCAACACCGGGCAGATCCTCGCGTCGTCCAACGCGGACGAGCCGCTGCCGCCGGCCTCGCTGACCAAGATGATGACCAGCTACCTCGTGGAGCAGGGCCTCAAGAGCGGCAAGCTGAAGCCGAACGAGCCGGTGACGATGTCGCTGAGCGCCTGGTGCAAGGGCGGCAAGGAGGGCGACAGCTGCATGTTCGTGCCGCTCAACGCGCAGGCGCCGCTGATCGACATGCTGCGCGGCGTCATCATCGACAGCGGCAACGACGCGGCCAAGGCGCTGGCGGAGCACGTCGCCGGTTCGGAGTCTGCGTTCGCGGCGCAGATGAACGCAGAGGCCGCGAAGCTGGGCATGACCCACACGCACTTCGAGAACGCGGCCGGCCTGCCCGACCCGAACCACAAGGCCTCGGCGCGCGACCTCGCGGTGCTGGCGCAGGCGATCATCCGCAACAGCGGCGAGTACTACCCGATCTACGCCGAGCGCGAGTTCACCTACAACGGCATCAAGCAGGGCAACCGCAACGAGCTGCTCTACACCGACCCGACCGTCGACGGCCTCAAGACCGGGCACACCGACGAGGCGGGCTACTGCATGACGGTCTCCGCCAAGCGCAACGGCATGCGCCTGATCTCCGTCATCATGAACGCCGACAGCAAGAAGGCCCGGGCCGACCAGACCCGCGTGCTGTTCAACTGGGGCTACGGCAACTTCGAGGAGGCGGCTCCCGTCCAGCCCGGCGCGACGCTGGCGACGGCCAAGGTGATCTACGGCGTGGTGCCGACGGTCACCGTAGGCGTCGCGCAGCCGTGGACGCTGATGGTGCCGAAGGGGCAGGGCGGCGCGGTCAAGACGACGGTCACGCTGAACCCCGACCAGAACGCGCCGATCGCCAAGGGTGCCGTGATCGGCAAGGTCGTGGCCACCAGCGCCGCGGGCAAGCCGCTCGGCGAGGCACCGGTCGTCGCGCTCGCCGCCGTCGAGCGCGCCGGCTTCTTCCAGCGCATCGGCCAGCGCATCTCGGGGCTGTTCTCGAAGTGAGTCCGGCCGGGGCGTGTCGCTGGAGACGGCGGCATGACCCGGTGGAATTCCGCTGCGGATCTCCGCCCGCCTCGCCACTCTGGGGGAGTCGGCGCCGCGGCTTCGGCCCTATCATCCGTGGATGGCCCACGATGTCGGAGTCGCTGCCTGGGATGGCAGCCTGGAGACGTTCCGGCTGCTCGCGAACAGCTTGCAGGCGATGATCGCCTATTACGACGCCGAGGAGTTCGGCTACGGCTGCCGCTTCGCGAACAAGGCCTACGCGGGCGCGTTCGGGCTCACCGAGACCTCGATCATCGGCAAGACCTTCACCGAGATCATCGGCGAGGTCGCCGCGCGCGAGGTCAAGCCGTCGATCGACACCGTCACCCGCGAGCGCCGCACCGTCGCCTACGTGCGCGAGCTCGCGGCGCCGGACGGCACGCGGCGCTGGATCGAGGTCAACGTCATCCCCAACGTCACGCCCGCGGGCCAGCCGATGGGCGCGTTCGTGATCGTCACCGACATCACCGGCCACCGCCTCGCCACGCAGGCCCTGCGCGAGTCCGAGGAGCGGCTCGCGAAGTTCATGCAGGCCAGCGCGGAGGGCATCGCGTTTCACCGTGACGGCATCGTCACCGACGCCAACCCGCCGCTGTGCGAGATGCTGGGCTACGCGCTCGACGAGGTGCGCGGCCGCCACGCGATCGACTTCGTCGCGCCCGACCAGCGCGCGCACGTGCAGGGCGTGCTCGATGCCGGGCAGGACCTGAGCTACGAGAGCGCCGTGATCCGCAAGGACGGCAAGCGCATCCCGGTGGAGCTGATCGGGCGCACGCTGGTCTACGGCGAGGAGAAGCTGCGCATGTCGGTGGTGCGCGACCTGCGCGACCGCCATGCGGCGCAGGCGCGCATCCAGCACCTCGCGCACCACGACGCGTTGACGGGCCTGCCGAACCGCATGTCGTTCATGGAGCGGCTGGGCCAGCAGATCGACCGCGCGCGTGCGGCGGGCAAGTCGCTCGCGCTGCTGTTCGTCGACCTCGACCACTTCAAGCGCGTCAACGATTCGCTGGGCCACCTGATCGGCGACAAGCTGCTGCAGACGGTCGCCGCGCGCATCTCCGCGAGCCTGCGCGCGGGCGACGTGGTCGCGCGCTTCGGCGGCGACGAGTTCATCGTGCTGCTGGACGACGCCGCGCGCGACGACGTGGCGCAGGTCGCGCACAAGCTGCTGCG
>JASLEM010000081.1 GCA_030151165.1 Burkholderiaceae bacterium
GGAAGGCGGCGAGCAGCGTCTGGCGGAATGACGGACGGGGCATGCTGGGCAAGGGCGGCGGCGCGGGCGTTGGGGAGGGCGGGGCGGGCGCCATTGTCACGCGAACTCGCTTCGGCGCGGCACCCGTGCGCGGGCGTACGATGCCGCCGTCGACGAAAGATGCGAAGGACGACGCGGACATGCAAGCGCTCGAAGGCCTGAAGGTGCTCGAACTCGGACAGCTGATCGCCGGCCCGTTCGCCGGCAAGACGCTGGCCGAATTCGGGGCGGACGTCATCAAGGTCGAGAGCGCGGACGGCGTCGGCGACCCGCTGCGCAAGTGGCGCCTGCTGCGCGACGGGACGTCGGTGTGGTGGGAGGTGCAGTCGCGCAACAAGCGTTCGGTGTGCCTCGACCTGCGCTCGCAGGACGGCCAGGCCGCCGTGCGCGCGCTCGCCGCCGAGGCCGACGTGCTGATCGAGAACTTCAAGCCCGGCACGCTGGAGGACTGGGGCCTCGGCTGGGACGCGCTGCACGCGCTCAACCCGAGGCTGATCATGCTGCGCATCTCGGGCTACGGCCAGACCGGCCCGTACCGCGACAAGCCCGGCTTCGGCGTCATCGGCGAGGCGATGGGCGGCCTGCGCCACCTCACCGGCGAGCCGGGCCGCGTGCCGGTGCGCGCGGGCATCTCGATCGGCGACACCCTCGCCGCGCTGCACGGCGTGATCGGCGTGCTGGTGGCGCTGCACCACCGCGTCGCGCATGGCGGGCAGGGGCAGGTGGTCGACGTCGCGCTGTACGAGGCCGTGTTCAACGTGATGGAAAGCCTCGTGCCCGAGCATGACGCGTTCGGCGCCGTGCGCGAGCGCGCCGGCAGCGCGCTGCCCGGCATCGCGCCGACCAACGCGTACCCGTGCAACGACGGCCATTACGTCGTCATCGGCGGCAACGGCGACAGCATCTTCCGCCGCCTGATGCAGGCGATCGGCCGGCCCGACCTCGCCGACGACCCGGGCCTGAAGCACAACGACGGCCGCGTCGCGCGCAGCGGCGAGCTCGATGCGGCGATCGCGGCGTGGACGTCCGCCCGCGGCCGCGACGAGGCGCTCGCCGTGCTCGATGCCGCGCGCGTGCCGGCCGGCAAGATCTACTCGGTCGCCGACATCGCCGCCGACCCGCAGTACGCGGCGCGCGGGATGATCGTCGACTCGCCGACCTCCAACGGCCACGCGCTGAAGGTGCCCGGCATCGTGCCCAAGCTGAGCGCGACGCCCGGCGCGATCGCGCATGCCGCGCCGAGGCTCGGCGAGCACGACGCCGACATCGCCCGCGCCAGCGACGGTTGGCCCGCGCGCCGAACCTGAAGACCGCGCAGGGCCATCGCGCCGCGCGCCTGCAGCTTCGCGGCCGCGCGCCGATACTCGCGCATCGCTGCGCACGAGCCGCAGCCGCAACGAAAGCGAGCACCCCATGCGGATCCTCATCGTCGGCGCCGGATCGACCGGCGGCTACTTCGGCGCGCGCCTGGTCCAGGCCGGACGCGACGTGATTTTCCTCGTGCGCCCCGCGCGCGCGGCCGCGCTGCGCGAGAAGGGCCTGCAGGTCGTCAGCCCGCACGGCGACTTCACCGTGCAGCCCAAGCTCGTGACCGCCGACGAACTGACGCAGACGTACGACATCGTGCTCGTCACCGTGAAGGCCTTCGGCCTCGCGGCCTCGATCGCGGACTTCGCGCCCGCCGTCGGCCCCGACACGACCATCATGCCCTTCCTCAACGGCCTGAAGCACATCGACGACCTGCAGGCGCGCTTCGGCGCCGAGCGCGTGGTCGGCGGCGTCGTGCGCGTGTCGACGCACCTGGACGACCAGGGCCGCGTCGTGCAGCTCGCGCCGATCCACGAGCTGATCTACGGCGAGCTCGATGGCCGCCAGACCGCGCGCATCGCCGCGCTCGACGAGTTCCTGCGCGGCGCCGGCTTCGAGGCGATCCTGTCCGACGACATCGCGCAGGCGCTGTGGGACAAGTGGATCATGCTGGCCACGCTCGGCGGCATCACGTCGCTCGCGCGCGGCACGGTGGGCGACATCGAGGCCACCGACGGCGGCCGCGAGTTCGTCCGCGCCTTCCTCGCCGAGGCGACCGCCGTCGCCAGCGCGAGCGGCCACGCGCCGAAGCCGCAGGTCGTCGACGGCATCACCGCGATGCTGACCACGAAGGGCTCGCCGCTGACGTCGTCGATGTACCGCGACATGATGGCCGGCAACGCGGTGGAGGTCGACCAGATCCTCGGGGACCTGCGCGCGCGGGCGCGCGCGTCCGGCATCGCGACGCCGCTGGTGTCCGCCGCGGCGATCCAGCTGTCGATCTACCAGCGCCAGCGCGCGGCGTGAGGGCACGCGCGTCCTTCGCCTTCCCGCTGCTGTTCGTCGTCCTCTGGTCGACGGGCTTCATCGGCGCGCGGCTCGGCCTGCCGCATGTCGAGCCGCTGACGTTCCTGCTGATGCGCTACGTCGCGGTGCTCGCGCTGATGACCGTCGTCGCGCTCGTGGCGCGCGCACCGTGGCCGCGCGGCGCGCGCGAGTGGGCGCACATCGGCGTCTCGGGCCTGCTGATCCACGCGATCTACCTGGGCGGCGTCTTCATCGCGATCTCGCGCGGGCTGCCCGCGGGCGTCACGAGCATCGTCGTCGGACTGCAGCCGCTGCTGACCGCGGTCGCCGCGAGCTGGTTCCTCGGCGAGAACGTCGCGCGCAAGCAGTGGGGCGGGCTGCTGCTCGGCTTCGTCGGCGTGGGGATGGTCGTGTTCGGCAAGGCGGGCACGCCGTTCACCGCGTCCGCGCTCGCGCCGGCGGTCGTCGCGCTGTTCGGCATCACCGCCGGCACGATCTACCAGAAGCGCTTCTGCCCGAAGTTCGATTGGCGCACCGGCGTCGTCGCGCAGTTCCTGCCGACCGCGCTCGCGACCGGCGTCGCCGCGGTGCTCACCGAGCGGATGCGCGTCGAGTGGACGGGCGACCTCGTCTTCGCGCTCGCGTGGCTGGTGCTCGTGCTGTCGATCGGCGCGATCACGCTGCTGAACCGGCTGATCCGCCACGGCGACGTCTCCAACGTCGCGGCGATGTTCTACCTCGTGCCGCCGTTCACGGCGCTGGTCGCGTGGCTGGTCTTCCGGGATACGTTGTCGGGTATGGCGCTCGCGGGCATGGCCCTCGCGGCCTGGGGCGTGTACCTGGCGCGCAAGTAGGCTCCGCCAAGGAAAAGGCCCCCGGCGCGCGCGAGCATCGCCGAGGGCCGCGAGGCCGTGCGTCGCGGTCGGTCAGTGGCCCAGGTGGAACACCTGCACGACGTCCGACAGGCGGCGCGCCTGTTCCTTCAGGCTCTCGGCGGCGGCGGCCGACTCCTCGACGAGCGCCGCGTTCTGCTGCGTCATCTGGTCGAGCTGCGCGACGGCGCCGTTGACCTGGCCGATGCCGGTCGACTGCTCGCCCGCGGCGTGCGTGATCTCGCTGATGATCGCGCTCACGCGGTTCACGCTCGAGACGATGTCCGTCATCGACGAGCCCGCCGCCGCGACGAGCTGCGAGCCCGACTCGACGCGCTCGACCGACGCCGCGATCAGCGTCTTGATCTCCTTGGCGGCGCCCGCCGAGCGCTGCGCGAGGCTGCGCACTTCGGAGGC
>JASLEM010000103.1 GCA_030151165.1 Burkholderiaceae bacterium
CACCGTGATGAGCGTGACGGGTTGCGCGAGCATCGCGTCGAGGTCGAGATCGACGCGCTCGTGCAGCACGCTGAGCTCCATCCGCCAGGGATGGCTCAACGCTTCCTCGACGACGAAGGCCTCGACCTGCGCGCCGGCGAGGTCGCCCTGGGCGTCGAGGCGGTACAGGCGCGTTGCGCCGTCGAGCAGGCCGCCGAGCAGGGCGGCCGCTTCGTCCAGCGCGGACGAGAGCATGTCAGCCGCGCTTGGCATTGGCACCGCCTTCGGCTTGGGAGGTCTTCGGAGCGCGCGAGGCCGGGCACGCATCGACCTTGCCCCAGTGGTTCTCGCAGGCGCGGCTGCGGCACTGCCGCGCCTCGAGGAGGTCGGCGTTCTGCGAGCAGCGCCGCACGATGTCGGACACGCTCGCCGGCGCGGCCGCGACGACGACGCCCGACGCGCCGGGTGGCGGCTGCGGCCCGCGGCGATCCAGGCGCGCGATGATCGCGGCGACCAGCTCGGTGTCGGCATCGTCCTCGCGCCTGGCCTTGCGCGCGGCGGCGGGGGTCGCAGCATGCGTCGACGGCTTCTTCGCGGAGGCGACCGTCTCCTCGTGCGGCCTGGTGGCCGCCTTGTCCTTGCTGTCCTTGTCCTTCTCGTGCGCGTGCCTGGTCTTGGCGGGCTCGATCGGCGCGTCGTTGAGCGCCAGCTTGTCGAGCGGATTGCCGCCGGCTTGCGCCACGGCGACGGGAGACGCCGCTGGCGCCGGCGCGGGGGCGCTCGCCGCGGCGACCACCGCGCTCGCCGCGACCGCCGGCGGTGTCGCCGTTGCCAGTTCGATGGCCGCGGGCGTGGATGCCGCGGAACTCGCGGCCGATGCGGCGTCGTTCGAAGACAACGCGACCGTGGCCGTCGCCTGCGATGCCGCGACGGCCTTGCGCGGCGCTGCGGCCACCTGCACGCTGCTGCCCATCGCGTCGTCGCCCGGGGCGAGCGCGAAGAAGGCGCCCGCGCCGCCGACGGCGACGATGGCGAGCGCGATCAATCCGGTGCGCATGCGCGATCGCGTGCGCTTCGCGGATACCTGACCGGGTGTCTTGCCGTCGCGCTCGAGCGACGCCAGCATGCGCAGCGACGCGTCCTTCGCCGGCGCGGAGGATCCTGTCGAACTCAGCAGGCTCGGTCGGCCGAGTTCGGGCCGCGAAGATGTTTTCTTTTCGGATGATTCCATGTCGGAATTCTTTTCCCCCTGACAAGGCGCGGCCCCGTCTGGGTCGAACCTGCGCGGCGATTCTATGGGCAATGTGCCATTGCGGGACCCACCGCCAAAGGGGGGGTTGCGGTGTCGCGATTGCGCACAACAATGTCGCCCTGTTGCCTCTCTCGCCCTGCTAATTGATTGGCGCGACGTCTTATTTATCCGTCCGATGCTAATTGGTGTCTTCTTGTATTTTTTGTTAATCGTCGCAGTTCTCGCGATGGTTTGCCTGCCGCCCCTGCGCGACCGGGTGGCTGCCGGCATTTCCGGTGCCTGCCGTCGCGGGCAGGGCGCGGGCCGTGCCTGGCGCACGCGCTGGCAACGCAACGTGGATCGCGGCGGCAATTCCGCGCAGGATGCGACGCAACGCGTCGTCGCGACATTGCGGCGCCATTCGCTGGGGCTGTCGCTGACGCTCGCCGTGATCGTCGGATTGCCGCTCGCCGCGGCATTGCTGCGCGGGTCGTTCCGCGTCGACAGCTTCGATCCGAACGCCGCGCACGCGGTCGACGAGCGCGTGGCCGCGCTGCTGCAGGGCGAGCAGCTGGTGCCGCCGCCACCGCTGCCGCCGGAGCTGTTCATGACGACCGAGGTCGAGCAGTGGCAGCCGATGGCGCGCAGCGCGAGCCGGCAGTGGGAATTGCTGGACGACAACTTCCGCCAGCGCCTGCTGCTGACGTTCCGCCTGATGCACGAGAAGTACGGCTACGACATGGTGCTCGTCGAAGGCTACCGGAGCCCGCAGCGCCAGGCCGCGCTCGCCGCGCTCGGGCCGTCGGTCACCCGCGCCGGGCCGTTCGAGAGCTATCACCAGTTCGGCCTCGCCGCGGACTGCGCGTTCCTGCGCGACGGCCGGGTCGTCATCTCCGAGAAGGATCCGTGGGCGATGTCCGGCTACGAGCGCTACGGCGAGGTCGCGCGCTCGCTCGGCCTGGTCTGGGGCGGCGACTGGCACGGCCTGCGCGACCTGGGGCACGTCGAATTGCATCGCGCGGCGAATGTCGCCAATCCTGTCGCGAGAGGTGGCGATAATCGCGCCGCAGAATCCGCGGCCGTCCGGTAGAGCTGGGCGGGACAGCGGATCGAACAAGAGAATTCAGGGAGCACCATGTCCAAACCATTCATCGTGGTCGGCGACAAGACCGACCACGGAGGCGCCGTCATCGCGGGGTCGAGCGTCACCGATGCCGCGGGCAAGGCCATCGCGCGCGTCGGCGACAAGGTCAGCTGCCCCAAGCACGGGCACGGCGGCACGACGACGATCGTCAGCGGCGACCCGACCTGCATGATCGACGGCCAGGCCGCGGCGCGCCATGGCGACAAGACGGCCTGTGGCGCGACGCTGATCTCGTCGCAAGCCGTGTCGACCGACTGACGTGCGGGCCTCGACGCGACGCGCCCGCTTCACGCGAGCCGCCCGGACGCCGGGTGGCGGGCGGAGCGCCGCGCGCGCCGGGAGTCGCGGTCGATGAAGTCCGTCATCAAGGGCGCGGCGCTGTTCGTCGCGCTGACCTGCCTCGTGTGGATCGCCGTGTTGTGGCACTGGCGCGCGACGCAGCGCGACATGGACGTCGGCGACATCGTGCTCTACCTCGGCCTGCTGCCGGTCGCCGCCTTCGGCCTCGTGCTGGCCGTGCGCTGGGCGGTGGGCGGCGCGCTGGCGAAGCAGGACGCCCGCGCGGCCGCGGTGTCGCCGAAGACGCCCGGCGCGCCCGCGCCCGCGCCCGCCAAGGCCGCGGCCGACGTGCGCCCCGCGCTCGCGTGGCACCTGCTCGGCGCGTGGATGAACGTGCCCGGCGGAACGAACGCCGCCGAGTTCCTGGCCGCGATCGAGGCCGGCAAGCCGAGGCCCCGGCCCGACACCGCGTTGCGGGACGATGAAGGCCTGCCCGTCATGTGCGCGCGCGTCGCCGGCATCGACACCGACGCCGTCTCCGCCGACCTGGCGCGCGCCGCGTCGACCGCCGCGACGCCGGACGTCGCCACCGCGCCGCGCGCGATCCGCGCGCTCGCCTGCCTCGCGCAGCCGCTGGCCGAGTTCGCGCTCGCCGTGAACGAGTGGGCGACGCACCTGTCCGTGGCCGACGACGAGCAGGCGCAGCGCGAGCCCCGCTTCGCGCGCGTGCTCGCGGCGTGGCCCGCCGATTGGGACGACGCCACCTGCGTCGCGGCGCAGGAGTGGCTCGCCACGCGCCTGTGCGAGCCGACCCGCGCCACGCTCACGCGCGCCCAGTGGTCGATCCGCGGCCAGCGCATGACGGGCACCGAGCTCCTCGCCGCGGGCGAGCGCGTGCTCGACGCGCTGCAACGCCAGGGCCGCGACGATCCGGTCGTGCTGCTCGCGTGCCACAGCGACCTCGACCTCGCCGGCATCCGCCAGCTCGAGCGCGACCAGCAGCTGTTCCATTCGGAGCGCCGCCCCAAGGCGTCGATGCCGGGCGAGGGCGCGGCGCTGCTGTCGCTGTCGGCCGTCGCGTGGCCGGCCGACGTCGTCGCGAGCTCGTCGCGGGTGCGCTTCGACAGCCCCGCCATCGTGCGGCGCTCGCAGTCCGTCGATACCCCGGGCCGTACCGCGTCCGACGACGCCGAGCGCCTCGTCGAGCACAGCCTGGCGTCCGCGCGGCTCGACGGCGTGGCGATCGCGAAGCTGGCCTGCGACGCCGACCAGCACACGCCGCGCGCCACCGAGCTGTTCGCCGTGACGATCGCGCTGCTGCCGGGCCTCGACGCCACCGAGGACCTGCGCCTCGCCGGCACGATCTCCGGCCGCCTCGGCGCCGTCGCGCCGCTCGTCACGCTCGCGATGGCCGCGCACCAGGCCGCCGAGGCGGGCAAGCCCGCCGTCGCCCTCTCGCTCGCCGATACCCACTGGCGCATGGCCGCCGTCGTGCGCCCCGACACCTATTCCCCTGCCGCCGAGCCCGCCTGAGGGCGCCGGCCATGCAACGAACGACTACCCCGAGTCCAGATCGATGACCCGTTTCCTCCGCTTGTTTCTCGATGTGCGCGTCCTCAGCGTGCTGGGGCTGATCGCGCTCGCCGCATTCCTGTTCCTCGGCGCGGACATGCTGCAGCTCGGGCTGGTCTACGCCGCGATCGCGCTCGGGCTGGCCGTGCTGGTGTGGGCGATCGTGTGGGGCGTCCGGCGCTGGCGCGCGCACCGCGCCGCGGCGCGCCTCGAGCAGGATCTCGACCTCAACCTCGCCGACGCCGCGCGCAGCGCACCCACCAAGGATCGGGCCCAGGCCGCGGCGCTGCAGGATCGCCTGCAGGACGCGATCAAGACGATCAAGACCTCCAAGCTCGGCGAGCGCACCGGCCGCGCGGCGCTGTACGAGCTGCCCTGGTACATGGTGATCGGCAACCCGGCCGCGGGCAAGAGCACGGCGATCGTGCAGTCCGGCCTGCGCTTCCCGTTCGCGCGCGGCACCGAGAACATCATCCAGGGCATCGGCGGCACGCGCAATTGCGATTGGTTCTTCACCAACGAAGGCATCCTGATCGATACGGCGGGGCGGTATTCGGTGCAGGACGAGGATCGCGCCGAATGGCTCGGCTTCCTCGCGCTGCTGAAGAAGAACCGGCCGAAGGCGCCGATCAACGGCATCCTGATCGCCGCGAGCATCGCCGAGCTCAACGAAGCGCGCCCCGACGCGACGATCCGCCTCGCGAAAAGCCTGCGCCAGCGCGTGCAGGAGCTGACGGAGGCGCTCGAGGTCTTCGCGCCGGTCTACGTGATGTTCACCAAGGCCGACCTGATCGCCGGCTTCGTCGAGTTCTTCGAGGATCGCGATCCGCAGGAGCGCGAGAAGGTCTGGGGCGCGACGCTGCCGTACCAGCCCGACCAGCCGGCCGACGCGGTGGAGCTGTTCGACAAGCACTTCGACGAACTGCAGGACGGTCTGAAGGAGCTGGCGCTCGCGCACATGTCGCTGCATCGCGGCAAGCCGCTGTCGCCCGCGGTGCTGGCGTTCCCGCTCGAGTTCGCCGGCACGCGCACCGTGCTGCGCTCGTTCATCGCGACGCTGTTCGAGGACAACCCGTACCAGTACCGCCCGGTGTTCCGCGGCTTCTACTTCACGAGCGCGGTGCAGGTGGGCGAATCGAGCAGCCGCACGCGCAACGGCGTCGCCGAGCAGTTCGCGCTCGCGCCGAAGGCGGAGCACACCACCGGCATGGTGATGAGCGAGAACGGCTTCTTCCTGAAGGACCTGTTCTCGCGCGTGGTCTTCGCCGACCGCGACCTCGTGCGCCAGCACGCGAGCCGCGCCAAGCTGCGCGCGCGCACTTTCGGCTTCGCGGGCGGCGCGCTCGCGCTGGCGATCCTGCTGGCGTGCTGGAGCTGGTCGTACGTCGGCAACCGCCAGCTCGTCGCGAGCGTGCAGGCCGACCTCGACAAGGCCGTGCACCTGCAGGACAACCGCGTCGACCTCGCCTCGCGCATGGAGGCGCTCGAGCTGCTGCAGAACCGCATCGAGGAGCTGTCGGCGTGGCGCGAGCATCGGCCGCTGTCGGTCGGCATGGGGCTCTACCAGGGCGACGAGATCGAGCGCAAGCTGCGCCAGGAATACTTCCTCGGCGTGCGCCGCGTGATGCTCGAGCCGGTGGCGCAGGCGCTCGAGGGTTACCTCGGCGAGGTCAACCAGCACGCCGCGGAACTGAAGCCGGTGTCGGCCGAATCGCTGCCGACCGGCGCGACCGCGGCCTCGCCCGCGGCCAGCGGCGCGAGCGCGGCGTCGGGTGACGGCCACGCCGTCGCCGTGCCCTCGCGCTACGCCGAAGCCTCGGCCACCGACGTCGAGGACGCGTACAAGGCCCTCAAGACCTACCTGATGCTGGCCGAGCACCAGCGCATGGACGCTGGCCATCTCACCGACCAGATCACGCGCTACTGGCGCGGCTGGCTCGAGGCCAACCGCGGCACGATGCCGCGCGAGCAGCTGATGCGCAGTGCCGAACGCATGATCTCGTTCAGCATGGCCAACCTGCAGGATCCGGCCTTCCCGGTGTTGAACAACAACTTCGGGCTGGTCGACCAGACGCGTGAGAACCTGCGCCGCGTCGTGCACGGCACGCCCGCGATCGAGCGCGTGTACGGCGACATCAAGGCGCGCGCGTCGACGCGCTTCCAGTCGATGACCGTCGCGCGCATCGTCGGCGACAAGGCCAAGGACGCCGTCGCCGGCAGCTATGTCGTCTCGGGCACCTTCACGCGCGAGGCCTGGGAGGGCTACGTCAACAAGGCGTTCAAGGACGCCGCGAGCAACGAGCTCCAGAGCAGCGACTGGGTGCTGAAGACGTCCAACCGCGACGACCTCTCGCTGCAGGGCAGCCCCGAGCAGATCCGCAAGGCGCTGACCGACCTGTACAAGGCCGAGTACGTGAAGGAATGGCAGCGCTTCATGCAGGGCGTCTCGATCGCGGACTTCGTCAGCTTCGACGTCGCCGTCGACCGCATGAACACGCTGGGCGACGCGGCGGACTCGCCGATCCGCAAGCTCGTCACCACGCTGTACGACGAGACCGCGTGGGACAACCCGTCGCTGCTCGACGAGCGCCTCGCGAAGACGCGCCACGGCTTCGTCGACTGGTTCAAGCAGTCGGTGCTGCGGATGGCGCCGGCCAACGTCGACATCAAGCTCGACGCCGGTGCTGCCGAGGGCGGCCAGCCGGTGCCGATGGGCCCGATCGGGCGCGAGTTCGCCGCGCTGCCGCGCATCATGCTGGCGCGCGACGGCAGCCCGTCGCTGCTCGACGGCTACCTGCAGAGCCTCGCGAAGGTGCGCTCGAAGTTCAACCAGATGAAGAACCAGGGCGACGCCGGCCCGGCCGCGCGCCAGCTGATGGCCGCGACCTTCGAGGGCGGCGGCTCGGAGCTCGCCGAGGCGCTGAAGTTCGTCGACGAGCAGATGCTCACCGGCGCCAGCGACACCGCCAAGGCCACGCTCAAGCCGCTGCTGGTGCGCCCGCTGATCCAGTCCTTCACGGTGCTGGTGCCGCCGACGGAGTCGGAGGTCAACCGCCTGTGGACGGCGCAGGTGCTGCAGCCGTTCCAGCAGAACCTCGCGGGCAAGTACCCGTTCGATCCGGCGTCCAAGATCGAGGCCGGGCCGGCCGAGATCGGCCGCGTGTTCGGCCCCGCCGGCGCGATCGCGAAGTTCTCGACCGACTCGCTCGGCCCGCTGGTGACGCGCCGCGGCGACGCGGTCGCGCCGCGCGAATGGGCCAACCTCGGCCTGCGCCTGAAGCCCGCGTTCACCGACGGCCTGCCGGCGTGGGTCGCGGTGCTGGACGGCGCCGCGGCCGGCACCCAGCCGGCGGGCGGCGGTGCCGGCGCCGGCGGCGCGGCGCAATCGAGCTTCCAGCTGATGCCGCAAGGCGCACCGGGCTTCCTGCAGTACACGGTGGAGATCGACGGCCAGGTGCTCAACTACCGCAACGGCGCCGCGAACTGGATGAACTTCGTCTGGCCCAACGCCGCGGGCACGCCGGGCGTGCGCATCAGCGCCGAGAACACCTCCACCGTGCGGCCGTCGGCCGTCACGCCGCTGATGCGCACGCCCGGCGTGCCGGCCGCGTTGGGCCACACGAAGTTCATCCAGTTCGCGGCGCCGTTGCGGTAGTTCAGCACCTGGCCGTCGATCTCGACCGTGTATTGCACGAAGCCG
>JASLEM010000113.1 GCA_030151165.1 Burkholderiaceae bacterium
AAGCGCCCGGAGCTGCGCCTGTACGTGACCTACGCGGACTACAACAAGGCCGCCGCGGCCGACACGGCCAACAACTACGGCTTCCCGACCAACAAGACCAGCGCGGTGTCGTACGGCGCGCAGGTCGAGATCTGGTTCTGACGACCCCCGGGGCGGCCGCCGCGCGCGCGGCGCCGCCCGCCTGAATCCAGACGGACGCCTCGCATGCTGGGGGCGTCCGTTTCAACATCGAACGCACCATGACCCCCGCATTCATCGGCATCGACTGGGGCACGACGCATCGTCGCGCCGCGCTCGTCTCCACCACCGGCGAGCTCATCGCCGAACGCAGCGACGGCGAGGGCGCGCTCGCCTGCGGCGGCCGCTTCCGCGCGTCGCTGGAAGCGCTGATCGCGAGCTGGCCCGAGGCGCGCGGCGACCTGCCCGTCGTCATGGCCGGCATGGTCGGCTCCGCGATCGGCTGGCAGGTCGTGCCGTACCTCGAACGCGGCACGCCGCTGGACGAACTCGCGCGCCATCTCGCGCCCGTCACCGACGCGCCGGCCGGCGCGCGCTGGTTCATCGTGCCGGGGTACTGCGTGCGCGGCGAGGGTGACGACGGCCGCGACGACGGCGACGTCGACGTGATGCGCGGCGAGGAGACGCAACTCTTCGGCGCGCTGCGCCATCTCGGCCCGCAGGCCTCGGACGGCTGCTACGTGCTGCCCGGCACGCACGGCAAGTGGGTGCGGCTCGCGCAGGGGCGCGTCGTCGAGCTGCGCACCTACCTCACCGGCGAGCTGTTCGCATTGCTGAGCCAGCACGGCACGCTCGCGAGCGCGATGCGCGGCGGCGCGGCGGACACGGCGCACGGGCTCAAGCACGCGATCGTGGCCGATGACCCGGCCTTCGCGCGCGGCGTCCGCGACGCCGCCGGCAACCCGGCCCTGAGCCACGCGCTGTTCGGCGCGCGCGCCCGCGTCGTGACCGGGGCGCTCGCGTCCGAGTCGGCTGCGGCGTATGTCAGCGGCCTGCTGATCGGCGCCGAATGGGCGGACGCGCAGCGCCTGCCGTCGCGCGGCGACCCCGTGCGCGTGATCGGCGAGCCGGCGCTCGCGGCGTTGCACGAAGTCTGCGCCCGGCATCACGGCCGCCGCTTCGACACGCTCGACGCCGCGCAGCTGCGGCTCGCGGCCTGGCGCGCGCTCGCCGCCGACATGCAGCCCGCGTGACCCGCGCCACGGAGACCCCGACATGACCGACACGACTTCCCCTGTCACCGCCGCATCGACCGTCGCCGCCTGGCCGCCGCGCCTGCCGCTGGTGGCCATCCTGCGCGGCCTGCAGCCCGAGCGCGCCGCCGACATCGGCCGGCTGCTGCTCGATCTCGGCTTCCGCGCGCTCGAGGTGCCGTTGAACCGGCCCGGCGCGCTGGAGGCCATCGCCGCGCTGGTGCCGATCGCGCCGGCCGACGCGTGGGTCGGCGCCGGCACCGTGCTCGAGACCGCCCAGGTCGACGCCGTCGCCGACACCGGTGCCCGGCTGATCGTCTCGCCGCATTTCGACGCCGCGGTCGTGGGCCGCGCGCGCGAACGCGGCATGCGCTCGGTGCCCGGCGTGTTCACCGCCTCCGAGGCCTTCGCCGCCTGGCGCGCGGGCGCCGACGCTTTGAAGATCTTCCCCGCCGAGGCGATGCCGATGGGCGGCCTGACCGGTCTCACGACGGTGCTGCCGCCGGGCCTGCCGCTGTGGCCCGTGGGCGGCGTGGTGCCGTCCAACATCGCCGCGTGGCGCCGCGCCGGCGCGACGGGCTTCGGCCTCGGCGGCGGGCTGTTCAAGCCGGAGATGACGATCGCCGGGATCGAGGCGAAGGCGCGCGAGTACATCGCCGCCTGGACGGCCAGCGCCGCGGCCTGAGCCGCGCGACGGCGTCGGTGCGCCGCGTCGTCGCCGACGCGGGCTCGTCGATCGCGGCGCTCAGCCCGGGACGGGCGTCACCGTCAGCATCGCGGCGTTGCTCGTGACCGAGCCCGCCGAGTTGCTGACGACGACGCGGTACTGCTGGCCCGAGTTGCCGGCCGCCGCAGGCTGCGTCGTGAAGGTCGATCCGGTCGCGCCCGTGATGGCGTCGAACGTGGTGCCGTTGTCGTCGCTCAGCTGCCATTGGTAGGTCGGCGCGGGCGAGCCGGTGGCGGTCACGCTGAAGGTGGCGGTCGCGCCGGCGATGACGGTCTGGCTGCTGGGTTGCGCGCTGATGGTCGGCGCTGCGCCGGTCGTGAAGCCGCCGCCGGAGGTGACGCGGCCGCCGTCGCCGCCGCCACCGCAGCCGTGCAGCAGGCCGGCGACGATCGCCGTCGCGGCGAGCTTGAGCAGCCGGCGCCGGCCGGTGTCATCCTTGTCGAGCATTCGAGAGTCCCTTCAGGTCGCGCCACTCGGGCATCGGCCATGCTTGCACAGGACGCTGCGGCTTGCAACGCGGCGACCGCGCGGAACGACGATTTCAGCGCGCCTTCGGCGAGTCCTTCAGCAGGCCGTTGCGCATCAGGCTCTCGGCGGTGGCGACGATCGCCTCGTCGCTCGATCGCGGCGTCCAGCCGAGCACGCGGCGCGCCTTGTCGCTGGTCGCGTTCTTCACCTTGCCGAGCTCGGGCACGATCTGGCCGACCGACGAGTCGAACACGGCCACGATGCGAAGCAGCCAGTCGGGCAGGGCGCGCGTGGGCACGCGGCGCGCGGCGTCGCCCAGGCGGCCCTTCAGCGTGCGTGCGATCGTCTGCAGCGTGATGAAGTCGCCCGCGACCGCGAGGAAGCGTTCGCCCGCGGCGTCGGGGTGGGTCATCGCGCGCAGGTGGAGGTCGGCGACGTCGCGGACGTCGACCACGCCGAAGACCAGGTTCGGCAGGCCGGGCAGGGCGCCGTCCATCATCCGCTTGACGATCTCGATGGAGGTCGCGAAATCGCTGCCCAGCACCGGGCCGAAGATGCCGACCGGGTTGACGACGGCGAGCTCCATGTCGCCGCCTTCGCGCGCCATGAAATCCCAGGCCGCGCGTTCGGCGAGCGTCTTCGACTTCACGTAGGCCGAGACGCCCGGCCCGGTCACGTCCGTCCAGTCGGACTCGCTGAAGGCCGCGCCCTTCATCGCGGTGCCGTAGCCGACGGCCGCGAACGACGAGGTCAGCACGACGCGCTTCACGCCCGCGCCGCGCGCCGCGCGCAGCAGGCGCAGCGCGCCCTCGCGCGCGGGGACGATCAGTTCGTTCTCGTCCTTGGGCACGGCGAGCGGGAAGGGCGAGGCGACGTGCAGCACGTAGTCGCAGCCAGCCGCGGCCTCGGGCCAGCCGGCGTCCGACGTGAGGTCGGCGGCGGCGAAGGCCAGCGCGGCGCCGGGGTCGGCGCCGGCGGACTTCAGCGTCGCGCGCACCTGTGCCTCGCGCGCCAGCGAGCGCACCGTGGTGCGCACGCGATAGCCCGCGGCCAGCAACTGCAGGATGCAGTGGCTCGCCACGAAGCCGGAGCCGCCCGTCACCAGAACCAGTTCACCACTCATCTCGGATCTTTCGTTCGTTCGTCGAATCCTGCGGCGCGATGCCTGCCAGGGAGTGCCAGAATCCTAATCTTGAAGTCAAGTTCAAGGTCAAGCCTCATGAAGATCGGCGAACTCGCGAGCCAGACCGGCCTGGCCGCCTCGGCCATCCGGTTCTACGAACGCAGCGGCCTGCTGCCCGCCGCGGAGCGCGGCCTCAACGGCTATCGCCACTACGGCGAGGGCGACGTGCAACGGCTGCACATGATCCGCATCGCACAGTCGCTCGGTTTCTCGCTCGAGATCATGCGGCGCGTGTTCGACAGTGGCGACCGCGTCGACGACGCCCAGGTGCAGCGCACGCTCGACCTGCGGCTCGGCGAGATCGACGAGCTGATGTCGACGCTGCGCAAGCAACGCAAGGATCTGCTCGACCTGCGCGAGAAGCTGCGCGGCGGCTGGGCCGCGCAGCGTCTCGCGCAGCTCGAGCAGGTCCTTGCGCTGGCGGCGCAGCGTCGACATCAGCTCGTCGATCTCGCGCAGCCGCGCCTCGAGCGTGCGCTGGATCTGGGCGTCGTCGATGCCTTCTTGCTGGCC
>JASLEM010000141.1 GCA_030151165.1 Burkholderiaceae bacterium
CTGCTGGGCCTGCCCGCCGACGCGCGCGACTACGGCATCGCCGCCGACATGCTCGAGACGCTGGGCATCTCGCAGGTGCGCCTGATGACCAACAACCCGGGCAAGATCGCCGGCCTGGCCGACAACGGCATCAAGGTCACCGAGCGCGTGCCGTTGCAGGTCGGCCGCAACCGACGCAACGGCGCGTACCTCGACACCAAGGCCCACCGCATGGGCCACCTGTTCGACGTCCTGCGCGAGACGCCGGACGAATAGGCGTCGCCGACGCCAGCGCGAAGGCGACGCACCGCAGCGCGGGCGTCGCCTTTTTTTTGCTCGCGGCGGCGCTTCACGACGCCGGCGCCGCGTCGCTCGATCAGGCCGCGACGGCCTCCGCGTGGAACGGGTAGTCGGTGTAGCCGACCTCCGTGCCGCCGAAGAAGCTCGGGCGGTCGTAGGCGTTCAGCGGCAGGTTGCGACGCAGGCGTTCCGGCAGGTCGGGGTTGGCGATGAAGTCGCGGCCGAAGGCCACGAAGTCGGCGTCGCCCGCCGCGATGATCGCTTCCGCCGAGGCGCCCTTGAAGCCGCCGGCCGCGATGATCGTGCCCGGGTAGTGCTTGCGGATCAGCTGCGCGGCCACCGGCGCCGGGTTGGCGTTCTCGTCATCCACGTTGCCGAGCACGCGCGGCTCGATCAGGTGGATGTAGGCGAGGTCGCGCCGGGCGAGCTGCTGCGCGACGTACGTGAACAGGCCTTCCGGGTCGCTGTCGGACATGTCGCCCCACGAGCCGCTCGGGCCCAGGCGCACGGCCACGCGGTGGCTGCCCCACACGGCGGTCACGGCGTCGACGGCCTCGAGCAGGAAGCGGCTGCGGTTCTCCCACGAGCCGCCGTAGAGGTCGGTGCGATGGTTGCTGCCGTCCTGCAGGAACTGGTCGAACAGGTAGCCGTTGGCGGCGTGCAGCTCGATGCCGTCGAAGCCCGCCTCGATGCCGCGCTTCGCGGCGCTGCGGAAACTCTCGACGAGGCCCTGGATCTCGTCGATCGTCAGCGCGCGGTTGGGCGTGTTGGGCACCCACCCGGCGGTCGTGTACGCGACGCCGCCGTGCGGGATCTCCGACGGGCCGACCGGCTGGCCGCCGTCCGGCTGCACGTCGACGTTCGACTGGCGGCCGGCGTGGTACAGCTGCAGGAAGATCTTCGCGCCCTTGGCATGCACGGCGTCGGTGACGAGCTTCCAGCCGGCGATCTGGCCGTCCTCGTACAGGCCCGGCGCGCCGAGGTAGCCGTTGCCGTTCGGCGCGGCGATGGTCGCCTCGCCGACGAGGAAGCCGCCTTCCGAGGCGCGCTGCCCGTAGTACTCGGCCATCAACGGGCCGGGCCTGGCGCCGGCTTCGGCGCGCATGCGGGTGAGCGGCGCCAGGACGACGCGGTGCGAGAAGGTGAAGGGGCCCAGCCGGGCGGCGGTGAAGAGCTTGGACATGAGGGACTCCGTGGGTGAAGCTGGCCGGCGGGTCGCAGACGCTGCGACGAAGTTCCTGGCCATGCGTTCAATGTAGGAGTCGGTGCCGCGAAGAAAAATGGCCTGGCGCGCGCAACACTCCGGCCACGGCCGTCCGCAATCGCGGCGCGGCGCGACGCCCGTGCGAGCCGCACGCCGGTGCCCGCGCCGCGCGCACCCGGAAACGATCGCCCCTGGCCAAAAGACCAGGGCCGGACAACCCCACCGGCCTATCGTTGCGCCGTTTTCGTACTAGCGCCGGACGCCGGAAACGGTGAGCATGTGCACGAGCGCGTCGAACCGGCCCCAGAGCCCGTCGACGCATTCGCGTTCGCGTTCGTGTTCGTGTTTCCGTCAACGTCAACGTCCGCGCCCACGCCCCCGTCCACCCCAACGAGAGATGGCATGACACACACCCCCGCGCCCGCCCTCCGAAGCCGCCGCGAGATCGCCACCGCCTGGCGGATCGCCGTGCTCACCCTCGTCGCCGCCGCGTCGCTGTCGATCGCGGGCTGCGGCGCCGACGCCGAAGCGCAGGGCGGGCCGCCCAAGGGGCCGGCCGTCAGCGTCTCGCCCGTGGTGCAGCGCCGGGTGTTCGACAGCGAGGAGTTCAGCGGGCGCCTCGAGGCGCCGGACTACGTGGAGCTGCGCGCCCGCGTCTCCGGCACGATCGACGAGGTGCATTTCGTCGACGGCGCACTCGTGCACAAGGGCGACGTGCTGTTCACGATCGACCCGCGGCCGTTCGAGGCCGAGGTCGCGCGGCAGACGGCGGTGCTCGCGTCGACGAAGGCACGCGCCGAGCTGGCGACGAGCGAGCTGGCGCGCTCGAAGACGCTGCTCGCGGAGCAGGCGTCGTCGAAGCAGGAGTTCGACGAGTTCACCGCCACCGCGCGCACCTCGCAGGCCGACTACGCCGCGGCGCAAGCCGCGCTGCAGGTCGCGAAGCTGAACCTCGAGTACACCGAGGTGCGGGCGCCGATCACGGGGCGGGCCTCGCGCGCCAACATCACGCTCGGCAACCTCGTGAACTCGGAGTCGCTGCTGACCTCCATCACCAGCGTCTCGCGCACCTATGCCTACTTCGACGCCAGCGAGCAGAGCTACCTGCGCCTGCGCGCGCAGACCGCCGGCGGCGCGGTGCCGAAGGTGCGTCTCGGGCTCGCCAACGAGACCGGCTTCCCGCACGAAGGCCAGCTCGACTTCGTCGACAACCGCCTGAACCCGCAGACTGGCGCGATCCGCCTGCGCGCGAGCTTCGACAACTCGAAGGGCCTCTACACGCCGGGCCTCGCCGCGCACGTGAGCCTCGAGAGCCCGCAGCAGTACGACGCGGTGATGGTGCCCGAGCGCGCCATCGGCACCGACCAGTCGAAGAAGTACGTCTACGTCGTCGCCGACGACGGCAAGCCGCAGTTCCGCGAGATCGTGCCCGGCGCGCTGTTCGACGGCATGCGCGTCGTGAAGAACGGCAGCGTCAAGCCCGGCGAGAACGTGATCGTCGAAGGGCTGCTGCGCGTCGTGCCGGGCATCACCGTCACGCCGCAGGTGCTCAAGGTCGACGCCAAGGGCCTGCCGATCTTCCCGCCCCCGGCCGGCGCCAAGAGCTGAGGAGCCGCGAGCATGGACATCTCACGCTTCTTCATCGACCGCCCGCGCTTCGCCGGCGTCATCTCGATCTTCATCTTCCTGGTCGGCCTGCTGGCGATGTTCCGCCTGCCGATCTCGGAGTATCCGGACGTCGCGCCGCCGCAGGTCGTGGTGCGTGCGCAATACCCGGGCGCCAACCCGCGCGTGATCTCGGAGACGGTGGCGACGCCGCTCGAGGAGCAGATCAACGGCGTGGACGACATGCTGTACTACGAGTCGCAGGCCGCGGCCGACGGCAGCCTGACGCTGACCGTGACGTTCCGCATCGGCACCAATCCGGAAGTCGCCGAGACCAACGTGCAGAACCGCATCACGCGCGCGCTGCCGCGCGTGCCCGACGTCGTGCGCCAGATCGGCGTGACGACCGAGAAGTCGAGCCCGAACCTGACGATGGTGGTCCACCTCGTGAGCCCGGACAACTCGCGCGACGCGCTGTACCTGCGCAACTACGGCGCGATCAACGTGCGCGACGACCTGCTGCGCATCCCCGGCATGGGCTCGGTGGTGCTGTTCGGCGGCGGCGACTACGCGATGCGGATCTGGCTCGACCCGAACAAGCTCTCGGCGCGCGGCATCACGACGTCCGAGGTGATCGCGGCGATCCGCGAGCAGAACGCGCAGGTCGCGGCCGGCACGGTCGGCGCGTCGCCCGCGCCGAAGGGCACGGAGTTCCAGCTCGCGGTCAACACGCAGGGCCGCCTGACGACGCCCGAGGAGTTCGAGGACATCATCGTCCGCACCGACACCTCCACCACCGGCCTGATCCGCCTGCGCGACCTGGGCCGCGCGGAGATCGCGGCGGATTCGTACTCGGTACGCAGCCTGCTGAACAACAAGGAAGCCGCCGCGATCGCGATCTTCCAGGCGCCGGGCTCCAACGCGCTCGAGATCTCGAAGGCCGTGCGCAAGAAGATGGAGGAGTTCAAGGCCGACTTCCCGCAAGGTGTCGACTACGACATCGTCTACGACCCGACGCGCTTCGTGCAGACCTCGATCGAGAAGGTCGTCCACACGCTGATCGAGGCCGTGCTGCTGGTCGTGCTCGTCGTCATCATCTTCCTGCAGACCTGGCGCGCGTCCATCATCCCGCTGCTGGCGGTGCCGGTGTCGATCGTCGGCACGTTCGCGTTCCTGCAGGTGCTCGGGTACTCAATCAACACGCTGACGCTGTTCGGGCTCGTGCTGGCCATCGGCATCGTGGTGGACGACGCGATCGTGGTGGTCGAGAACGCCGAACGCAACGTCGCGACGGGCCTGAGCCCGCACGACGCCACCGTCAAGGCGATGCGCGAGGTCTCGGGGCCGATCGTCGCGATCGCGCTAGTGCTGTGCTCGGTGTTCCTGCCGCTCGCGTTCGTGCCCGGCTTCACGGGCCAGTTCTACAAGCAGTTCGCGGTGACGATCGCGATCAGCGCGGTGATCTCGGCGTTCAACTCGCTGACGCTGTCGCCCGCGCTGTGCGCCATCCTGCTGCAGCCGCACGGCGCGAAGAAGGACGCGCTGACGCGCGGCATGGACCGCGTGCTCGGCGGCTTCTTCGGCTGGTTCAACGGCTGGTTCGCGCGCCGCAGCGAAGGCTACGGCCGCAGCGTCGGTGCGATCGTGCACCGCAAGTCGCTCGCGATGGTCGTCTACGCCGTGCTGCTCGCGCTCACCGCGCTGCTGTTCGTGCGCCTGCCCGAGGGCTTCGTGCCGCAGCCGGACAAGCAGTACCTGGTCGGCATCGTGCAACTGCCGGCCGGCGCGACGCTCGAGCGCACCGAGGCCGTCGTGCGCCAGATGAGCACGATCGCCAAGACGGTGCCCGGCATCATCAACGCGGTCGAATTCCCCGGCCTGTCGATCGCCGGCTTCTCGGCGGCGCCGAACGAGGGCGTCGTGTTCTTCGGCCTCGACGACTTCGAGAAGCGCGAGTCGCGCAGCCTGTCCAAGGGCGCGATCCTGGGCAAGGTCAACGGCGCGATCCAGCAGATCCAGGGCGCGCGGATGTTCGTCGTCGCGCCGCCGCCGGTCGACGGCATCGGCAACTCCGGCGGCTTCAAGCTGCAGGTGGAGGACCGCGGCGACCTCGGCGAACAGGCGCTGTTCGGCGCGACCTGGGGCGTGCTGGGGCAGGTCTACGGCAATCCGAAATCGAGCATCAGCACGCCGTACTCGACCTACGACATCAACGTGCCGCAGCTCTACGCCGACGTCGACCGCACCCGCGCCAAGCAGATGGGCGTGAGCCTGGGCGACATCTACGACACGATGCAGGTCTACCTCGGCTCGCTGTACGTCAACGACTTCAACCGCTTCGGCAAGACCTACCAGGTCGTCGTGCAGGCCGACTCGCCGTACCGCGCGGACGCCCAGTCGATCGGCCAGCTGAAGACGCGCAACGCGGCGGGCGACATGGTGCCGCTCGACGCGCTGCTGAAGGTCAGCCCGACCTTCGGCCCGACGCGCGTGACGCGCTACAACGGCTACCCGTCCGCCGACATCAACGGGGCGTCCGCGCAGGGCTTCTCGTCCGGCCAGTCCGAGGCCGAGATCGAGGCGCTGCTGAAGAAGACGCTGCCGCGCGGCATGACGTTCGAGTGGTCGCAGCTCACGTACCAGGACCGGCTGACGCGCGACATCACCTTCCCCGGCACGAAGGCGCAGGTGCCGATCCTCGCCGCGGTGATGATGATCGCGGTGCTGCTCGTCGTGCTCGTGCTCGCCGCGCAGTACGAGAGCTGGACGCTGCCGCTCGCGATCGTGCTGATCGTGCCGATGTGCGTGCTCGCGGCGCTGTTCGGCGTCTGGGTCTCGCACTTCCCGCCGTTCAACCAGCCGGGCGACCTCAACATCTTCACGCAGGTCGCACTCGTCGTGCTGGTCGGCCTCGCGTGCAAGAACGCGATCCTGATCGTCGAGTTCGCGAAGGAGCTGGAGGACTCGGGCGAGGACCTGTTCGCCGCCATCGTGCACGCCGGCCGCATGCGGCTGCGCCCGATCCTGATGACCTCGATCGCGTTCTGCGCGGGCGTGCTGCCGCTGATCTTCGGCACCGGCGCCGGCAGCGAGATGCGCCAGGCCATGGGCATCGCGGTGTTCTCCGGCATGCTGGGCGTGACGCTGTTCGGCATCTTCCTCACGCCGGTCTTCTACGTGCTGCTGCGCCTGCGGCGCGCACGCCGGCTCGGACGCGTCGGCACCGCCGGCGCGCCGATCGCGACGGCCATCCCGGGAGACGCGCATGTCTGATCGCCTGTCTGACCGCTTGTCTGACCATCAGGCACGCTTCGCCCTCACGGCTCTGGCCGCGGCCCTCGCGACGATCGCGGGCTGCGCCGTCGGCCCCGACTACAAGACGCCGAAGGTCGCGCTCGACCCCGGCTTCGTCAGCGCGGGCTCGACCGTCGTCAACGCCAACGCGCCGGCGGCCGACATCGTCACGTTCTGGCGCGGCTTCGGCGACCCGGTGCTGACGCAGCTCGTCGAGCGCGCGATCGCCGCGAACTACGACGTGCGCATCGCGCGGGCGCACCTGCGCGAGTCGCGCGCAGAGCTCGCGGGCGCGACGGCCGACGAGCTGCCCGAGCTCGACGCCGCCGGCAGTGCCGGCCGCGCGCTGCAGCCGAAATACCTCTACCCCGACCTGACGCGCGGCCAGCGCACCGGCAACGCGTTCGACGGCCACTTCATCGCGAACTGGGAGCTCGACTTCTGGGGCAAGAACCGCCGCGCGGCGGAGTCGGCGGCGGCGCAGGTCGACGCGTCCGAGGCCGGCGTGCACGCGGCGCGCACGATCGTCGTCGCGGAGGTCGCGGACACCTACCTCGAGCTGCGCGGCCTGCAGGCGCGCTACGAGGTCGCGCGGCAATCGCTCGACAACCAGAAGCAGACGCTGCAGCTCACCAACCACCGGCTCGACGCCGGCCGCGGCACGCAACTGGACGTCGCGCGCGCCGCGAGCCTGTTCGACGCGACCGAGGCGACGCTGCCCGTGCTGCAGACCGCGATCGAACACGACGCCTACCGGCTCGCGACGCTGACGGCGCAGCCGCCGCGCGCCGTGATGGCCCAGCTCGCCGCCGCGCAGCCGCTGCCGAGCCTGCCCGTCACCAACCTCGCCGCGCTGCCGCTCGGCACGCCCGAGCAGATGCTGCGGCGGCGGCCCGACCTGATCGTCGCCGAGCGCCAGCTGGCCTCCGCGACGGCCGACGTCGGCGTCGCCACCGCCGACCTGTTCCCGCGCTTCAGCTTCACCGGCACGATCGGCTTCGCGACCAACCGCACGTCGCAGTTCGGCAAGCGCGATTCGGACGAGTGGTCGTACGGCGCCGGGCTCGTCTGGCCGGTGCTCGACTTCGGCCGCGTGCGCTCGCACATCCACGCGAACGAGGCCGTGGCCGACGAGGCGCTCGCACGCTACGAGCAGACGGTCGCGACGGCGCTCGAGGAGACCGAGGGCTCGCTGTCGCAGTTCACGCGCAGCGCGAACCAGGCCGAGCGGCTGGCGAGCGCGACGCGCAACGCGCAGGAGGCGGCGCGGCTGTCGCGGCTGCGCTTCAACGCGGGCTCGGTCGACCTGCTGGTCGTGCTCGACGCCGAACGCCAGGCGCTCGCGACGCAGGACACGCTGGTGCAGGCGCAGGTCGGCCAGGCGACCGCGCTCGTGGGCGTGTACCGCGCGATCGGCGGCGGCTGGGATCCGGCGTCGCTGGTCGCGGCGCGGTAAGGCGGCGGAACGCGGCGCGCGGGCGCGCTCAGTCGCGCATCGCGCCGCCGGCCTCCGCACGCGCCTCGGCCAGCGCGCCGAGGCGGCGCCAGGACGGTCGCCAGGCCCGGGCGGGGGCCGGCGCGTGCACGCGCGTGCGACGCGTCGGCAGCCGCAACTCGATCGCCGTGCCGCCGCCTTCGGACGTGACGATCCGCAACGCCGCGCCGATGGCCCGTGCGCGCTCGCGCATGATCGCCAGCCCGAGATGGCCCGGCAGGCCGCTCGCCGCGACCTCGGGCGAGATGCCGCGGCCGTCGTCGCGCACGCAGACGAACAGCCCGCTCGGCGCGTAGCGCACGATCAGCTCGATGCGTGCCGCCCGGGCGTGGCGGAACGCGTTGAGCAGCGCCTCGCCGGCGATGCGCGCGACCTCGTGGTTCACCAGCGGATGCAGCGCGAACGCCTGGCCGCTGTGCGTCGTCTCGAAGCGGGCGTCGTGGCAGCGCGCCATCGCGAGGCCCTTGGCGCGCAATGCGTCGGCGAACGGCGGGCAGCCATCCGGCGCGCGCAGCTCGACGAGGTGGTTGCGGCCTTCGGCGAGGGTCGACTCGGCGAGCGCGAGCGCGGTCGTCATCGCGGCGCGGACGTCGCAGTCGGCCGGCAGGCGGTCGGCCAGCGACTGGAAGCTCCAAGCCAGCGTCTGCACGCTTTGCAGGAAGGTGTCGTGCAGCTCGCGCGCGATGCGTTCGCGCTCGAGGCGTTGCACGCGCAACAGCACGTCGGTGCTCGCCGTGCGCGCCACGCGCAACTGCAGCGCGAGCCAGATCCCGGCCAGGAGCGCCACGAGCAGCGCGCAGCATCCCGCCGCCGCGGCCAGGAGCGGCAATCCAGGCGCGGAATCGGTTCCGCTTGCTGCAAGCGCTGCATCCATGGCGCGGATTCTGCGGAGCGGCCGGAGGAGCGTCTGGTACAAACCTGCCCTTTCGTGGGACGCCGCTGCCGAACGGAACCGTTTCCACGCTCGACGGGCGATGCACGCTCAGGATCGTTGCGGGATACTGCCTCCACCCGCCCATCCCCCGATCGTGAGACCGCGATGGAACCCACCGCCCTGCCCGCGTCCATCGGACGCCGCTTCCATCGCCCGCCCGCGCCAAGCGTGGTGGCGTGCGCGTCGACGCGGCGCCCGATCCTGTTCTCGCACGTGGCCAGCGACGTCGCGATGCCGGGCCGCACGCTGCCGCCGCCGATCGAGGACGCCTACGCGTTCCACGTCCACCACGCGCCGATCACCGACGGCGAGATGTGGCTCGAAGGCCGGCACGTGACGCTGCCGCGGATCCCGCACGGGGGCGTCTTCATCTTCGACCTGCGCACCGCGCCGATCGCGCAGTTGCACCACGCGTTCGAGTTCTCGCGCTTCCAGCTCACGCGCCCGGCGATCGACGAGCTCGCCTACGAGCAGGGCGCGCGCCGCGTCGGCGACCTGCGCGCGCGCCACGGCGTGACCGACCTGGTCGTGCGCCACCTCGCGCTCGCGATGACGCGCCGCATCGAGCTCTTCGGCCAGGAGACCGACTCGCTGTTCGCCGACGGCATCGCGCTCGCGTTCTTCTCGCACGTGATCCAGAGCTACGGCGACGCCGCCATCGCGCCCGCGAGCCGCGGCTCGCTCGCATCGTGGCAGTTGCGGCGCGTCAGCGAATGGGTGGACGCCAACCTCGACGCGACGATGTCGATCGCCGACATCGCCGGGCTCGTCGACCTCTCGCCCAGCTACTTCTCGCGCGCCTTCGCCCGCACCACCGGCCTGCCGCCGCACCGCTGGCTGATGCAGCGCCGCATCCAGCGCGCGAAGACGCTGCTGCGCGCCTCCGCGATGCCGCTCAGCGAGATCGCGACCTCGTGCGGTTTCGTCGACCAGAGCCACTTCACGCGCGTGTTCGCGCGCCTCGAAGGCCAGACGCCCGCGCGCTGGCGGCTCGCGCAGCGCTAGCCGAACGGCGTCATTCGTCTCGGAGCGGGCGGCGTCGGGAGACGTTCGCCCCGCGCGCCGGCGTCATTCCCTGCCATCAGTAAGCCCTTTCGGCCGGTTATATGACGATCATCTTATTACGATCATAATTCAATCACCGCACGGCACCCGGCCGTCGTCTCCGCCCCCTCGAAAGGAAGCCCCATCATGAAGATCCAGGACACCGTCGCCCTCGTCACAGGCGCCAACCGCGGCCTCGGCCTCGCCATCGTCAAGGCCCTGCTGGCCGCCGGCGCGCGCAAGGTCTATGCGGCCGCGCGCGACCCGTCGAGCGTGAACATCCCCGGCGCGATCGCGATCAAGCTCGACGTCACCAACGCCGACGACATCGCCCACGTCGCGCGCGAATTGCGCGACGTCAACGTCCTGATCAACAACGCCGGCATCGCCCGCGGCGGCAACCTGCTCGGCGCCGACGCCATCGCCGCCGCGCGCGAGCATTTCGAGACCAACGTCGTCGGCCCGCTCGCGCTGAGCCAGTCCTTCGCGCCCACGCTCGCCTACAACGGTGGCGGCGCGATCGTGAACGTGCTGTCGGTGCTGAGCTGGATCTCGTTCCCGGGCGTCGAGACGTACAGCGCGTCGAAGTCCGCCATCTGGTCGCTGACCAACGGCCTGCGCACCGCGCTGCGCCCGCAGAAGACCCAGGTCGTCGGCGTGCACGTCGCGTTCATGGACACCGACATGGCCGCCCACGTCACCTCCCCGAAGACGAAGCCGGAAGACGTCGCCGCGCAGATCGTCGATGCGCTCACCCATGGCCGCGACGAAGTGCTGGCCGACGAGACCACGCGCCAGGTCAAGGGCGGGCTGTCGGCCGAACGCGGCGTCTACCTGGGCCAGTGAGCCCCGACGTCGCCCTGCGATGAAAGTCTCGCGAGCGGAAGCGGCGCGCAACCGCGATCGCGTCATCGCGACCGCGGCGCGGCGCTACAGGCAGGCCGGCTTCGACGGCGTCGGCGTCGCCGACCTGATGCGCGAGGCCGGCCTCACCCACGGCGCGTTCTACGGGCAGTTCGACTCAAAGGACGCGCTGATGTCCGAGGCCGTGACGCGCGCCGCGCGGGACACCATCGAGATGTGGGCGCGCATCGACGCGGAGAACCCCGGCCACGCGCTGCCCGGGATCGTCGGCAACTACCTGTCGGCCGCGCACCGGGACGCGCCGGGCATGGGCGGCTGCATGACGTCGACGCTCGGCCCCGAATCGGTCCGCCAGAGCGCGCCGGTGCGCCAGGCCTTCGGCGACGGCCTGCGCGCGATGCTCGACGCCTTCGCCGGCTTCATGCCCGACCCCGACCCGACGACGAGGCAGGATCGCGCGATCCTGGCCTTCGCGACGATGGTCGGCGCGCTCGTGATGGCGCGCGCGACGCCCGACGCGGCGCTGTCCGACCGCATCCTCGCGATCGTCCGCGCGCACATCGACACGGGCGCGACCTGACCTCGCCGGCCGGCCGCGCCCGCGTGCCCGCGTCGTGCTTACTTCGTGCTGGCGTTGACGGCCGCGAGGATCACGGCGGCGACGTCTTCCGGACGCGACTGCTGCGGCACGTGGCTGGTCGGCAGCGTGGTCGTCGTGGCGTTCATCTTCTTCGCGAACGCGCGCTCGAGGTCCGGCGAGATCATGCGGTCGTTGGCGCTGACGATGTACCAGGACGGGCGGGTCTGCCACGCGGCACCGGTCGTCTTGTCCTCGAACGCCTTGGCCTGGATCGGGCCCTGCGTCGCGGCCATCACCGCGGCCTGCGCGGCGGGGACGTCCGGCGCGAAGTCCTCGGCCATCGCGGCCGGCGGCAGCGACAGCCAGCCCTTCGAGTCGGCGACCAGCTTGGTGATGCCCGGGGGCGTCGGGAAGCCCTTGCCCGCCTCGGCGACCGACTGGCCGGCGTTGGGCGCGAAGGCCGCGACGTAGACGAGCGCGGCGACCTTGTCGTCCTGGCCGGCGTCCGTGATGACGGCGCCGCCCCACGAGTGGCCGACCAGCACGACCTTGCCCGGCTGGTTGTCGATCACGCGGCGCGCGGTGGCGACGTCGCCCGGGAGCGACTCCAGCCCGTTCTGCACGACGGTGACCTTGATGCCCCTGGCCTGCAGGAACGGCACGACCTTGGCGAAGTCGGAACCGTCGGCGAACGCGCCGTGGACGATGACGACCGACGGCACTTCCGCGGCGGCGGCGACATGGCCGCCGGTCAGCAGGGCGGCACCGAGGGCGAGGGACGAGAGGATGTGGCGAGTGTTCATGGTGGGTTCTCCGGGTAGAGTTGACGGCTTTGAAGCGCGTGAAGTCAGTGTCCGAAAACGTCGTCCGGCCCGGTATCGGTCGATCGACCGACCCGCGCGGTTTCAA
The DNA here is from genome assembly GCA_030151165.1 of Burkholderiaceae bacterium. The sequence continues at coordinate 12,209 of JASLEM010000141.1, forward strand.
CGGCCTGCGTGATCCATCGCCATGAGCACCGACCCGTCCCACTCCGCCCAGGCTCGCGCCGCGACCGCCAGCGTCCCCGTCGGCGACGCCGTGCTCGCGCTCGCGTTCATCGGCGACCTGAGCATGGGCCGCCCGACCGACCACTCGCACCGCACCGCCCGGCTCGCCGCGCGGCTCGCAGCGGAGGACGGCGGCAGCGACGACGACTGCCGCGCGGCGCACGACGTCTCGCTGCTGCGCTGGTCGGGCTGCACCGCCAACGCCGCGGGTTTCGACCAGTTGCTCGGCGACGACGTCGGCGGCCGCGAGCAGTTGCTCGCGATGAAGCTGCCCGCGGACGCCCGGCGCGACGCCGCGATCGTGCCGCTGGCGCAGATCCATTGCGAGGTCTCGGGCGACATCGCGTCGCAGCTGGGCATGGACCGGCTCGTCGAGGCCGGCCTGCGCAACGTGTTCGAGACCTGGAACGGCCGCGGCTACCCGGGCCGGCTCGCGGGGCGCGACGTGCCGCCGGTCGTCTACCACGTCGCGCTCGCGAGCGACCTGGAGATCCTCAGCCGCGCGCACGGCCTCGACGACGCGCTCGCCCGCATCGACCGCCTCGCCGACACGAAGTATCCGGCGACGCTGGTGCGCCACGTCATGCGCGCCGCGCCGGCGTGGCTCGCCGAGCTCGACGCCGACGAGGAAGGCCGCGCGCCCGCGTCGCCGCGGACGTCCGCGTCGCGCGACGTGCCGCTGGAGCTCATCGCCGACGTCGCCGACCTCAAGCTCCCCTGGCTCGCCGGCCAGTCGCGCCAGGTCGCCGAATGCGCGCGCGCCACCGGCGCCCTGCTGGGGCTGGACGCCCACGCGCAAGCGCTGCTGCAGCGCGCCGGCCTGATCCACGCGATCGGCCGCGCGGCGCTGCCGAACCATCTCTGGGAGCGTCCGGGCAAGCTGTCGGCATCCGACCGCGAGCGCATCCGCCTGATGCCTTACTGGACGTTCCGCGCCGCCGGCCTCATCCCCGGCCTGAAGGCGGAGACCGAGCTGGCGTCCTACGCGTACGAGCGCATGGACGGCAGCGGCTACTACCGCAACCTCGGCGGCGCGGCGCTGACGACGCCGCAGCGCGTGCTCGCGGCCGCGGTCGCGCTCGTGGCGCTGCGCTCGCCGCGGCCGTGGCGCGCCGCGCACGACACGGAGGGCGCGGCCACCGTGCTGCGCGAGGAAGCGGCGCGCGGGCGCTTCGACGCCGGCGTCGCCGAGGCCGCGATCTCGGCGATCGCCGGCGCGCGACCGCGCGGGCCGGCGAAGGCGGCGGTGTCGCTGTCGACGCGCGAGGCCGACGTGCTGCGCCGCATCAGCCTCGGCGAGAGCAACAAGGAAGTCGCGCGCGTGCTGGACATCAGCCCGAGCACCGTGCGCACGCACATCGAGAGCGTGTTCCGCAAGCTCGAATGCTCGACCCGCGCCGCCGCGACGCTGAAGGCGTTCACGCTGGGGCTGATGTAGCGACACGGCACCGGGTATCCGGCCCGATGCCCGCAGCGCGGGAAAGTCCCGACGTCGCGTCGTCGCACGAACGCCCGCCGCGCACGAACCGTGGCCGATACTCGCGAGCCGCCTCCGCCGCTCGACGCGCACGACCTTGAGCCCGCCCACGCCCCTGCCCACCGACGCCGCCGATCGCCCGACGGCCTTCATCGCGAGCGACCGCCCGGTCGGCCGCGCGTGGCGGCTCGTCGCGGCGCGGCCTTACGTCGCGGGGTCGGTGGCCGTGCATGCGCTGGCGATCGGGTTGCTGATGCAGATACCAGGGTGGGGTGTCGCCGAACAGCAGCGTTCGGCCGCGACGCAGGCGGCGCGCGCCGAGCGGCAGGTCGCGGTGACCGAGGCGCGCGAGCTCCAGCGCCGCGTCGACCGCATGGAAGCGATCCGGCGCGAGATGGGCGGCGACGCCCGCGCGGACGGCGGCCCGGGCGCGGCCTCGGCGCCGGCGGGCGAGGCGTCGTCGCCCGAGGCGCTCGCGAGGCGCGCGCAGGCCTTGTCGGCCGCCATCGACGCGCAGGATCGCCAGATCCGCGCAGCGACGCTCGCGCGCCTGACCGGCATGCCGAAGGCCGAGGCCGCGCGCAAGATCGACGCCGAAGCCGTGGCGACGGCGCCGCCGGTCGCGGCGTCCTCGCCGCAGGACCTCGTCGCCGCCCTCGAGCGCCGCGCGCGCGAGACGCTCGAAGCGCGGCGCTCGCAGATCGCGGCCAACGCGAACGGCGTCGGCGTGACGCTGCCCACGCGCGCCGAGATCGCGGCGGCGAACGCGGTGACGGCGTCGGCCTCGAAGACGCCGGCCTCGGGCTCGACCGGCCAGCAGCGCGCCGCGGACGGCAACCTGCGATCGGTGGCCGACCAGCTGGCGTCGATGACGCGCCTCGGCGAAGCGCAGGGCCGCGTCGGCATCGACGGCGCGAAGAGCGGGCGCTCGGTCAACCGCGAGGGCGTGAAGGGCGTCGAAGGCGGCCGCATCGCCGGCGAGAAGGACACCGGCCCGCGCGACCTCTCCGCCGACCCGCCGCCGACCTTCGCCGTCACCGCGCGCGGCGCGAGCATCGACCTCACGCACGGTGCGGCGAAGGGCAGCCACGACCTCGTCCACTACGTCGACGCACCGGCCGTCGACCCCGCCGCCGTGCGCACCGGCGCGGGCCGCGTGTTCGGGCCCGGCGGCACGTTCGCGACGCGCGTGTACCTGGACAGCTGGTACGTGATCGGCCCGTTCGAAGGTCGCCACGAAGGCTCGCTCGAGACGGTCTATCCCCCGGAGGAGGACGTCGACCTCGACGGCGCGTACCGCGGGCTGGGCGACGCGGTCGTCACCTGGAGGTACGCGAGCCGCGGCTTTTATCCGTTCATCCCGCCGGGCCGCTCGGACAACGCCGTCTACTACGCCACCACCGAGCTGCGCGTCGACGAGGACCGCGACGTGTGGCTCTCGATCGCCGGCGACGACGACTCGAAGATGTGGCTTGACGGCCGCCTCGTCTGGGTCAGCGCGCCCGGCGACAAGCCGTGGTACCACCCACCGTATTTCTTCCGCGACGAGGACGTCGCCAGCCTCGCGCTCGCCGAAGGCCAGCGCCGCGTCCATCTCACCCGTGGCACGCACCGGCTGCTGTTCAAGCTGTTCAACGAGAGCGACCGCACGTTCTTCTCGGTCGTCGTCGCGTCCTGATCCAGGCCGCCTCTTCGACAGCTGTCGCACAACGCTTCCACAACGCTTCCTCGAAGCTTCCATCACGGGCCCGAACTTGCAGAACACCCCGATCAACCTCTTCGAACAACTCGCCGCCGGCGGCGCCGGCATCTGGGTGATCGCCGCGTTGTCGCTGCTGACGATCGCCGTCACGCTCGAGCGCCTGCACCGGTTCCGTCCGTCGGCCGTGGTGCCGCCGGGGCTCGTCGACGAGGTGCTGCCGCTGTGGCAGGCCGGCCGCTTCGACGAGCTGCAGCAGCGGCTCGCGCGCGACGACAGCGTGCTCGCCGGCACGCTGCGCTTCATCGTCGCCAACCGCGCGCGCTGGCCGGCCGAGGTGCTGGGCACGCGCGCCGGCGAGATCGCATCGCGTGCGCTGCGGGTGCAGCAGCAACGGGCCTATCCGCTCGCGGTGGTCGCGACCGTCGCGCCGATCGTGGGCCTGCTGGGCACGGTCGTCGGCATGATCGAGGCGTTCCACGTCATCGCGTTCACGGGCGGCATGGGCGACGCGTCGCTGCTCGCGGGCGGGATCTCGAAAGCGCTGGTCAACACCGCGGCCGGCCTGAGCGTCGCGCTGCCCTCGCTCGCGCTGCACCACTTCTTCCGCCACCGCCTGACGGTGTGCGGTCTCGCGCTCGAGGAGCAGCTCGACCGCGTGCTCGACGCCTGCGTGCGCCCGGGAGCGCCGTGATGCGCATCGACCTCGGCGACGACGAACAACCCGAGATCGGCCTCATCGCGCTGATCGACTGCATCTTCTTCCTGCTGATGTTCTTCATGGTCGCGACCTCGTTCCAGAGCAAGGCCGAGGGCAAGCCGCAGAAGGCCATCGCGATCACGCTGCCCGACGCGGCCGTCAGCTTCGACCCGAAGACGGCGGCGCCCGATCCGCTGGTGATCGGGGTCGACGTGCGCGGCGGCGTCTACTGGGGCCACGAGCCCGTGACGACCGTGGTGCTGCGCGAACGCCTGCACGCCGCGGCGCGGCAGGATCCGAACCGTCCGGTGCGCATCGACGGCGATACCCGGGTGCAGTATCAGGACATCGTGCACCTGCTCGACCTGTGCCAGTTCGAAGGGTTGACCCACATCGCGATGCACACGCGCGCCGGCGCCGAGCCGGGGCGGCGCGAGTAGCGCGTCAGGGCGCGTCGGCGGCGGGCGCGTCAGGCTTCGGCGGCTCGGCCTGCTCAAACGGTTCGATCGACTCGGCCGATGCAACCGTTTCGACGGGCGCCGTCTCTTCGAACCCGCCCTCGAACAACGCGAACTGCTGGTTCTGCAACTCGATCGCCGGGCGGCCGTCGCACCACGGATCCGGGCCGAGGCGGCGCGCGAGGCGCCAGCAGAAGCGCTCGATCTCCTTCTCCGGCGCGGCGACCGCCGCCGCATGCACCCACGCGTGCAGGTCGTCGACCCGCACCGACGCCGGCAGCCGCGGCGCGCTGCGATCGGCGCGTTGCGCGTGGCGCTGCAGGATCAGGCCGAACTGGCGCGCGGCCAGCAGCGCGGGCTGCATCGCGAGGCGGTCGGCGTAGGTGCGCGCGTGGTCGAGCGTCACCGCATCCGGGTCGAGCGCGTCGAGCGCGAAGAGCAGCGCGCCGAGCGTCGACGCGGCCGCGATCGGTTCGTAGTCGACGTCCTCGTGCGCGAGGCGGTGCGTGTCGGCACGCAGGAGGGTCAGGGCAGCGGGCATGGCGCGGGGGATCGGCGGGAAGAGCGTCGGGCAGTTTACGCCGGGCGTCGTGCGCGCCGCGGCGGCGGGTGGCCGCGTTGCAGCTGAAACCGCCCGGGCTTCATCCGCATTGCGGGCGCGTGCCGCCGCAATCGCGATGCAACCGGCCGCGATCAAAGTTGAGTCATCGGGAAGCCGACGCCACCAACAAGGCGACGCCAGCGACTCGTAACGATGCCGGCGACCACCGTGCCGCCGACGCGTTCAACGACTCCTGAATTCCACCGCCCACCTTGAAGGAACCCATCATGACCACCGCCCGCATCCTCGCCGCCACCCTCCTCGCCCTCGCTGCCGGCTACGCCAGCGCGCAGACGCCGCTGACACGCGCCGAGGTCGTCGCCGAGACCCGCGCCGCGCAAGCCGCCGGCCAGATCCCGCACGGCGACCTGGACTTCTCGTCGACCAACCCCGGCGGCGACATCCACCCGACGCAATCGGCCGTCTCGACGCTGACCCGCGCCCAGGTCAAGGCCGAACTGGCGCAGGCGCAGGCGGCGGGCTCGCTGCCGGTCGGCGACGTCGGCCGCACGCTCGCCGAACTGGAGCCCTCGCGCTTCCCGTCCGCCGACAAGGCGCCCGGCCTGACGCGCGCGCAAGTCCGCGCAGAACTCGCCCAGGCCCAGCGCGACGGCGACGTGCAGGTCGGCGACGTCGGCCTGACGCTGGCCCAGATCAACCCGTCGCACTACGCCGCCGCCCGCGTGCGCGACGGCGAGACGCGCTTCGCGTCGAACTGAGATCGCCCACCTGCATCCGGGCGACCGGATGCACCGCCCGCGACCGCAACGCGCGCCGACCCCGACGGTCGGCGCGCGTCGTCGTTCGTGGCGTCGACGGGACGACCGGGCCTTCGCGCCCGGCGCCACGCGGCCTCTCTCGCGTGGACTGGCGGTCAGGCATGGCGTCGTGCCGCACCGAGGCACCGGGAGCGGCCAGGGGATCGGCGGCATGACGAGATGCCAGGCGCCGATCCCGCGCAGACGAAGAAAAGCCGCCGCGCCCGGATCCCCGGCGCGGCGGCCTGTTGGCGACAGCTCGATCAGCTGTTCGCGGCGGCTTCGAGGATCAGCGCCGCGATCTCCTGCGGATGCGAGATCAGCGACACGTGGCTCGACGGCAGCTCGATCGTCTTCGCCTTCATGCGCGCGGCCATGAAGCGCTGCAGGTCGGGGTTGATGGTCATGTCGTTGCGCGAGACCTGGTACCACGACGGCTTCGAGCGCCAGGCGGCGACGGTCGTGCGGCCGCTGAACAGCTTCGTCGACACCGGCTGCTGCACGGCGTAGAGGATGCGCGCCTTGACGGGGTCGACATCGCCCGCGAAGTACTTCAGGAACGCGTCCTCGCTCAGCGCCGCGAAGCCGTCGTGGGTGACCAGGCCGCCGCTGGCCGGCGGCTTCGGATACTTCGCGGCGAGCGCGGTGTAGTCCTCGCCCGCATCGGGCGCGCGCGCCGCGACGTAGACGAGCGACGCGACGTTCGGATGCACGCCGGCCTCGCTGATGATCATCCCGGCGAACGAGTGGCCGACCAGCACCGTCGGGCCGTCCTGCAGCGCGAGCGCGCGGCGCGTCGTGGCGACGTCCTCCTCGAGCGACAGCAGGCCGTTCTGCACCGCGGTCGTGCGCAGGCCGGCGGCCTGCAGGCGGCCGATCACGTCGCTCCAGCAGGAGCCGTCGGCGTAGGCGCCGTGCACCAGCACGACGTTGCGCACGCCGGCCGGCGAGCGGGGCGTGGCAGACGCGGACGGCGCGGCGGCGTCCTGCGCGCGCGCGGCATTGGCGAGCAGGGACGCGGCCGCGCCTGCGGCGAGCGTCGACGAGAACATGCGGCGATTGATCATGGGAATGCTCCGGTGGGATCGAACGTGTCGGATGACGATAAGGAGGAAGGGACCGTCGCTCGAGTCGCGTGGCGCCGTGCCGTGCAGGCGCGCCGTCGCTCGTCGACGAGGATCCATCCTCGCCAGCGCGCGCTGCCTCGCGATGTCATCGCACATTTCAGATGACATCGTCCGCGCGACGAGGCGCGAGGGCGCCGCGCGCGGTCGCGCGGCGCGCGCGCGTCACGCGAACAGCGCGGCCAGCTGCTCGGCGAGTTCCTGCAGACCCAGCGGCTTGTGCAGCGTCGCGCGCACGCCGGCCGCGCGCGCCTCGGCCTCGGCACGCTCGCCGAGGTTGCCGCTCATCAGGATGACGGGCAGGCCGGGCCGCAGGGCCAGCACGCGGCGCGCGAGTTCGCTGCCGGGCATCGCGGGCAGCATGTGGTCGGTGAGCAGCGCGTCGAACCGCTCGGGGTTCGCCTCGAAGGCCGCGAGCGCCGCCTCGGCGGTCGAGAACCCGACCGGCTCGTAGCCGAGCTCGGCCAACTTCTCCTCGGCGAGCTGCACGAGCGCCTCCTCGTCGTCGACCACCATCACGACCTCGCCGTTGCCCATCGGCGATTGGGCGACGCCGGCCGCGGCCTGCGGCGCGCGCTCGCCCGCGACGGGCAGCCACACGGACACGCGCGTGCCCACCGGCTCGCGCCGCGCGACGTCGATCGCGCCGCCGAGCCCGGCGACGATGCCGTGCACGACCGACAGGCCCAGCCCCGTGCCCTCGCCGCCCTTCTTGGTCGTGAAGAACGGATCGAAGATGCGCGCGAGGACGTCGGGCGAGATACCGGGCCCCGTATCGTCGATGTCGAGCCGCACGTAGTCGCCGGCGGCGAGGTCGCCCTGCAGCATCGAGACGGCGCCGGCGAGCCGCACGCGCTCGAGCCGGACGCCGATCGAGCCCTGGTCGCCCATCGCCTGGACGGCGTTGGTGCACAGGTTCATCGCGACCTGGAACAGCTGCGTCGCGTCGCCCATCACCGCGGCGTCGCCGGTCCCGAGCTGCGCCTCGACGCGCACGCCGGACGGCAGCGACGGCGCGAGCATCGCGACGACTTCCTCGACGACGCCCTGCACGTTGACCAGCGCGCGCTCGGACACGCCGCTGCGGCTGAAGTCCAGGATGCGGCGCACGAGCAGGCGCGCGCGCGCGCCGGACTGCATGACGCGGTCGATATAGCGGCGCAGCGCGGTGCCTTCTTCCGTGCGCTGCTGCGCCATCTCGCCGAAACCGAGGATCGCGCCGAGGATGTTGTTGAAGTCGTGCGCGATGCCGCCGGCCAGCGTGCCGAGCGCCTCGAGGCGGCGCGTCTGCTGCAGGCGCAGCTCGAACGCCGCCTTGTCGGCCTCCTCGCGCTTGCGCTCGCTGATGTCGACGGCGGAGCAGAACAGGCTCAGCGGCCGGCCGTCGGCGTCGCGCAGGCAGCGGCCGCGCGTGTGGATCCAGTGCCAGCCGTCGTCGCGGCGCACGCGGTAGTCGAGATCGATGGCGGGCGTGCGGTCGGCCAGGTGCTCGGTGATCGCGTGGCTCACCGCGGGCCAGTCCTCGTCGTGCAGCGCGAGGCGGCGCCGGAGCGCGGCCCCGGTCGGCACGTCCTCGTCCTCGCCGAGGCCGTGCAGCATGCGCCACTTCGCGGACAGGAACATCGCGTCGTCCGCCAGCGTCCATTCCGTGTGGCCCTCGTTGGTCGCGTCCATCGTCATCGCGTAGCGGCTCTCGCTCTTGCGCAGCGCGTTGGACGCGATCTCCACGCGCTTGAGCTGGCGCAGCACGCCGGCGATCGTGAGCACGGTGACGAGCACCGCCAGCAGCGTGCGGATCGCGGTGGCGCGCATCTCGTCGACCCAGGGCCGCAGCGCGTCGGCCTCGTCGCGCTGCACCGCGAGGATCAGCGGCCACTGGCCGACCCCGACGGCCGCGATGAGCTTGGGGCGGCCGTCGAGCAGGCTGACCATGCGGTTGATCGGCATGCCGGCGCGCATCGCCACCAGCTCGGGCATCTTGAGCCGGCCCTCGATGCCGACGAGCGTCGGCTGGCGGATCACGAGGGTGCCGTCGGCCATCGTCAGGATCAGGTTGCTGCTGCTGCCGAGGTCGATGGCCTGGTAGGCGTCGCGCAGTTGCTGCAGCGTGACGGTGCCGCTGACGATGCCCTCGAAACGGCCGCCGGGCCCGCTGATGCGGCGCGACAGCACCAGCGCCGCCGCGCCGCCGCTGCGGCTCTGCACCGGCGCGTTGACGTAGAGGCCCTGGTCGGGGTGGTCGCGCTGCTCGGTGAAGTACGGCCGGTCGGAGACGTCGGCGAGCGGCACGGGCGCGGCGCCCGCGCGGTACGTCTGCCGGCCGTCGGCGCCCACGAGCGACAGCGTGCCGACCTGGGGCACGCTCTTCGCGCGCATCGCGAGCTCGGCGTCGATGTCCGCGGGCGCGAGCGCGGCGCCGCCGTTGTCCACCTTCGCCGCCGCCCAGTCAGCGGTCTCGCCCAGCAGCGTGTCGACCGCCTGCAGCGTGCGCTGGGCCTCGGTCGCCAGCGAGCGCGAGAGGTTGCCCAGCTCGCGCGTGTTGGCGGCCATGATCTGCTGGTGCAGGCGCCAGCTGTCGTACGCCGCCTCGCCGACGAAGGCCGCGATGACGACGGCCCCGATCGCGAGGACGCGCAGGCGAAGCGTGCGTTCGGAGGCCATGTCAGCGCACCGCGCCCGCGCCCGCGCGCGCCCCGGCGGCGTCGGCCACCGCCGCGAGCAGCTCGCCCCGCGTGCTCGGCTTGGCCACCAGCCGGTCGACGCCCAGCGCGCGCGCCGGGCGCGAGTCGCCGGCCAGCGCGTGCCTCAGCTGCGTCGAGAGGCCGATCACGGCCGCGCCCGGATGCAGCAGCTTCACGCGACGGACGGTTCCGGCGCCGCGCGTCGGCAGGTCCGGCAGGTCGACGACGACGAGGTCGACATCGCCGCGCGCCGACGTGCCGACGCCGGCACGCGCGCGCACCCGATGTCCTTCGTCGGACAACCATTCGGACAGCAGCGTGCGCATGGCGATATCGTCCTCGATCACTTCGACGGTCAACATGATGGATCCTGGCTGCGCCTTCGCGGGGCACCGCGGTGCCGATGGTGCCCATTGGGACCCCGCCGTGTGCCACGATGATTTCCCGGCGGCGCGCCGCGTTTCAACTGTAATGGGCGCTGAAACCCGAGCGTAGCGGCCGGCGACCACAGTCGCCTCCATGCACCGCCATGGCAACATCGTGATCGACCGCGCGTCTTCCACCTCTCCCGAGAGCATGAGCATGAGCACCAGCGCCGCCCACATCCTCGTCGTCGACGACGACCCGTCCATGCGCGAGCTGCTGGACGACTACCTCACCGAGAACGACTTCCGCGTCACGGTGGCGGACGGCGGCGCGCGGATGGCGCAGGTGCTGCAGGACGCCGTGATCGACCTCGTCATCCTCGACCTGCGCCTGCGTGGCGAGGACGGCATGCAGCTGGCGCGCGAGCTGCGCGCGACGAGCTCGATCCCGGTGATCATCGTCTCGGGCAAGCAGGACGAGGCCGACCGCGTGATGGGGCTCGAGATCGCGGCCGACGACTACATCACCAAGCCCTTCAGCAACCGCGAGCTGCTCGCGCGCATCCGCTCGGTGCTGCGCCGCTACGAGGCGCGCACGCAGGACACATCGCCCGCGAAGCGCGCCGGGCGCCGCGCCTACCGCTTCGCCGGCTGGGAGCTGAGCGTGCTCGCGCGCCGCCTCACGTCGCCGGAGGGCGCGCGCGTCGAGCTGAGCAACGGCGAGTTCAACCTGCTGCTGGCGCTGTGCGAGGCGCCCCAGCGCGCGCTCACGCGCGACCAGCTGCTCGAGCTCTCGCGGCTGCACGGCGCGGAGGTCTACGACCGCTCGATCGACGTGCAGATCCTGCGCCTGCGCCGCAAGATCGAGGTCGATCCGTCGAACCCGCAGCTGATCCGCACGGAGCGCGGCGTGGGCTACCTGTTCGACGCGCCGGTCGATCCGGTCCACTGAGCTCGTCACGAACAAGGTGTAACGTCTCGCGGCCGCCAGGCCCCCCGGAATGGGGTGGCCTTTTCGGCGCCAGCCCCTATGCTCGATGCCCGGCATGCCGGGCACGTTCCCGCGCGCGGCAAGGCCCACCGAACGCCCGACCTCGAGACACCATGGACATCGCCCCCTTCCTCCAGCCCATCTCCGACGACCATCCCTGCGGGGCCGACCTGTCCTTTTCGCCCGAGATCGACGAGATCGAGGAGATGCGCCGCGAGGACGACCCGACGCTCGACCAGGGCGAATGGGTCGAGAAGCTGAAGTCCGCCGACTGGCCGGGCGTCGCGCGCGCCTGCGAGAGCCTGTTGGCAGCGCGATCGAAGGACTTGCGCGTCGCCGGCTGGCTGACCGACGCCTGGGGCCGCCTGCGCGGCTTCGATGGCCTGGCCGACGGCCTCGACCTCTGCGCCGGCCTCGTCGACACCTTCTGGGACGGCCTGCACCCGCCGAGCGAGGACGGCGACCAGGAGCAGCGCATCGGCAACCTGCGCTGGCTCGCGAGTCGCGTCGACCACCTCGTGCCGACCATCGCGCACGACGAGCGCGATGGT
>JASLEM010000271.1 GCA_030151165.1 Burkholderiaceae bacterium
CACGCGGGCGCCGGGCACCGCGTGCTTGCCGGCGGCGTGCCGCTGCACGCCGAGGCCGCGGCGTCGCGCGCGCATCGCGAGATGGGCGTGATCGGCGGCGGCTCCGTCGCGGGCGTGCTGCTGCTGGTGTTCCTTGCGTTCCGCTCGCTGTGGCCGCGGCTGCTGATGGCGGTGTCGCTGCTGGTGGGCGTGGCGATGGCGTTGTCGGCGACGGCGCTGGTGTTCGGCCAGGTGCAGCTGCTGACGACGGTCTTCGGCGCGAGCCTCGTCGGTTGCGCGGAGGACTACGGGCTGTACTACTTCGCGAGCCGCCAGGGCGCGCCCGGCGTGCCGCCGCTGCGCCTGATGTCGACGCTGCTGCCCGGCCTCGCGCTCGCGTTGCTGACCAGCGTGCTGGGCTACGTCGCGCTCGGCCTGCCGCCGTTCCCGGGGTTGCGCCAGATGGCGCTGTTCTCGGTCGTCGGCATCGTTGGCGCGTTCATGACGACGGTGTGCTGGTTCCCGTGGATGGACCGCGGCGCGCTGCGGCGCAGCGGCTTCGCCGACCGGATCGGCGCGAGCTTCGCGCGCTGGCCGCGCTTGCGCGGCGCGCGCACCGCGTGGATCGCGCACGCCGTGTTCGCGCTCGCCGCCGCGGCGGCCATCGCGACGCTGCGCGTCAACGACGACCTGCGCCAGTTGCAGAGCTCGCCCCCGGCGCTGCTCGAGGCGCAGCGCGAGATCGGCCGGCTGCTGGGCCTCGCGAGCCCGGCGCAGTTCTTCGTCGTGCGCGGCGCGAGTGCCGACGACGTGTTGCAGCGCGAGGAAGCCTTGAAGACGCGCCTCGACGCGCGCATCGCCACCGGCGAGCTCGCGGGCTATCGCGCGCTGTCCGACTGGGTGCCGTCGCGCGCGCGCCAGGCGGCCGACGCGGCGCTCACGAAGCGCGTCGAGGACGGCGTGGTCGCGGGCGTCGACCAGGTCGTCGGCGAGCAGCAGCAGCGCGCGTCCTTCGACGCCGCGCCGCTGACGCTCGATCGCTGGCTCGCGTCGCCCGCGGCCGCCGCGGGCCGCTCGTTGTGGATCGGCGCGGTGCCCGGTGCGGTTTCCGGTGCGCCGGGTGGCGGCGCGTTCGCCAGCGTCGTGATGCTGCGCGGCGTGCGGGACCTCGCGTCGCTGCCCGCGATCGCCGCCAGCGCCGACGGCCTGCCCGGCGTGCGCTGGGTCGACCAGGTGCAGTCGGTGTCCGCGCTGCTGGGCCGCTATCGCCACATGATGGGGCTGTTGCTGGTCGCCGGTCACGCGGCCGTGCTGCTCGCGCTCGCCTGGCGCTACGGCCGCCGCGCGTGGCGCGCGTGGATGCCCACGGCCGTCGCGACGCTCGGCACGCTGGCGCTGCTCGCGCTGTGCGGCCAGGCGCTGCAGCTGTTCAACGTGCTGGCGCTCGCGCTGCTGCTGGGCATCGGCATCGACTACGGCATCTTCCTGCTCGAGCGCGAGGACGCCGACGCCGGCTCGGCGTGGCTGGCCGTCGTGCTCGGCGCGGCCAGCACGTGGTTGTCGTTCGGCCTGCTCGCGTTGTCGAGCACGCCCGCGCTGCATTCGTTCGGGCTGACGCTGCTGTTCGGCATCGCGCTCGTCGCGCTCGTCGCGCCCTGTTACCGTCCGGCGCCCGCGGCGTCGCACACTCCCCGTTCACCCGGCTGACCCAGTCCTTTCGGAAGTCTCCCCATGTCCTCCATCGAATCCACAGACGTCCTGATCGTCGGCGCCGGCCCCGCCGGCTCGGTCGCGGCCGGCTTCCTGCGCCAGCAGGGGCGCCGCGTCGTCGTGCTGGAGCGCGAGCAGTTCCCGCGCTTCTCGATCGGCGAGAGCCTGCTGCCGCAGAGCATGGAATACATCGAGGACGCGGGCATGCTGCGCGACGTCGTCGAGGCCGGCTTCCAGCACAAGAACGGCGCCGCGTTCGCGTGGGGCGATCGCCATACCGCGTTCGATTTCCGCGACAAGTTCTCGCCCGGCTGGGGCACGACCTACCAGGTGCAGCGCGCGGCCTTCGACCAGGTGCTCGCCAGCGCCGCCGCCCGCATGGGCGCGGACGTCCGCTTCCGCCACGAGGTGACCGCGATCGACCTCGACGGCGCGCAGCCGCGTGTCAGCGTGCGCGACGCCGACGGCCGCGAGTACGACGTCGAGGCCCGCTTCGTGCTCGACGCCAGCGGCTTCGGCCGTACCTTGCCGCGCCTGCTCCAGCTCGAGACGCCGTCGAACTTCCCGGTGCGCGGCGCGATCTTCACGCACGTGGCCGACCACATCGGGCACGACGCCGGCTTCGATCGCCAGAAGATCCGCGTGACGGTGCATCCGAAGCGCCCGGACGTCTGGTTCTGGACGATCCCGTTCTCGAACGGCCGCTGCTCGCTGGGCGTGGTTGCCGAGCAGGCCTTCCTCGCCGACTACCCGGGCAGCGAGATCGAGCGCCTGCGCGCGATCCTGGCCGAGGATCCGGGCCTGTCGGCGCTGCTGAAGGACGCCGAGTGGGACACGCCCGCGCGCCAGATCGTCGGCTACTCGGCCAACGTGAAATCGCTGTGGGGCCAGGGCTTCGCGCTGCTGGGCAACGCGGGCGAGTTCCTCGACCCGGTGTTCTCGAGCGGCGTGACGATCGCATTCAAGTCGGCCTCGCTCGCCACGCAGTGCATCGCGCGCGAGTTCGCCGGCGAGACGGTGGACTGGCAGGCCGACTACGCCGTGCCGCTGAAGGCCGGCGTCGACACCTTCCGCGCGTTCGTCGACGCGTGGTACGCCGGCGGCTTCCAGAAGATCATCTTCCACGAGCGCCACACGCCCGACATCCGCCGCATGATCTCGGCGATCCTCGCGGGCTACGCGTGGGATACCCAGAACCCGTATGTCGCGCAAGCCCGGCGCCGGCTCGGCGTGCTGGAGGAACTGTGCAGCGCGTGAACGTCGCCGCCCGGCTGACATCGATTTGCGTCGCCTCGATGGGGGCGATGCTGGCGAGTTGCGCGTCGACGCCGCACGGCGCGGCGGCGTCGAACGAGCCGCCGCAGCTGCGTCTCGCGCCGGCGTCGCTGGGCCGCACGCTGAACCTGCAGCAGCACATCACGGTCTACGCGCCGGGCCGCGAGCAGGCCGTCGACGCGCTGCTCGAGGCCGACGCCGCGCACGTGCAGCTGGGCCTCGTCGCGATGGGCCAGGTCGCCGCGCGCCTCGACTGGGATGGCACGACGCTCACCGAGTCGAAGGCCTCGTGGTGGCCGCAGGTGGTGTCGGGCGCGCGCGTCCTGAGCGACCTGCAGCTGACGCTGTGGCCCGTGGCCGCGATCCGCGCCGCGCTGCCGGCCGGCTGGCAGCTGGACGAGCAGGGCGACACGCGAACGCTGAGCCACGACGGCGCGGTCGTGACCGTCGTGACGCATCCCGCCCCGCAGGTCGTCGAGCTCGACCAGCGGCGCGAGCACTTCAGGTTGAAGATCGAATCGCGCGACGCCGATGCGCCCGGCGCGCCGGACACCACCGCGTCCGCGCCGTCGCCCTGACCCTTTTGTCCTTGCCATGAACGACGCCAACGTCTATCTCCAGCACCACGCCTGCGTCTGCGCCCTCGGCAGCACGCCGGAGGCCATCCGCGCCGGGTTGTGGGCCCATACCCCGTCGGGTGTCGCCCCGACCGACCGCCACACGCCGGGCCGCGTGCTGAACCTCGGCGCCTTCGACGGCGAGCTGCCGTCGATCGCGCACCTGCCCGACACCTTGCGCACGCGCAACAACGCGCTGATCCTCGCCGCGCTGGCGCCGTTGCGCGCGCCGGTCGCGCAGGCGATCGAGCGTTTCGGCGCGCACCGCGTGGCCGTCGTGCTGGGCGTGAGCACGGCCGGCCTCGACGAAGGCGTGTCGGCGATCCAGCAGGTGCAGGCCGGCTTCGGCTGGCCGCCGCGCTACGACTACGCGCAGCAGGAGATGGCGAGCGCGGCGCAGTGCGTCGCGCGCGAGGCCGGCGTGGCCGGGCCGGTGTATGCGATCTCGACGGCGTGCTCGTCGGGCGCGAAGGCGCTCGCGACCGGCGCGCGGCTGCTGCGCTCGGGCGTGGTGGACGCGGTCGTCGCCGGCGGCGCCGACGCGCTCTCGGGCTTCACGATCGCGGGCTTCTCGGCACTCGACGCGGTGTCGGCCGAGCGCTGCAACCCGTTGTCGGCGAACCGGTCGGGCATCAACATCGGCGAAGGCGCCGCGCTGTTCCTGATGGGGCGCGACGCCGGCCCCGTGCGCCTGGCCGGCTGGGGCGAGAGCGCCGACGCGCACCACATGTCCGCGCCCGAGCCGAGCGGCCGCGGCGCCGCCGAGGCGATGCGGCGCGCGCTGCGCCGCGCCGGCCTCGCGCCCGCGGACATCGACTACGTCAACCTGCACGGCACGGCGACGCCGCAGAACGACGCGATGGAGAGCCTCGCCGTCGAACGCGTGCTCGGGCTCGACGTGCCGGTGAGCTCCACCAAGCCGCTGACGGGCCACGCGCTCGCCGCGGCCGGCGCGATCGAGGCCGTCTTCGCGTGGCACGCGCTGTCCGACGACGCGCGCGGCCGCCTGCCGGTGCACTGGTGGGACGGCGAGCGCGACCCCGCGCTGCCGGCCCTGCGCGTGGTGGCGCCCGGCAGCGTGCACGAGCGCCCGGTGCGCCACGTGCTGAGCAACTCGTTCGCCTTCGGCGGCAGCAACGCCGCGCTGGTGTTCGCGCGCGAATGAGGGTGGACGCGATGTCGACGACCGACTTCGACGACGGCCCGTGGCCGCCGCACGCGATGGACGCGTGGGTGCCGCACCGCGGCGCGATGAGCCTGCTGGATCGCGTCGAGCGCTGCGACGACCAGTCCATCGTCGCCTGCGTGCGCGTGCCGGCGCAAGGCCTCTTCAGCGGCCCGGACGGCGTGCCGGCGTGGGTCGGCATCGAGTACATGGCGCAGGCGATCGCGGCGTGGTCGGGCGCGCGCGCGCGGGCCGCCGGCGGATCGCCGAGAATCGGGTTCCTGCTCGGCAGCCGGCGCTACGAGGCCCGCGTGCCGGCGTTCGCGGCCGGTGCCGAGCTGCGGATCGCCGCGACGAGCGAGCTGGTCGGCGAGAACGGGCTGGGCGTGTTCGATTGCACGATCACGCAGGACGGGCGCGTGCTGGCGACGGCGCGGCTGAACGTCTACGAGCCGCCGGCGGACGCACCGGAACAACAAGGATCGCCCGCCCGGGATGGCGGCGGATCGATGTCCGCGACGGGCGACGGACAGGGAGAACAACGATGACGACGACTGAGAAGACACAACGACCGACGGTGCTCGTGACCGGCTCGAGCCGCGGCATCGGCCGCGCCATCGCGCTGGCGCTCGCGCGCGACGGCCACGACGTGGTGGTGCACGGCCGCACCGGCGGCGCGGCCGCGCAGGCGGTGGCCGACGAGGCGATCGCGCTCGGCGTGGAATTTGGAACAAGCGCCCGCGTGCTCGCGTTCGACGTCGCCGACCGCGCCGCCGCGTCGGCCGCGCTGCTGGCCGACATCGAGCGGCACGGCGCCTACTACGGCGTCGTCTGCAACGCGGGCATCGCGCGCGACAACGCCTTCCCGGCGATGACCGGCGAGGAGTGGGACGCGGTCGTCCACACCAACCTCGACGCGTTCTACAACGTGCTGAACCCGGTCGTGATGCCGATGATCCAGCGCCGCAAGCCGGGGCGCATCGTGACGCTGGCGTCGGTGTCGGCGCTGATGGGCAACCGCGGCCAGACCAACTACAGTGCCGCGAAGGCCGGGGTGATCGCGGCGACGAAGTCGCTCGCCGTCGAACTTGCCAAGCGCGCCATCACCGTCAATTGCGTGGCGCCCGGACTGATCGACACCGAGATGGTGCCGCCCGAGGTGCTCGAGGAAGCCATGAAGCTGATCCCGCTGCGCCGCATGGGCACGCCCGACGAGGTGGCCGCGCTGGTCGCCTTCCTGCTCCGGCCCGAGGCGGCCTACATCACGCGCCAGGTGATCTCGGTCAACGGGGGCATGCTCGGATGAAGCGCGTCGTCGTCACCGGATTCGGGGCGCTGAGCCCGCTGGGCCACGATTGGCCCACCGTGCTCGCGTCGCTCAAGAGCGGCCGCAATGCCGTCCAGGTCATGG
>JASLEM010000248.1 GCA_030151165.1 Burkholderiaceae bacterium
ATCCCGCGCCACCCGTCGCAGATCTACCAGTTCCTCGGCGAAGGCATCGCGCTGTTCGTCATCCTGTGGATCTACGGCAAGAAGGAACGCGGGCTGGGGCAGGTGTCCGGCCTGTTCCTGATCGGCTACGGCTTCTTCCGCTTCGTGGCCGAATACTTCCGCGAGCCGGACAACTTCATCGGCGACAGCACGACGCTGGTCGGCAACCCGGCGACGCACCTGCTCGCGTTCGACTGGAGCGAGGGCCAGTGGCTGTGCGTGCCGATGCTGGTCGCCGGCGTGCTGTTGTTCGCGTGGGGCGCCCGGCGCCGCCCGATGGCGCCGATGCAGGCCTGAAGACGCCGACGCGCCCCCAGACTTTCGTCCGACCTTCCCGACCCGACACACCATGCGCCAGATCTTCCTCGACACCGAAACCACCGGCTTGAGCCCCGAGAGCGGCGACCGCGTCATCGAGATCGGCTGCATCGAGATGGACAGCCGCCGCCTCACCGGCCGCACGCTGCACTTCTATCTCAACCCGGAGCGCAAGAACCACGAGGACGCCGTCAAGATCCATGGCCTGACGGACGAGTTCCTCGCCGACAAGCCGCTGTTCAGAAGCATCGCCGACGAGTTCATCGAGTTCGTGCGCGGCGCCGAGATCATCATCCACAACGCCGGCTTCGACGTCGGGTTCCTCAACGAGGAACTGCGCCGCTGCGGCCTGCCCAAGTTCAGCACGCATGTCTCGGGCGTCGTCGACACGCTCGTGATGGCGCGCGAGATGTTCCCGGGCAAGGCGAACTCGCTGGACGCGCTGTGCAAGCGCCTCGAGGTCGACAACACCAACCGGACGCTGCACGGCGCGCTGATCGACGCCGACCTGCTGGCCCAGGTCTACATCAACCTGACGCGCGGCCAGGACTCGCTGGTGATGGATCTCGGCGAGGAGCAGGGCGGCGCGGGCGGTGTCGACAACACGCCGATCGACCTCTCGAGCTTCGAGCTGCCGGTGCTGGCCGCCAACGACGCGGAACTCGCGAGCCACGAGCGTGTGTTGGGCGAGATCGACAAGGCCAGCGGTGGAAAGACGATCTGGCGTGCAATTGCTCAGGAAGCTGTGGCATAATCCGTGGCTGTCCTGAAATGAGGACGGCGAAGAAATTCGGGCGGTTAGCTCAGGGGTAGAGCACATCCTTCACACGGATGGGGTCGGGGGTTCGAAACCCTCACCGCCCACCAGAAGTTGGAAATCAAGCACTTGGCGGAGACGCCAGGTGCTTTTTTCATTCCGGGATGCGACCGGCACGCACGCCCCGAAGCGTGCGTGCCTGCGTCGATGCGGCAGGCCACCGGGCGGCCTGCCGTCCCGGCGGCGCGGCTTCAGCGGGTTCGCGCGAAGACCCGCGCGGCGTCGAGGAACAGGATGCCGTTGGGCACGCCGTAGCCCGTCGCGTTGTCCCAGCCCGGCGCCGCCGCCAGCGAGGCGTCGATGCCGAAACCGAGCACCTCCCACGCCGGCACGCCGTCCTGCGACGAGCGGCCGGAGAACAGGAAGCTGGCGAAGCCGGTGGGCTGCGTCGCGTCGATCCCGAGCAGTTGCGCCGCGTCGTAGCTCACGGCCGGTCCGGCGCCGATCGTCATCGTGCCGGAGGCGAGCGACGGGCCGGGCTTGATCGGCAGGACGTCGCGCACCGCGAACGCCGGCATGCGCGAAATGATCGGCGCGGCCTGGCCGAGCGATTCGCCGGCGGCCTGGTCGGCGACGGCCCACATCGCGGAGAACACGGGCGTCGCGAGGCTGGTGCCGCCCACGACGTCGAAGTACTGCACGCCGGAGTCGGGATCGGTGAAGACGATGATCGCGCCGGTCTGCGGATCGGCGACGGCGGAGACATCGGGCAACTGCCGTCCCTTGCCAGGAAGCTTGCTCTCGTACGCCGGCTTGGCGAAGAACACGCTTTCGCCGCCGCCGGTGCCCTCCACCGTGGCGTAGGTGATCGGCGCCAGGTACGGGTTCAGGTCGGAGCCGAGGCCGGTGACCGCGGTGCCCCACGCGGCCTCGACCGGCCCGTTGGCGCTCGGGACGTTGATGCTGGTGCCGCCGATCGCCGTCGCGTAAGGCGAATCCGCCGGCACCGAGGCCGCGCCGACCGGCGTGCCGAGGCCGTTGTCGGCGGCGTCGCCCGTCGCCACGTTGACGGCGATGCCGCTGGCGGCGGCGCGCTCGAAGATCTGGTCGTACATGCGGGCGGCGATGGGGCTCGACAGCGATTCGGCCAGGCCGAAGCTGTTGGAGATCACGTTGCCGAGGCGGTGTGCCACCGCATACTGCAGCGCGATGCCGAGTTCGAGGTCGTTGGCGTCCGCCGCCGCCACGAGGACGATCTTCGCGTCGGGCGCGAAGGCGTGTGCCCATTCGATGTCCAGCGTCGTCTCCAGCGCCCAGCCCGCGTCGGACGCGACCGGGAACCCGCCGGGGTAGACGGTCTGGAAACTGTGCGTGTCCATCGTCGGCAGGTTCATCGCGCGCGAGAAGGCGTTGAGGTCGGACAGCGCCGTCGCCGAGCCGTAGGCGTCGACGATGACGATCGTCTGGCCCTTGCCCGTCCAGCCGAGGGCCTGCGCCTCGTCGAACCCGTAGTGGTGGACGAGCTGCTGAGCGGTGTAGCCGCAGCCCTTGCGGGTGTCGACGTTGTTGAAGTCGAGGTAGCTCGGACCCTTCCAGTCGGCCTGGACGCCGGTCGGGCGCCCGTGGCCGATGTGCGCGCCCTGGATGTGCACCGCCGACTGCGGGCCGAAGCACTCGTTCGTGTAGCGGCTCAGCGGGTCGGCCGTGGCCGCCGCGCCCACCGCGACGCGGGCGCTCGGGCGTCCGGTGGCGAAGTCGATCTGGCGCGCGACCTGCGGCTGCATCGCCAGGCCCGTCAGGCCCGACACCCCCGAGAACAGCTCGGCGTGCTCGCCCTGGTACTTCGGCGTGGCCGCGCTGCGCAGGAAACTTCGGCCGCCCGCCTGCCAACGGTGGATCGAGGTGCCGAAGGCCTTCTGCACCGACGCCACGCTGCCCGTCACCTTCAGCAGGCGGCCGTCGGCGGAGACGCTGTCCACATGCAGCCCCTGCGCCGCGAGCGACGACCTGGCGGCGGCGAGTTCGTCGGCGCCCGGGCCGTAGGCGGCGAGGTCGGCGTCGCTCAGCCAGCGGTGGTAGGTCGGCGAATCCTGCTCATACAGGGCGGCGACCGCGGCGGCCAGCGCCGCCTCGTTGCGGCCCGACAGCCCGACCGTGACCGACATCGTCGTCGCCGCGTTCGCGGCGCCCAGGTCCATCGACTGCGCCGTCAGCGGGCGTGACGCGACGGGCGCGGCATGGACGGCCGGTGCCACGGCGAACGCACACAGCGCCAGCGCGGCCGAGCCGGTCGACACGCGTGCCCGGAGCGCCTTGCGCCCGGTCTTCGCGTGGATCTTGGAAGCATTCATGAAGAGCCCCTCGGACTTGGTTGGATGAAGTGAATCCAAAGTCTATGGGCTAAGAAATTAAAAAATATAAAGTGTCGCCATGGAGGAAGACGATTGCCGCAAGCGCTCATGACGATCCCCGCCCTGTCGTTCGGCCGGCTGGCCATCCTGCCTGAGGAGCGCCGCGTGCTGCTCGACGGGGAACCGGTTCCAATCGGCGCCCGGGCGTTCGACGTGCTGGTGGCGCTGGTGGCGCAGCGCGACCGGGTCGTGCCGAAGAAGGAACTGCTCGCGCAGGTCTGGCGCGGGCTGCACGTCGAGGAGAACAACCTCACGGTGCAGGTGTCGACGCTGCGCAAGCTGCTCGGGCCCGCCTTCATCAGCACGGTGCCGGGGCGCGGGTATCGCTTCGTCGCGAAGGAAGGGCCGGCCGTCCCGAGCGCGCTCGGGATCGGCGCCGATCCGCGGCCGGCGCCCGCGGCCGACAGCCTGCCGCCGTCGCGCATGCCGCGCGCGCACGTGCCGCTGTACGGGCGCGAAGCGGATCTCGTGCGCCTGCGGCAGGCGCTGTCGACCCATCGGCTGGTGACGCTGGTGGGAATCGGCGGCGTGGGCAAGTCGCACCTCGCGCAGCACGTGTTGCGCGCCCGGGAGGCCGCGGCGGGCAGCGGCTCAACGATCTGGGTCGAGCTCGCGGGCAGCGCGCGCGAGTTCGTCGCCGGCGCCCTCGCGGCCGCGGCGGGCGTTGCGGTGCGCGGCATGGACACCCTGGCCGAGCTGGTCGCCGGATTGCGATCGCGCGAGGTCATGATCGGCATCGACAACGCCGAGCACATCGCCGACGAGGTGGCGCGCGTCGCCGCCGCGTTGCTCGAGGGGGCGCCCGGCACGACGCTGCTCGTGACCAGCCAGACGCCGCTGCATCTCGCGCACGAACAGGTGGTGCGCCTCGCGCCGCTCGAGCTCGCGCCGGCCGGGTCGACGGCCGACGCGGCGATGTCGTACGGCGCGGTCGAACTCTTCGTGCGGCGTGCGCAGGAGGCCGACCTGCGTTTCGAGCTGCAGCCGCAGAACGTGGCGGCGGCCATCGACATCTGCCGCCACCTGGACGGCCTGCCGCTCGCGCTGGAGCTGGCGGCGGCGCGCACCTCGGCGCTGCGGCTCGCGGGCCTGGCGACGTTGCTGTCCGACCCGATGCGCCTGCTGACCTCGACCAGCGGGTCGCACGATCCCCGCCATCGCGCGCTGCGCGTCACGCTGGAATGGAGCCACGGGCTGCTGCACGAGCGCGAGAAGGTCGCGTTCCGGCGGCTCGCGGTGTTCTCGGGCGGCTGCTCGCTGGCGATGGCGCGAGAGGTGCTGGCGGGCGACGCGGGGCCGGGGCGCGACGGCGCAGGGCAGGGCGGCATCGCGGACGACTGGGCGGCGCTCGACGCGCTCGGCGAGCTCGTCGAGCGCTCGCTGGTCGACGCGGACAATGCCGACCCGCCGCGCTACCGGCTGCTCGAGACGACGCGCATCTTCGCGCTCGAACAGCTGCACGCCGCGGGCGAGGCGCCGGCGATCCGGGCCCTTCATGCACGCGCCGTGGTCGATGTGTTCCTGCACGCCGACAGGGAGATGGCGGCCGGCCGGCTCGGGCGCGACGCGGCGCTCGACGCGTTGTGGAACGAGATCGACAACGCGCGCGCCGCACTCGCGTGGGCGCTCGCGCACGCACCGGGGATGGCGATCGAGCTCGTGCCCGCGCTCGACGAGATCTTCAAGGGCGTCGTCTTCGCCGAGGTACGGCGCATGTGGGAGGCCACGCTGCCCCTCATGGATGCCCGGTCGCCCGCGCCGCTGCGCGCGCGCTGGG
This sequence comes from Burkholderiaceae bacterium, assembly GCA_030151165.1. Next base: position 5,303 of record JASLEM010000248.1, read on the forward strand.
CGCTCGGCTACGCGCACTTCTGCGCGAACCGCGACGCCGCGACGGCGAGGCACTGGGCGCAGATCGCCGCCGACATCTACACCGGCCTCGACGATCCGCCGCGCCTGCTGCGCGCGCTCTACCTGCTGGCCGGCGCCAAGGCGCTCGGCGGCCTCGACGCCGGCGCGGAACTCGCCCGGCTGCGCGCCATCGATTGCACCGGCCTGCCCGTGGCGACGCGCTTCATGCAGGTGCTGGCCGAGGGCGTCGTGACCTCGATCCTGGGCCACACCGAAGTGGCGATCTCGCATTACGAGCGCGCGCTGCCGCTGGCGGCGGTGATGGGCGACCGCGAGCGGCATTCGGTCGTGCTGCTCAACCTGATCGACATGGAGATGCTCGTCGGGCGCCTCGACGACGCCATCCGCCACGGCGAGGAGCTGCTGGCGAGCCTGCGTGGCGGCCGCTTTCTCGAGGCGACGGCGATCGCGCTGCACCACCTCGCCGCGGCACTCATCGCCAAGGGCGCGCTGCCGGAGGCGCGCCGCATCGCGGAGCAGGGGCTGCCGCTCGCCGCCGACCATTCGATGCTGGTCGAATGGGCCGACCACCTCGCGCTCCTGGCGGCGCTCGAGCACCGGCCCGACGACGCGGCGCGCCTGCTCGGCTACGGCGATGCGCGGCGCGGCTCGGCGCGCACGAACATCGAGGCCGCGTCGGCCTTGCGCGCGCAGGAGATCGCCCGCGAGGCCTGCGGCAGCGTCGCGTTCGAGAGGGCGCGCGCCGCAGGGCGCGACGTCGTCGACGACCTGCTGCCAGGGCTGGGCCTGGGCCGCCGATAGCGTCGCTTCGCCGCAGCGTCCTCCAGCGACGGCAGCGCGGGCGGTGCTGCTCGAACCCGCCTTTCGCCGATCTGCGCCGCCGGGATCGCGGTCGCGCAGGCCATCGCGTATAACTGCCGGCTCGACGAGGAGACGACATGGCGACGACGAAAAAGGCCGCGGCCCCGGACGCGGCCGAGGCCTCGGCCAACATCACGCGGAAGATCCACGACCTGGGCGACTGGCGCGGCGAGACGCTCGCCCGCATGCGCCAGCTGATCCACGACGCCGACCCGGCGATCGTCGAGGAGTGGAAGTGGATGGGGACGCCGGTCTTCGCGCACGATGGCATCGTCTGCACGGGCGAGACCTACAAGCAGGTCGTGAAGCTGACCTTCGCCCGCGGCGCCGCGCTCGACGATCCGCACCGGCTGTTCAATTCCAGCCTCGAGGGCAACGTGCGGCGCGCCATCGACATCCGCGAAGGCGAGGCCGTCGACGCCGACGCGTTCAAGGCCCTGATCCTCGCGGCCGTGGCGGCGAACACCGCGGCGCTGGCGAAGCGCAAGGCGCCGAAGAAGTAGCGGGATCGGCCGTGCGACCGCCGCGGGCCTCGACGTTCAGTCGGCCACGCGCGTCAGGAAGTCGTCGACCTGCTTCACGAACAGCGCGGGGTACTGGTACAGCGAGCCGTGGTTGGCGTCCGGGTACAGGATCAGGTGCGCGTTCGGCAGGTGGCGCTGCAGGTGCACCGAGTTGATCGTGTAGATGATGACGTCGTCGTGGCCGTTGACGACCAGCGTCGGCTGCGTGATCGCGCGCAAGTAGTCGTAGGGCGGCTCGCCCGGTGCGGCCGCCGCGCCCCACAGGCCCAGCGCGGCGACCTGCGCCGGGGCGACCTTGTCGTTCACCTCCGGATCGCGGCCCTCGCGGCGCAGGCGGAAGCGTTGCAGGAACGCGCGGCCGGCGGCCTGGCTCTTCGCGGACGGCGAGAACATCACGCGCAGCCACAGGTGGTCGGGCTCGGCGTAGGTCGCGCCGAAGATCTCCTGCGCCTCGGGCGTCAGCGTGGCCATGCCTTCGCCGTGGCGCGGGCCGGTGCCCACCAGCACGAGGCGGCGCACCAGCTCCGGCGCGGCCTGTGCGAGCGCCTGGGCGACGGTGCCGCCCATCGAGAAGCCGAGCACGTCGACCTGCGCGAGGCCCAGCGCGCGGATGAACGCGGCCTGGTGTTGGGCCATGCCTTCGATGGTGCCGGGCACCTCGCCCGACGTGCTGGAGATGCCCGCGTTGTTCCACAGGATCACCTCGCGGCCGGCGGCGAGGCCGTCGGTGACCAGCGGATCCCAGTGGTCCATCGTGCCGGTGAAGTGCATGTTCATCACCAGCGGCACGCCGCCGGCCTTGCCGAAGCGGCGGTAGGCGTAGCGCGTGCCGTTCGCTTCCACGAAGCGGGTCGGGGCGGTGTGGTGGGTGTGCGCGGGAGTGTTCGAGGTAGACATGGCAGGTATCCGATCGTTGCTTTTGGGGGAGGACGGCGCCATCGCTGTCCATGCCTCCAATCTAGTGATCGCTTGCCCGCGGGACAAAGACTTTGTAAGCTCGTCGCCCATGCCTCGAAGGCATGTCACACCGAAAGAGGACTCATGGAACTGCGCCACCTGCGCTTCTTCGTCGCGGTCGTCGAGGAAGGCAGCTTCACGACGGCGGCCGAGCGCCGGCTGCACACGGCGCAACCGTCGCTCAGCCGCCAGATCCGCGATCTCGAATACGAGGTCGGCGCGCCGCTGCTGACGCGCAACTCGCGCGGCGTCGAGCCGACGGCGGCCGGGCGCGTGTTCCTCGAGCATGCGCGGCTCGCGCTGGCGCAGGTCGACGCGGGCGTCGCGGCCGCGCGCCGCGCCGCCGCGCCCGCCAAGCCGAACTTCGCGCTCGGCTTCCTCACCGGCCTCGAGATCGACTGGCTGCCCGAGGCCATGCGCATCCTGCGCGAGGAGCTGCCGGCGATCGAGGTCACGGTGTCGAGCCAGCATTCCCCCGACCTCGCCGAGGCGCTGACCTGGGGCAAGCTCGACCTCGCCTTCATGCGCGTGGAGGATCGCTTCGACGAGCTCGCGTTCCACAAGATCGCCTCGGAGCCGCTCGTCGTGCTGCTGCCCAGCGACCACGCGCTGGCGAAGCAGGCGGACGTCGACGTGGCGCAGCTGCGCGACGAGCAGCTCGTCGACATCGGCGCCAAGGCCACGATCCTGCGCGACGTGATCAAGAGCTACCTCGCGAAGGCCGGGATCGAGATGAAGCCCCTGCACGAGATCGACAACCTCGCGATGGCCATCTCGCTCGTCGCCTCCACGCGCGGCGTCGCGCTGATGCCGCAGTACGTCGAGAACTTCCTGCCGTGGTCGGTCGTCAGCCGTCCGCTGCGCGGCACGGTGCCGACGGTCGACCTCGCGGTCGGCCATCGCAAGGGCAACGCCTCGCCGCTACTGGCGCTGTTCCTGTCCCGGCTCGACGAGCTCGCGGCGCGGGTCGAGACGAAGCGCTGAGGCGCAGGCGTCGCCCGCGTCAGGCGCGCGGCCCCGGCGTGCTTTCGAGCAGCACGACCGCGAAGCGTTCGCGCGGGTCGGTCCACGTGCGCGCGACGCGCAGGTTGGCCTGCCGCGCCAGGTGCTCGAAGCCGGCCAGCGTGTACTTGTGGCTGTATTCGACGAGCAGGCGCTCGCCGCGCGCGAAGGCGAAGCGGCGGGCGCCGAGCGTCACCGCCTGGTCACGGCCGGTGACGAGGTGCGTGGCGATGCGGCCGGCCTGCGCGTCGTAGCGGGCCTCGTGGGTGAATGCATCGAGGTCGAAGTCCGTGCCCGCGCGCCGGTTCAGGTGCGCGAGCATGTTGAGCGTGAAGCGCGCGGTGACGCCCGCGCGGTCGTTGTAGGCGGCCTCGTGCTCGGCCGCGTCCTTGCGCAGGTCGATGCCGACCAGCGCCGCGCCGCGCGGGCCGACGTCGACACGGATGCTGCGCAGCAGCGCGAGCGCATCGTCGGGCGCGAAGTTGCCGAGCGTCGAGCCCGGGAAAAAGACGACGGTGCGCCGCGCCGGCACGCGCGGCAGCTCGAGGCGCCGCGTGAAGTCGGCGACCAGCGGGACGATGGGCAGGCGCGGGAAGTCGCGCTGCAACGCGTCGACGCTGGCGCCCAGCGCGGTCGGCGAGATCTCGACCGGCACGTAGGCCGCCGGCGCGTCGAGCGCGCCGAGCAGCAGGCGCGTCTTGATGCCATTGCCGCTGCCGAACTCGACGAGCCGCACGCCGGGCCCGAGCGCCTGCGCGATCGACGGCGCGTGCGCCTGCATGATCGCGAGCTCGTTGCGCGTGAGGTCGTACTCGGGCTGCTCGCAGATCAGCTCGAACAGCCGCGACCCTTCCTCGTCGTAGAAGAACTTCGAGGGCAGGCGCTTCGGCGTGGCGGACAGGCCGTCGGCGATCTCGGCGCGCATCGCGGCGAGCGCGGCGGCGTCGCCGGCATCGGCGTGTCCGCAGGCCTGTCCGAGACGATGGTGTTCAAGCGAGGTCATGGCGTTCATGGATTCACTCCGGGGTCGATGGATGAAGGGCCGCCGTGCCGGCGCCCACGTCGATGCGCGCGCCGGTCATCCAGCGCGCGTCGTCGCCCGCGAGGAAGGCGACGATGGCGCCGAGGTCGTCCTCGCCCGCGCCCGCGCCCGCGTCACGCGCGCCCGCGGGCGCGAGCACCGTGTTGATGCGCGCACCGCGGGCGCCGAGCATCGCGGCCCACGAGGCGGCGAGCGCCACGAGGGCCGCGTTCGCCGCCGCGTCCACGCCGGCCTCGCTCACGCTCGACGGCCGCGCGCCGAGCAGCACGACGCTGCTGCCGACGCACAACTGCGGCAGCAGCTGCTGGACGACGAACAGCGGCGCGCGCACGGTGGCGGCGACGAGCGCCTCGAACTCGCGCAGCGAGACCTCCGCCATTGCCGCGCCGCACCGGACGGCCGCGCAGTGCACGACGAGCACGTCGAGCCGACCGCCGACGATGCGCCGTGCGTGGCGCGCGAGCGCGTGCGGGCCGTCGGGGCGGGCGAGGTCGAGCGCGACGTCGGTGGCGCGGCCGCCGTCGCGCGCGATCTCGCTGGCCACCTGCCGCGCGAGGTCCGCGGCGGC